>NZ_JAQGLV010000399.1 GCF_028292705.1 Collimonas fungivorans | reverse complement strand
CAAAATCTTATGCTTACCTGGCACTGGCCATGATGCTGGTAGGCGCCAATATCGGTTTCGGCAAGGCCATCATCGCGGTGATGCCGGTGCTGGTGTTCGGCCTGCTGCGCTTTGTGATTGCCGTGGTAGTGATGGCGCCGCAGTTCTTCAAGGCGGCGCCGCGCCTGGAGCGCCACGAATGGCTGACCCTGTTCGGCCAGGCTTTTTTCGGTACTTTCCTGTTTACCCTGTGCATGCTGTACGGCGTCCAGCACACCACCGCTACCGCCGCGGGCGTGATCACCAGCACCCTGCCGGCGGCGGTGGCGATCCTGTCGCGCCTGATCCTCAAGGAGCGGCTGCAGCCGCGTACGCTGGCTTCCATCCTGCTGGCGATTGCCGGTATTGCCGTGCTCAACCTGAGCAAGGGCGATAGCGGCGACGGCGGCCAGACGCCGCTGATAGGCAACCTGTTCGTGATGGCTGCGGTGCTGTGCGAAGCCACTTATGTAGTGCTGTCCAAGCGACTGACGCAAACCCTGTCGCCGATGCGGATCACTGCCTACAGCCATCTGTTCGGCCTGCTGCTGATGCTGCCGTTCGGGCTGACAGCGGCCTTGTCCTACGATTTCAGCCAGGTCACGCCCGGCATGTGGCTGCTGGTCTTCTGGTATGCGCTGGCGGCCAGCGTGATCGCGTTCTGGCTGTGGCTGACCGGCACCAAGCACGTGCAGGCCAATGTGGCCGGCATCTTCACCGCCCTGATGCCGCTGGCGGCAGCCTTCATCGGCGTGGTGTTCTTGCATGAAAGCCTTAGCTGGGCGCACTTTGTGGCGCTGGCGCTGGTATTGACCGGGATTGCGGTGGCCAGCTGGCCGCAGTCCATGAAAACCGTGCAAGAAGTGTAAAATAGCGACGCTTTCCCCCTTCCCGATAATTCCAATGAGCAACATGCAACCATCTGCGCCAAAAAAAGCCATCGGCGTCCTGCCGAACCTGATTTTCATGAGTCGCTGGCTGCAATTGCCGCTGTACCTGGGCCTGATCCTGGCGCAATGCGTCTATGTCTTCCATTTCTGGGTCGAACTGACCGACCTGATCGGCGCCGTGTTCGGCAATGCCGCCTCGCTCAACCACATCCTCGACGTGGTCACGATCGATGGCGCGGTGCGTCCGACCAAGCTGACCGAAGCCACCATCATGCTGGTGGTGCTGGGGCTGATCGACGTCGTGATGATCTCCAACCTGCTGATCATGGTGATCGTCGGCGGTTATGAAACCTTTGTCTCGCGCATGAACCTGGAAAGCCATCCGGACCAGCCGGAGTGGCTGTCGCACGTGAATGCTTCGGTGCTGAAGGTGAAACTGGCGATGGCGATCATCGGCATTTCGTCCATCCATTTACTGAAGACTTTCATCAACGCCAACGCCTACGATGTAAAAACGCTGCTTGCGCAGACCGGCATCCACATCACTTTCCTGCTGTCGGCGCTGGCTATCGCCTGGTGCGACCGCATCATGACCGCGACCCAGAACCAGGCTAGCCAGGAACATTGATCCGCATCAGCCATTTCCGCACTTTTCCTTACCGAGCATCTTAATAAAGAGATACAGAGATACGCCATGACCACCCTAGCCACCCTGACCACGATCAAACAAGAAGATCTCATCGAGTCGGTAGCCGCTGCGCTCCAGTACATCAGCTATTACCATCCCGTCGACTATATCCAGCATCTGGCACGCGCCTATGAGCAGGAACAGAGTCCCGCGGCGAAAGACGCGATTGCGCAAATCCTGACCAACTCGCGCATGTGCGCCGAAGGCAAGCGGCCGATCTGCCAGGACACCGGCATCGTCAACGTGTTCCTGAAGATCGGCATGGACGTGCGCTTCGAAGGCTTCAAGGGTTCGATCACCGATGCGGTCAACGAAGGCGTGCGCCGCGGTTATCTGAATCCCGACAACATGCTGCGCGCTTCGATCGTGGCCGATCCGCAGTTCGAGCGCAAGAACACCAAGGACAACACGCCGGCCGTGGTGCACATGGAACTGGTGCCCGGCAATACGGTGGACGTGCAGATCGCAGCCAAGGGCGGCGGTTCGGAAAACAAGACCAAGTTCGTGATGCTCAATCCTTCCGATTCGCTGGTCGACTGGGTCATGAAGACCGTGCCGACCATGGGCGCCGGCTGGTGTCCGCCGGGCATGCTCGGCATCGGCATCGGCGGCACCGCGGAACGGGCGATGCTGATGGCGAAGCAAGTGTTGATGGAAGATATCGACATGTACGACCTGCTCAAGCGCGGCCCGCAGAACAAGACGGAAGAACTGCGCATCGAGCTGTTCCAGAAAGTCAATGCGCTCGGCATCGGGGCCCAGGGCCTGGGCGGCCTGACCACCGTACTCGACGTCAAGATCATGATGCACCCTACCCACGCGGCGTCGAAGCCGGTGGCGATGATCCCGAACTGCGCGGCGACCCGCCACGGCCACTTCGTGCTCGACGGTTCGGGTCCGACTTACATGGAACCGCCATCGCTGTCGGAATGGCCGGAAGTGCACTGGGTGCCGGATACCGAGAAATCGAAACGGGTTGACCTCAACACGCTGACCAAGGAAGAAGTCGCTTCCTGGAAACCGGGCCAGACCCTGCTGTTGAACGGCAAGATGCTGACCGGCCGCGACGCCGCACACAAGCGTATCCAGGAAATGCTGGCCAAGGGTGAGAAGCTGCCGGTGGATTTCACCAACCGCGTGATCTATTACGTCGGTCCGGTCGATCCGGTGCGCGATGAAGTGGTTGGTCCGGCGGGCCCGACTACCGCCACCCGCATGGACAAGTTCACCGACATGATGCTGGAACAGACCGGACTGATTTCGATGATCGGCAAATCGGAACGCGGCCCGGTCGCCATCGAGTCGATCAAGCAGCACAAATCGGCCTACCTGATGGCGGTGGGCGGCGCGGCTTACCTGGTGTCGAAGGCGATCAAGTCGGCGCAGGTGCTGGGATTTGCCGACCTCGGCATGGAAGCGATCTACGAGTTCGACGTCAAGGACATGCCGGTGACGGTAGCGGTCGATTCCAACGGCATCTCGGTGCACAACACCGGACCCAAGGAATGGCAGGAAAAGATCGCGCATGCTGCGCTGTCTAAAATCCCTGTCACTGCCATCTGATTCGTTGCACAGATGACTGGCAACACTCAGGAAATGCCGATGGCGCAAAGCGCGCCCATCGGCATTTTTGATTCCGGCATTGGCGGTCTGTCGGTGCTGAGGCATATCCACCAGGACCTGCCGCTGGAAGATCTCTTGTATTTTGCCGATTCCGCCTATGCGCCGTACGGCGACAGATCGGAAGCGGAAATTTCCGCGCGCTCGCTGGCCGTGACCGGATTCCTGCTGCAGCAAGGCGCCAAGGCGCTGGTGGTGGCTTGCAATACCGCCACCACTGCCGCCATCAAGGCGATACGCAGCGCTTATCCTGCGCTGCCGGTGATCGGCATCGAACCGGGGCTCAAGCCGGCTGCTGCGCAAAGCC
>NZ_JAQGLV010000377.1 GCF_028292705.1 Collimonas fungivorans | reverse complement strand
ATCACCATCGAGCGCACTTTTTTTGACCCTGCCGAAGAAACATCCCTGTTTGCCTACAACACTGCTTTCCACGAGCTGGGCTTGAGCTGGCACTGGGATTACGATACCTACCGTTCGCTGCTGGCCGGCGCCGGCGAGAAGAACGTGATTTGCACCTACATCGAAACGCACCAGCGCCACCTGCTCAATGCCTACGACGCCGATTTCCTGATCAAGGCGATCGAAAGCGCCCGGGCGCAATGCCTGGAAAATATCAAGGCCTCCGGCAGCCAGCCCGGCTTCAGCGTCAACTGGGCGGAAGTGCAGCGTGCCGAAGTCGGCATCTGAAGCAGCGTTGTTTTTGATCCAGGCGCCAGGCTGCAAAGACAGCCGCGCTTAGTTGTATGTGACTCAGTTGCATGAGAATCAATGAATTCGACTTTTTCCTGGCAGATCCGGCATTTTTTTGAGAACAGAAAATTACTAATCTTGACCGTAGTCAAGGATCGCTGGAACAAGTCCTCGCACAATCAGTGCGACCATGCATTTTCCGCGATTGCTGCAAAAGACGGCAACGCGGACGGATAAGAGATGCAGGGTAGACATACAACTCATGGTCGCCCATGCACAATGCAAGGCACAATGCGCTGTTCATGGCGACGTAGAAAACCAACCATAATGGAGACGGAGACATGAATCAAGACAGTGCACTAGGGGGCAAGGTATCGAATTCCCATCGATGGTGGCAGCTCGTGATGGGAATTATCTGCATGGCCATGATTGCCAACCTGCAGTACGGCTGGACCTTGTTCGTTAACCCTATTTCTGAAAAATACGGCTGGAGCAAGGCCGCGATCCAGATTGCCTTTACCGTGTTCGTACTGACCGAAACCTGGCTGGTGCCTATCGAAGGCTACCTGGTCGACAAGCTTGGCCCGCGCCCGGTGGTATTGGTGGGCGGCATCCTGTGCGGCCTTGGCTGGGTATTGAATTCCTACGCATCTTCCTTGCCGATGTTGTACATCGCGGCGGCCATCAGCGGTGTCGGTGCGGGCGCTGTATACGGCACCTGCGTCGGCAATGCGCTGAAGTGGTTCCCGGACCGGCGAGGGCTGGCGGCGGGGCTTACCGCGGCCGGCTTCGGCGCCGGCTCGGCGATTACCATCATCCCGATTTCGGCAATGATCAAGAGCAGCGGTTATGAATCTGCCTTCTTCTACTTCGGCATCGGCCAGGGTGTGATCGTGTTCCTGATCGCGCTGGGCCTGAAGGCAGCGCCAAGTTACCTGAAGAAGGGTACCGCGGCCCTGAAGATCAAGGTGCAGCAGGGGCGGCGCGACTATCGGCCGAGCGAAGTGCTGAAGCAGCCGGTGTTCTGGATCATGTACCTGATGTTCGTCACGGTCGCCGCCGGCGGCCTGATGGCGACCGCGCAGCTGGGGCCGATCGCCAAGGACTTCAAGGTGATGGACGTACCGGTCAACATCATGGGCCTGATCTTGCCTGCGCTGACCTTTGCGCTGGCGATCGACCGTGTCCTGAACGGATTGACACGACCGTTTTTCGGCTGGGTATCCGACCAGATCGGACGCGAGCAAACCATGTTCATCTGCTTCGCGCTGGAATCATTCGGCATCCTGATGCTGTATAAATTCGGCGCCGATCCACTGCTGTTCGTGGTCCTGACGGGGCTGGTGTTCTTTGCCTGGGGTGAAATCTACAGCTTGTTTCCATCCACCTGTGCGGACACCTTCGGCAGCAAGTATGCGGCAGCCAACGCCGGCCTCTTGTATACCGCGAAAGGCACCGCGGCCTTGCTGGTGCCGTTTTCCAGCATGCTGACCGCCGCCACCGGTAGCTGGGAGGCAGTGTTTGTGGTCAGCAGCGTGATGAATGCGGTGGCAGCCTTGCTGGCGTGGTTTGTATTGAAACCGATGCGAAAGGCGCTCATGGATCAATCGATTCCAGAACACGAACTTAACAAAGAAGCTGAACTGAAAGCGCTAGGCCGCGTTCCTGACCGCCTGGTCTGACCATCATCGGATTTTACCCAGGGATTCTTGAGGGCGATCCCCTCAAGAATCCAGGCGGGTAAGGCAGTCCGCATCAGCGCTCCGGTTTTCGAGCCATTTCATTCACACAGCAGCAGCTTGCCTGCACCCGCAACCGGGTGCGACGGGACAGGTGCGCGATAAATATTTACATGACTTGCCTGGCGTCCAGGGCAGGTCCTTCAAATTCTTGACAGGTCGGGGAAAGATTAAAAATGATACAGCACTGGCTACGGTTCACATACCAGAATACAGTCCGCTTCGGCACGCTGGAAGGCAAGCGGGTGCAGATATGGGAAGGCGACATGTTCGCCGCGCCGAAGCCGTCCGGCTTGTTTGTTGACCTGGCTGAGGCGAAGGTGTTGATGCCGACCCAGCCGAGCAAGATCCTGGCGCTGTGGAACAACTTCGGCGCGCTCGGCGCCAAGCTGAACCTGGCGCGGCCGGCCGAACCGCTGTATCTGATCAAGTCGCCGAATTCTTATCTGAATCCGCAGGAAACCATCCGCCAGCCGGCCGCAGGCGGCAAAGTGGTGTTCGAGGGCGAACTCGGCATCGTGATCGGGAAAACCGCCAGTCGGGTGGCCGAAGCCGAGGCCGGCAAATACATCTTCGGTTATACCTGCGCCAATGACGTCACGGTCGCCGACATCCTGAATCGCGATCCGTCGTTCGCGCAGTGGGTGCGCGCCAAGGGTTGCGATACCTTCTGTCCGTTCGGACCGGTTGTGGCAAGCGGGCTGGATCCAAGCACGCTGACAGTGCGGACCATCCTGAACGGCGAAGTGCGGCAGGATTACCCGGTCAGCGACATGCTGTTTTCGGCGGCGCAGCTGGTGAGCCTGATTTCCCAGGACATGACGCTTTATCCCGGCGACATCATCTTGTGCGG
>NZ_JAQGLV010000302.1 GCF_028292705.1 Collimonas fungivorans | reverse complement strand
TGCCGTCGCGGTCGCCGCCGATCCAGCTGCCCATCTGCACGAAGGGCGCCAGTTCGGCATTGGCGCCGCCGCTGGCCTGGCGTGCGCGGGTCGGAAACTGGGTGGCGATTTCGCCTTCGATGTCGTCGTACAGCGCCGGCAGTTCGCGCAGGAAGGTAATGCGGTAGTAGGACAGGGCATTCTCGATTTCGTCGGCCACCGTCAGCTTGGTATAGCGCAGCATGCGGGTTTGCCACAGGGTGGCGATGCGGCCGCGCAGCAGCTCGGTGTTGTCGCGCAGCTCTTTCGCGGTCAAGGGGCGGTCGCGCTCGGCCAGCAGGCGGGCGATCTCGCGCTCGGCATCGAGGATGCTCTTGCGCTGCACTTCGGTCGGATGGGCGGTCAGGACCGGCGAAATCAAGGCGTCTTTCAGGAAGCTGCGCACGGTGGCGCCGGAAACGCCGGCGTCGTCCAGCTTGCTCAGGGCATGTGCAACGCTGCCGGGCTGGGCCGCCGATCCGGCCAGCAAGTGGGCGCGGCGGCGCCGGTTATGGTGCTGGTCTTCGGCGATATTGGCCAGGTGCGAGAAATAGGAAAACGCGCGCACCACCGAATTGGTCTGGTCGCGCGTGAGCTTTTTCAGCAGCTTGTCGAGATCGGCGCCGGCCTGCGGATCCGATTCGCGCCGGAAGCGCACTGCCGTCTGGCGTATGGTTTCCACTACTTCAAATACCGCGTCGCCCTCCTGATCGCGCAGCACGTCGCCCAGCAAGCGGCCCAGCAGACGGATATCTTCTTTGAGCGGAGCATCTTTATTGGGAGCGGGTTTTTTTACCTGGACAGCAGAATTCAATTGTTTTGCCATAATGAACGAGTGCAATCAGCTTTTCTGGGGTGGGGACGAAGGGTTTGGAACTTGTTAAGCGGGTGCTGTCTATATAAGTCTTTTGATATAAGCTGAACTGAGGCAATGCGCTGGAACAGTACGCGGCACATGCTAAAATCCAAGGCGCTGCCTAGCTAAAATCTGAAAGAACTTGTGTCGAAAATATCCTCCCCTTCCAAGTTGGTGATCGCATCGCGTGAAAGCCCGCTGGCCATGTGGCAAGCGGAACACGTGCGCGAACGGTTATCTGCATTATATCCAGACTGTAATATAGAAATCCTCGGCATGACCACCCGCGGCGATCAAATTCTTGATCGGACCCTGTCCAAGGTCGGCGGCAAGGGCCTGTTCGTCAAGGAACTGGAAGTGGCGATGGCCGAAGGCCGCGCCGACCTGGCGGTGCATTCGCTCAAGGACATGCCGATGGAGCTGCCGCCTGGATTTGTGCTGAGCGCCGTGCTGGAGCGCGAAGATCCGCGCGATGCGTTTGTGTCTAACGACTACGCCAGCCTGGAGCAGCTGCCTGCCGGCGCCATCGTCGGCACCAGCAGCCTGCGCCGCCAGGCCCTGATCGCCGCGCGCTTCCCCTTGCTGCAGATCAAGCCCTTGCGCGGCAACCTCGGCACCCGCCTGGCCAAGCTCGACCGCGGCGAATATGCCGCCATCATCCTGGCCGCGGCCGGCCTCAAGCGGCTTGGCCTGGCCGACCGCATCACGGCCCCGATCGAGCCCGAGCAGAGCTTGCCGGCCCCGGGCCAGGGCGCGATGGCGATCGAGATCCGCGCCGACCGCGCCGACCTGCAGGAAATACTCGCACCCCTGAACCATTTGCCTACGGAACTGGCTGTCACCGCTGAGCGCACCTTGTCGCG
This sequence comes from Collimonas fungivorans, assembly GCF_028292705.1. Lineage (GTDB taxonomy): Bacteria > Pseudomonadota > Gammaproteobacteria > Burkholderiales > Burkholderiaceae_D > Collimonas > Collimonas fungivorans_B. The sequence continues at coordinate 18,409 of NZ_JAQGLV010000302.1, read as the reverse complement.
CGCCTTCGGCGGCAGCTGCCAGGTGCCGCTGGCGGCGTTCGCCACCATCGACGGTGACCAGATGCGCCTGCGCGCCATGATCGCCACGCCGGACGGCCTGCGGGTCGCCGTTGCCGACGCCAGCGGCGCCGCCGACGCGCCGGAAATGCTGGGAGAAACCATTGCCGCAGCGCTGGAGGCACAGGACGCCGGAGCCATCCTGGCGCTGTGCAAGGAGGCCTAGTGCCGCTAGCGCCACCAGGGGGCGACTCTGCCTTGCGCCCGGTCGTCATCACCAGGCCGCTGCAGCAAGCCTCGGCGCTGGCGCAGCAGATCGCGGCGCGCGGCCGCCAGCCGGTGATTTTCCCCTTGCTGGAAATCCTGCCGCTAAGCGACAGCGCGCCGTTGCAGGCCGTCCTCGGCCGGCTCGCCAGCTTTGCACTGGTGGTGTTTGTCAGCCCGAATGCCATCGACGCTGCGTTTCATCACATCACCGGCTGGCCCGGGCAATTGCCGATCGGCATCGTCGGCGAGGGCAGCAGGGCGGCGCTGGCGCGCCACGGCCTGACGGCGTACAACACTACCATCTTCAGCCCGCCCGATCCGGCCAGGACCGATTCCGAAGGCTTGCTGCAGGCGCTTGACCTGGACACCTTGCGCGGTCGCCAGGTATTGCTGGTGCGCGGTGAAAGCGGCCGCGAATTTTTTGCCGACAGCTTGCTGGCGGCAGGTATCAAGGTGCAGGCCGTGGCCGCCTACCGACGCCAGGCGCCGGTGCTCGATGCGGCCTTGAGAACCCGCTTGCAATTCCTGCTGGATACCGAAAACGACTGGATATTGACCAGCTCGGAAGCGCTCAGGCACCTGGTCGACCTGGTGCAAGCGCTCGCGGGCGGCGCTGGTGTTGCAAAAATCCAACAGCAGAAACTCCTTGTCCCGCATGCCCGTATTGCCGAAACGGCACATGTGCTTGGATTTACTGACGTTACTCTGACCGGCTCAGGCGACGAACGGCTACTCGACGCGTTACAATTCCCGCTATGAACGAATCGATACCCACTCCAGAATCGAACCAGCCTGCTGGTCCTGCCGTCAGCGCCGCGGCATCGCCACCGTCGCAGCCGGTGCTGCAGCCTTACAAGGTCACCCAGGACAAGAGTCCGAAGCGCTCGCTTGGCCTGGTGTACGGCATATTGCTGCTGCTGGCCCTGCTGCTGGCGGCGCAATGGTGGGTGATGCGCAACGAGAACGGCAAGCTGCGCCAGGAACTGGCGCGCCGCCTGCAGGTCGGCGACAGCACCAATACGGAAACCAAGGTGCTGGTGAAGTCGGTGCAGGACGAATCCAAGGAATTGCAAGGCAAGGTCAGCGTGCTGGAAAACAAGCAGGTCGAAGCGCAAAGCCAGCAACTGGCGCTGGAGCAGCTGTATAAAGACCTGTCGCGCAACAGCGACGACTGGACCCTGGCCCAGGTGGAAGACGTGCTGTCGACCGCCAGCCAGCAATTGCAGCTGGCCGGCAACGTCCAGGGCGCATTGATCGCGCTGCAGAATGCCGACAAGAACCTGTCGCGCTCCGACAAACCGCAATTCATCATCGTGCGGCGCGCCATCGCCAGCGACATCGAAAAACTGAAAGCCTTGCCGACGCTGGACGTCACCGGCATCGCCGTGCGCCTCGACAGCATCATCGGCCAGATCGACGGCATGCCCTTGCTGTCCGATGAAAAACCGATCGTCGGCATCAGCAAGCCGAACAACCAGGCCGTGGTCAGCAAGCCAAAGGCCGCGGGTTCCGGCAATATCGCCAAAACCCAGGTGGCGGCGGATGCTGTGGTGACCGACTGGAAGAACAGCCTGAAGGACAAGTGGCAAAGCTGGAGCAGCGAGATGTGGACCGAAATCAGCCAGCTGATCAGGGTGCGCACCGTCGATACCCCTGACGCCTTGCTGTTGTCGCCGACCCAGGCTTATTACGCCCGGGAGAACCTGAAGCTGCGTCTGCTCAATGCCCGCCTCGGCCTGCTGTCGCGCAACGAATCGGCGTTCCGCAGCGACCTGATCGCCGCCCAGGAAACCATCACCAAATATTTCGACACCCGGGCCAAGCAGACCCAGACCGTGCAGACCTTGCTCAAGCAGGTCCAAAGCAGCAATCTTTCGATCACCATGCCGGCGCTGGATAGCCCCGCGGCGATCCGTACTTACAAAGGCAAGCCATAGTCCTATGCGATTCTTTCTCCGGCTTGTTGCTCTGTTTGCAGTCGCCATCGGCCTGGCCGTGCTGGCGCGTTACAACCCCGGTAATGTGGTGATGTTTTTCCCGCCGTACCGGATTGACCTGTCGCTGAATTTTTTCGTCATCTCGCTGGCGATCCTGTTCATCATCCTGTATGTGCTGATCCGGGCGATCCGGGTCACCCAGAAATTGCCGGGGCGGGTGATCGGCTACCGCCGCCACAAACGCGAAACCACCGCCAACAACGCCTTGCGCGATGCGCTCAAGTCCTTGTTCGAAGGACGTTTCGGCCAGGCTGAAAAAGCCGCCACGCGCGCCGCCGAACTGCAGGACAACCTGGGCGTAGCGGCCTTGATCGGCGCCCGCGCCGCCCATCGCATGGGACAGCCTGAACGGCGCGATATCTGGCTGGCCAGCATCGAAGACGACGAACCGCTGAAAACCGCGCGCCTGATCACTACCCTGGACTTGCTGGTGGACGAGCACAAGTCGCAGGAGGCACTGCACACCGTCAATGAACTGAACGCGCGCGGCACACGCCATATCCACGCCTTGCGGCTGGCGCTGAAAGCCAACCAGCAAGCCAAGAACTGGCCCGAAGTGCTGCGCCTGGTGCGTACCCTGAACAAACACGACGCCTTGCATCCGGCCCTGTCGACGCGCCTGCGCGAGCTGGCTTACGACGGCTTGCTGTCGGACGAAGCGCACGACGCCGAATCGATCACCCGGTTGTGGGGCACGGTACCGAACGAAGACCGCACCAAGCCATTCATCGCCATGCGTGGCGCCCAGGCGTTCAACAAGGGCGGTCTGCACGCGGAAGCGCGCGCCCTCGTTGAAAAATCGCTGGCGACAGAGTGGGACCAGCGCTTGCTGGCGGTCTACCGTGACGCTGCCGCGGCTGAGGCATCGCCCGAGCTGTTGTCGCAAATCGAGCACTGCGAACACTGGGCTGTCAGAGCGCCCAACGACCCCGAGCTGGCGCTGACTTTGGGTACATTCTGCTTCAAGCAAAAATTATGGGGCAAGGCCCAGCGCCACCTGGAGCAGGCTTTGTCGGATGCGGTAGCGCCGGCCACGGTGCGCGAAGCGCATCTGAAACTGGGACAATTGCACGAGGCGATCGACCAGCAGGCGCTGGCAGCCGAGCATTATCGCCAGTGTGCGCTGGCCACTACGCTGTAACGGGAACATGGCTGTAGCCTTGCGCTACGCTGAAATGGGGCAGGGTTGATTACGCAGTCTGGGAGCGTAAGACCCTGTCCCTTTTTTCTTGGCCGCTGCTGTTTTCTAAGATGGAATCGCCGTGATTTTGTTGAAAGCACAATCGTCGCCTATACTTGTAATCCGTCATTACCCATGAAAGAGATTCATTGAACAACCTGTTATTGGTTATCGCAGCATTATTTCTGGTAGCACTCAACGGCTTTTTTGTTGCTGCCGAATTCGGTTTAGTCAAATTACGCCAGACCCGTATCCGCGCCATCGCCAAGACCCAAGGCCTGCGCGGGCGCATCCTGGCGATAGTGCATCGCCAGCTGGACGCCTACCTGTCCGCCTGCCAACTCGGTATCACGCTCGCCTCGCTGGGCCTGGGCTGGATCGGCGAACCGGCGTTCGCCAGCCTGCTGCAGCCGGTATTCGGCTGGATCGGCATCAGCTCGCCGGAACTGATACACGGCATTTCCTTCTTCTTCGCTTTCTTCCTGATTTCCTTCCTGCACATCGTGATCGGCGAACTCGCGCCCAAGACCGTCGCGATCCGCAATCCCGAAGTGATAGGACTGTGGTGCGCCTTGCCCCTGTACGGTTTTTATTGGGCCATGTATCCGGCGATCTGGGCGCTCAACGCCAGCGCCAACTGGATCCTGCGCATGGCCGGCCTGGCCGGCGCCCACGGCCACGACGCCCAGTATTCGGCGGATGAGCTGAAACTGATCCTGCGCGGCAGCCACGCCGGCGAAAAATTCAACCGCGACGAATGGAACGTGCTAGCGCAATCGCTGGATTTCAGCGAGCTCGAAGTATCCGACCTGATGCGGCCCATCAACGAGATCACGGCCCTGCACCAGGCGCGCAGTCTGCAGGAAAACCTGCAGACTATCTCTCGCCACCGCTTCAGCCGCTATCCTTATTTCGACCAGAAGGGCATCAATGTGCTGGGCGTGATTCATCTCAAGGATCTGTTCATCGCGCAGCAGGAAGGCAAGTCGATCGAAAGCCTGAACGCTTATCTGCGGCCGGTGGAATACGTATCGTCGCGCATGCCGGCCCTGGAACTGTTCCGCCGCTTCCGCACCGGCTCACCGCATTTCGCCATCATCGGCAAAAAGGGCAGCAAGCCGGAAGGCTTCATCACGCTGGATAACCTGCTGGGCGCGATGGTGGGCGAGATCCGCGACGAATTCCGGCGCAACGACAATGAATGGAGCCGTCTCGACGACGGCACCTTGCTGGGCAAGGGCAGCCTGCCGATCTTCAGCCTGGAGCGGATACTCGGCATCGACGTCGCGATCGAGGGCGACGAAGATGTCGACTCGGTGGGTGGCCTGATCATGGCCAAGCTCGGCGACCTGCCGCATGAAGGACAGAAAATCGAATTCGACGGCTTTGACATCGTGGTCAAGAAAATGAACGGGCCGCGGATCGTGCTGGTCAAGGTCTATCCGGCGTCGCGTACGGTTGATGCTGAATAGGCATTCTGCTGATTGCGATCACATCGAAGAATCTTTATAGTTGTATCGTCCCTGAAAAAGAAGGGACCGGGTTTGACAGCCTGAATTGCAAAAGCACACGAGCCGCGCCATGCGGTGGTGGGGAGCCTTAGGGCTGCTGGTTTTACTCTTTGCACCGGTCTGTCAACCTTGCCATTTGCCATCCTCTCAGTCTGAATGTGGAAAGCGGCCTCACAGCAACTCTGGAGATCGCTATGACCTGCATCAACACGTCCCCTCAATTTTCGCAAACAACCGCTCGATCAGAACATCAGCCTTTTTCTTTATTGGCCGACGAGCTGCGGTTCGATACGTCGGCGCAATTCACGGCGCTTGCGCTGGATTTGAGCCTGGGTATCAAAACCTGCTTGTCGCTGATTCACGCCAGCCATCTAGCGCGCGAGGAGGGCGATGGTGCTTGTCCGCCTATTCTCAATGTGGCCGATACCGAGAGTCTGACGCGGATGGCGATGGCTGCGGCCGGAGTGTTGTCTGAGCGCGCCGGGAGTCATATTGATATTCTCAACGCTTTGCACGTGAAGGCCGGGGAGCAGGTGCTGTCTAATTGAGTTTACTATTGCATATAGTATAAGATAGTTGCAGAAGCGAAATTTATCCAATATCTTTACTCTTACCTGAAGATTCTATGCGCCTGAAAATAATCACGATTTCCATTGCGGTAAGTCTGCTCATTGGGGCCTGTAGTACTCCATCGAACAACGTGATAACGACAAGAGCCAAGACGAAGCCATCTACTTGTGGACGACCCGCCTATCCGAGAGCGTCTTTGGTTGCTAAAGAAACTGGAGTTGTGGATGTGAGCCTGCATATCTCCAAAGAAGGACGAGTTATAGAAACAAAAATCGCGAGCTCTAGTGGACATAAAAGATTAGATTCAACAGCCGCTCAAGCAATGAGAGCGTGCGAATTTGTTCCTGCCACAGTGAATGGTGTAGCTGTAGATTCGTGGGAAAAAATGAGATGGATTTGGCGCACTGAATAAAGACAGAAAATGCAAGCATCGTCTATCTGATTTGACGTGAATTTCTGAGCGTACGAGGTAAGGGAGTAAATATGGGGCTTGGAAATTCAATCTCCGAAAAGACGAGGGTCAGGTCTTGCAGTGACACATCCATGTTTGCAAGCTTGAGGAGTCCGGGGCTTCACAAGCGGATTACGATCTTGCAACGGCTCAGCGGGAATAACTACATGATGTTCGCCAGTATGCCATTGCAAATTCTAACCCCGGCCCCGTGCACTGATGCAGGAATACAATCTGGTGCGGTGATGCACATGCCTCGCACAAAATTCGCTATCTTTATCGGGGATTCACTTCGTGCATAAACTCATCGCCCGCACTTTTCTATTTCTATTCCTTACTGCCTGTGCATTTTGTACGAGCGCTTCAGAAAGAGAAGTTGTCGCAAAAATCTACGGGCAAGCCATCTATCGCGACCAATTGCAAGATAACGGCAGGAACCTCGAGTCGCTGCTGACTGTTCCCTTGTTTGAGCATTTTTCCGCCGAGAATAACATCCGCGCGACCGAATCAGAGATCGACGAATTCATCGCAGCGACTGCAGGCATATCACCTCCCGCCACGTTTGCCGAGCAACGCGCTGCCATGCATGACATGGCCAAGAATTTCGTGCTCGGCTGGAAAGTTAACAAGGCGCTTTACAAAAAATATGGCGGCGACGTAATCTTCCAGCAAGCCAATCCATTGGAGCCGGTCGGGGCCGAGCGTCGTTTCCTGGAAGAGCAGGAAAAATCCGGTGCTTTCCAGATCCTGGATGCCAAAGAACGTGCGAAATTCTTTGAATACTATGTTCGGCCACAACACTTCGTGATTCCACCGTCCAAGGTAAACTACGATTTGCCTTGGTGGAGGGGAGTAAAGTCGAGACAGTAAAGCCTGCCGTTATTGAATATCTTTGATAAAGTCATCCCACTTGAAAGGTCGCAATCGACCAGAAGCGGCAGGTCGCAAGTCCTCGCTCAATACTGAAAAATCATGGTTACTCTTGAAACAAAACGGTTGAAATTGATTCCACTTTCCGACGAACACCTTGCTGGCTTAACAGCGATTAATAGTGACCCAGAGGTCATGACTTACATCGGCAGCGGCATCCCAATGTCTGAGATCGAAAGCCAAGCAATGATCGATCGCGTAAAACCGAGATGGACCTCGCACGGATTCTCATGGTGGAGTGTTTTCCGTAAAGACGACAATCTGATGATTGGTGCTGCCACATTGCAGCCATTGGCTGCTCAGACAGGTGCCGTCCCGGAAATCGGTTGGCGATTAAGGCGGGACTGTTGGGGAAAGGGCTATGCGACTGAAGCCGCTGAACGGATCGTTTTGTTCGCAAGAGAACTGGGCATTCCTGAAGTGGTGGCCGTGGCAAATCCTGGCAATATTGCCTCCATTGCGGTGATGAAACGGCTTGGCATGCGGTATCGCGGCATCGAAACCCATTACAACGTTCCATGCGCAGTCTACCAAGCAAGCCTAAGTGTCGAATGACTGTCCGCAACGGGGCGAATTGAGCCCGTACGACCGGCTATGCGTAAGGGTACGACACGTCAGTTTTTTCAGGCGGTCGGCGGCTTGCCAGTGAAAACCGCCAATTGAGCGTCGAAAGCGCGCTTGTAAGCGGGCCGCACTTCGCCCTGGGCGACATAGGCGGAGAGGTTCGGATATTCGCCCAGCATGCCCGATGGTTTCAACCTGAGCAGCACCGTCACCATCATCAGGTCGCCCGCACTGAACGAACCATCTAGCCATTCGGCATCGCCAAGGCGATCGGAAAGTTCGCCCAGCCGGTCACGGATGCGATTCTTGACGAGAGGCAGGCGCTGTTCGTACCAGGTCTGGTCGCCTTCCAGGAACTTGGCGGTTTGGAGATCAAGAATTGGCGGCTCAACGGTATTGAGCGCGGCAAACATCCATGTGATCGCGCGTGCGCGGGCATTCGCATTGTCAGGTAGCAGGCCTGCATGGCGCTCTGCGATATGGAACACGATCGCCCCCGATTCGAACAAGGCAAGATCGCCTTCTTCATAGGTCGGAATCTGCCCGAAAGGATGAAGCGCTCGATGCGCAGGTTCCTTCATCGCACCGAACGAAACCAGGCGAACCTCGTAAGGTTGGCCGACTTCTTCAAACGCCCAGCGAACGCGCATGTCGCGCGCAAGCCCCTTGCCGCCGTCGGGCGACCGTTCAAAGACCGTAATAGTGGGGATCATTGGAAGGGACATGGTGATTTCTCCTTTGCTGGATGTCTCGTTGAGTGCCGGATACGGATTTTTTACCGCTCACTTACTAGACGTTCGAGATAGGGCTAAATCGACATCCCTGAACTATTTTTTTGCTAGTTCTCAAATCTACGGAAAAATCGCCCCCAGCCTTACCGCCCATCCCGCCATTGGCGTACCCGACCAGGCATTCCGGTTAAACAGGTAAAGCCGCTGGCTGCGCAGCTTGTTCGGCCAGGGTTGTTCATCCAGCGACAAGCCTAGGCTAGGCTGGCATTCCGGGCGCGGGAAGCGGCCTTCGTGATTCAGTACGTCGCGCATGCGGCCGGCGTCGCCGGTCATACGGAACGCGATCGGGACCACTTCGTCGGCCGGCAGGTCGGCCAGCCAGGCGTCGCCCACGCACCATGAGGCCAGCGCCGTGATCGACAAGGCGACATTGGCCGGCAGGGCGTCGCGGCTGCGTTTGACGACATCCGCCAGGAACGGCTTCTGGCTATGCATGACTTCGAAATCCAGCTGCACCACCTGGCTCGGACTGCGGGTCGCGGCGGCTACCACGGCGTTGACGATAGTCTTTTTCTGTTTTTCGTTCAGCTGCGGTTTACGCGCACCGCGCGCCATGTCGATATGGACGATGGTGACCAACGGCGCTTTTTGCTGCACGCCGTTTTGCGCGTACCAGGCCGGCGGCAGCTGCAAGGGCTGCTGGCGGCGGCGCACGGTGGCGCTGCCGTCGCGCAGCAGGATTGTGGTGTCCAGCACAGCGACGCCCATGCGCTGGTCCTGGATGGACGGCGCCGGCTGATTATCGGCGCTGCCTTTCAGCGTTGCCTGGCGTGCACTGCCGCTGATCCAGGCGCGGACGTCGTCCGGCCGTTCTCCTACCCACAGCATCAGCGGCGGCAAAGCCGACAACGCAGCCTGACGGCTGGCGAACGCCGGCGCTGCTTCTGCTGCGGCCGGTTTGGCCGGTTCGGTTTTGGCGAGCAGGGCGCTGCTGCCGGCCAGCAGCAACAGGCAGGACAGGCAATGCTTCAGGCGCAGGCGCGAGGCCGGCTTCGACAGGAAATAAGTTGTGCTCAAGATGACTTTCAGGATTGAGTGCGGCTGCCGGATTGCACCTGACAAAAAGGGCAAGACGCGTTGTTTTCCCGTCTTACCCTTCTGGTTTGCTCTTCTGGTCTGGTTCGGCTACCGCAAGCTGTTACTGCATGAACCAGCCGTGGCTGACCACGATCGATTGCCCGGTCAGCGCATTGGATTCGAAGCCGCCGAGGAAGATCGCGGTTTGCGCGACGTCGTGGGTGGTGGTGAATTCGCCGTCCACAGTGTCTTTCAGCATCACGGTCTTGATCACTTGCTCTTCGGTGATGCCGAGTTCCTTGGCTTGCTCGGGAATCTGCTTTTCCACCAATGGCGTGCGGACGAAACCTGGGCAGATGACGTTGGCGCGGATCTTGTCTTTCGCACCTTCCTTGGCCACTACTTTCGCCAGGCCGATCAGGCCGTGCTTGGCGGTGACGTACGGCGCTTTCAGCGGCGAACCTTCGTGCGAGTGCACCGAACCCATGTAGATGATGGCGCCGCCATTGCCCTTCTTGATCATTTCGCGCATGGCCGCGCGGGTGGTCAGGAAGGCGCCGTCGAGATGGATAGCCAGCATTTTTTTCCAGTTGTCCAAAGTCGAATCGACCACCGGGGCGATGATCTGGATGCCGGCGTTGCTGATCAGGACGTCGATGCTGCCGTAGGCAGCAACCGCATCGGCGATGCCCTTGTCGACCTGCGCTTCGTCGGTGACGTTCATGGCGACCGCCATGGCGATGCCGCCGGACTGGCTGATCTCGTTGGCGGTGGCGGTGGCGGCGTCGAGCGCCAGGTCGGCGATCACGACCTTGGCGCCGGCGCGTGCGTATTCGATGGCGATTTCCTTGCCGATGCCGCTGGCGGAACCGGTAATCAGGGCAACTTTATCTTTGAGTGACATGGCTATTCCTTTACTTGTTTATTGACGTACTTATTTGGCGAGGTAATCAAAAGCGACCGTGCCCAGCGGCAGAGTCAGGTCGGTCAGGATATGTACTGCGGAGATAACTTCCAGCACCGGCAGGTCGGCGATCGGGGCCAGCGCATGCGGATGCAAGTCTAGCGCGCCAGGGCCGCTCCAGGCACCTTTGACGGTGATGTCGGTCAAGCTGTACTGTACCAGTTCGCAGATGCGCGGAGTGCCGTCCACATGCGGGATGATTTTCAGGAGGAAGCTGGGCGCTTCCAGCGATTTTTTTACCGCGGCGCTGTCGAGTGTCTTGTGCTTGTAGCCCATGGTGCCGGTGGCGATGCGGAAATCGCTGTAGTCCAGCGTGCCCATCAGGGTGTCGGTATGCACCTGCAGTTCCGGGCTGCCGAGCTTTTTAGGGAAACCCCACAATTCACGGCCGCCGGCGATCGGCGGGTGATCGTTCAGGTACATATTGTGGACATAACCGCCGGCTACGCCGTCCAGGGTTACCGGTATGACCTGTCCCGATTCGCAGTAATGGCCAAAGCCGGTCGAGTCAGGCATCTTGATGAATTCGAACTTGACGATGGGCTCGACGAACTGCAGCGGCGCCGGAATCATTTTCTTGAGAGCTTCCGGGTCGGTGCGGTAGGTGATGATCAGGAATTCGCGGTCGACGAAACGGTAGGGGCCGGGTGGAAAGGCCGGATTGTGGATCGGCATTGCAAAGGCGTTGTCGCGTACTTCGTTTTCAGTCATGTTTCTTCCTCGCTATGAAAGGACTTGCTGTAATACGGCTTGTCTGAGACAGGTGAAACGGGGGAAAGGTTGCCTTTACTTTTCCGCGCATTTCACCAGGCAAAAACTCCGGCCTCGGCGCAAACCGCAGGATTGGTAAAAAAACAATCCAACCATATATACGTCTGCACTTAAGCAATGTACTTAAGCAAGATACACACCCAATATGACAAGACTATCTCTGGTATTGCCTGATAAATATCCCATGAGGAATTTACTTAAAGATCAATACAGAACAGAATGATGATCAAGGTTGCCAATTCAAGAGATTGCGGCAAACGTATCGAACAATGATTGCACAAAATGCAATTTCATGCCGGCGAGTGCAAATAAGCTTGAGTGATGTTAGCGTTATCAGCTAAAGTTGCGCTCTTTTTTCCAGCTTTTCCTGTCCGGCACCATCCAGGAAAGACGAGAGGACAAGACCGCCGATGGACGTAGGCGGTATGATCAGCACCGGCTGCATGTGCGCAATACAATGACCAGCAGCGATATTCTAAAAAAAACGTAATCTAATTGGAGAGGACAAATGGCAAAACCAGCGCTCTACAAATCCCTTTATGTGCAAGTATTGACCGCCATCGTGATCGGCGTCCTGCTTGGACATTTTTATCCGGAAACCGGCGCCGCAATGAAGCCGCTCGGCGACGGTTTCATCAAGCTGATCAAGATGATCATCGCACCGGTGATTTTCTGCACCGTGGTGATCGGCATCGCCGGCATGGAAGACATGAAAAAAGTCGGCAAGACCGGCGGCCTGGCCCTGCTGTATTTTGAAATCATGAGCACCGTGGCCCTGATCCTCGGCCTGGTAGTGGTCAATGTCTGGCATCCGGGCACCGGCATGCACGTCGACCTCAGCTCGCTCGACACCAAGAGCATCGCGGCCTACACCGGCCCGGGCAAGATGGAATCGACCAGCGACTTCCTGTTTCATATCATCCCGAGCAGCTTTGTCGATGCGTTCGCCAAGAACGAAATCCTGCAGGTGCTGCTGATTGCGATCCTGTTCGGCTTTGCGCTGCATAAATTCGGCGGCCGCGGCACTTTGGTGTTCGATTTCGTCGAAAAATTCTCGCATGTGCTGTTCGGCATGGTCGCCCTGATCATGAAGGTCGCTCCCATCGGCGCCTTCGGTGCGATGGCGTTCACCATCGGCAAATACGGCGTCGGCTCCCTGTTGTCGCTGGGCCAGCTGATGGGCGCGTTCTACCTGACCTGCCTGCTGTTCATCTTCGGTGTGCTGGGCGTGGTGGCGCGGGTGCACGGTTTCAGCATCTGGAAGTTCGTCAAGTACATCAAGGAAGAACTGCTGATCGTGCTCGGCACCTCGTCCTCGGAATCAGTGCTGCCGCGCCTGATGGGCAAGATGGAAAACCTGGGCGCCAAGAAATCGGTGGTCGGCCTGGTGATCCCGACCGGTTATTCATTCAACCTGGACGGCACGTCGATCTACCTGACGATGGCGGCGGTATTCATCGCCCAGGCTACCGATACGCCGATGAGCCTGTTCCAGCAGCTGACCTTGCTGGCAGTCTTGCTGCTGACTTCCAAGGGCGCAGCCGGCGTCACCGGCAGCGGCTTCATCGTGCTGGCGGCGACCTTGTCGGCTGTCGGCCACGTGCCGGTTGCCGGCCTGGCGCTGATCCTGGGCATCGACCGTTTCATGTCGGAAGCGCGCGCGCTGACCAACACCATCGGCAACGGCGTGGCGACTATCATCGTGGCGAAGTGGACCGGTGAGCTGGATGAGCAGCAATTGCATCGCCAGCTGGATAACAAGGGCATCGATGCGGAGCAGGAACTGGCCAAGCACGACGCTGCGGTTGAGCAGGCGGATCAGAGCAGCCATTCGTAAGTTTGTTTTCAGGGATAGCACCCTGAAATGAAAAAAAGGAGATGCATGTGCATCTCCTTTTTTTATGTCCGCTAGCCGGCTCAGTTCAGCTTGACTGCATGCTCCCGCGTTTCATGGAACACCACCTGCGGCCAGCGCTCCTGCGTCAGGCGCAGGTTCACGCCTGAGGTCGCCAGGTATGCCATGTTGCCGGCGGCGTCGTAAGCGACATTATGGCCGGCCGAGGATTTCTCGAAATCGGCCAGGATCTTCTTGTCGTCGCAGGTGATCCAGCGTGCGCTGCTGATGCTGGTGCCTTCGAATACCGCATCGACGCCATACTCGTTGAGCAGGCGGCTGGCCACCACTTCGAACTGCAGCACGCCGACGCCGCCCAGCACCAGGTCGCTGCTGGTGACCGGCTTGAAGACCTGGATCGCGCCTTCTTCGCCGAGCTGCTGCAAGCCTTTGTGCAATTGCTTGATCTTGAGCGGGTTGCGGATCCGCACCGAGCGGAAGAAGTCCGGCGCGAAGTAGGGGATGCCGGTGAACTGCAGCAGTTCGCCCTCGGAGAAGCTGTCGCCGATCTGCATGTTGCCGTGGTTGGGCAGGCCGATGATGTCGCCGGCGTAGGCTTCTTCCACCTGCTCGCGGCTGGAGGCCATGAAGGTCACCACGTTCGATACCTTGATTTCGCGGTTCAGGCGCAGGTGCTTGATTTTCATGCCGCGCTGGAAATGGCCGGAGCAGACGCGCAGGAAAGCGATGCGGTCGCGGTGCGCCGGGTCCATGTTGGCCTGGATCTTGAACACGAAACCGGAGAAGCTGGCTTCTTTCGGTTCTACGGTGCGCACGGTGGCGTCGCGCGAGCCTGGCGGCTGCGCCCAGTCGATCAGCGCATTGAGGATTTCGCGGATACCGAAGTTGTTGATGGCGGAGCCGAAGAATACCGGGGTCTGCACGCCGGCCAGGAAAGCTTCCTGGTCGAACGGATGGGAAGCGCCGTGCACCAGTTCGACTTCCATCCGCAGTTGTTCGATTTCGCGCGGGAACATTTCGTCCAGGCGCGGATTGCCGATGCCCTTGATGACTTCAAACGTCTGGTCAGCCTTGTCGTTGCCGGCGGCGAACAGCAGGATCTCGTCGCGCAGCAGGTGATACACGCCGCGGAAGGTCTTGCCCATGCCGATCGGCCAGGTCACCGGCGCGCACTGGATTTTCAGCACCGATTCCAGCTCGTCCAGCAGATCCAGCGGATCGCGGGTTTCGCGGTCCATCTTGTTCATCAAGGTGATGATCGGGGTGTTGCGCATGCGGCAGACGTTGAGCAGCTTGATGGTCTGGGTTTCGACGCCCTTGGCGGCGTCGATCACCATCAGCGCCGAGTCGACCGCGGTCAGCACGCGGTAGGTATCTTCCGAGAAGTCCTGGTGGCCCGGGGTGTCTAGCAGGTTGACCACGTGGTCGCGGTATTCGAACTGCATGACCGAGCTGGCGACCGAAATGCCGCGCTGCTTTTCGATGTCCATCCAGTCCGAGGTGGCGTGGCGGCCGCTCTTGCGGCCCTTGACGGTGCCTGCCAGCTGGATCGCGCCCGAAAACAGCAGCAGCTTTTCAGTCAGTGTGGTTTTGCCGGCATCCGGGTGGGAAATGATGCCGAACGTGCGGCGGCGCGCCACTTCGCTGGCGATCTGTTCGACGGAGACGTTGTGGGCGACGACGTCGGCGTTATCGGCCGCGCCATTGTCAACGCCACTAAGGTTCGGCTGCTCGGAGACGGGTTCTTGCATGATGCGTGGTTCAGGCGGTCTCGGCCGCCTGCCTTGAGAATAATGAATGCGGGAAAAAGAGAAGCTGCCTGCCGGCTGTTGTTGCAGCCGCATATTGGCAGTTTCGATAACCCTCGATTATAGCGTATGTCGTGTGCCGCCAGCATTGACAAAACGGCCATGGCTGAAGGTTGTTCGAGGTTGCTATTTCAGATATTGTCGTTCTAATAATTATGGCCTGGGCAAAACAGTTGATGATATGCAGCGGCTCCAGCTATGGCGGTCTGTATAATTCCATCCTCATGTCAGTATCAGAATCCAACAAACCATCGCGGTCAGCAGACCGCCCAAGTTCCCAGCGCAGTGCTGGCCGCCCATCCCAGCCGCGTCAGGAGTCCGTACGGCCGTTGCCTGAACGCAATCCTTTGCCGCCGGTCGTGTTCCCCGAGGAACTGCCGGTTTCCGGCAAGCGCGGCGAAATTTCGGCGGCGATCGCGGCCAACCAGGTGGTCATCGTTTGTGGCGAAACCGGTTCGGGTAAAACCACCCAGCTGCCGAAGATTTGCCTGGAGCTGGGGCGCGGCCAGGCCGGCCTGATCGGCCATACCCAGCCGCGCCGGATCGCCGCGTCCTCGACCGCCAAGCGCATCGCCCAGGAGCTCAACTCGCCGCTGGGCGAACACGTCGGCTACAAGGTGCGTTTCAACGACACCCTGACCAAGGGCGCCTGGATCAAGCTGATGACCGACGGCATCCTGCTGGCCGAGACCCAGACCGATCCCTTGCTGCGCCAGTACGACACCATCATCATCGATGAAGCGCATGAGCGCAGCCTGAACATCGATTTCCTGCTGGGCTACCTGAAGCAGCTGCTGCCGAAGCGTCCGGACCTGAAAATCATCATCACTTCGGCCACCATCGATGCCGATCGTTTCGCCCGCCATTTCGGCACGGCGGACAAGCCGGCGCCGGTGATCGAAGTGTCCGGCCGCCTGTACGCCGTCGAAGTGCGTTACCGGCCGGTCGACAATGCCGACCGCAGCGGCCTCAATCCCGCCGCTGCCGCGGCCAAGCCGAATGCGCCGCAAAACGCGGCCCAGCGCGACCGCGAGCAACGCGACCTGATGGATGCAGTGGTGGACGCGGTAGACGAGCTGGCGCGCATCGGCTCCGGCGATGTGCTGGTGTTCCTGCCGGGCGAACGCGAAATCCGCGATACCGCCGAAGCACTGCGCAAGCACCATCCGGCTCACGTTGAAATCCTGCCTTTGTTCGCCCGCCTGTCGGCGCAGGAGCAGGAACGCGTATTCAAACCATCCAATGCGCGCCGCATCGTGCTGGCGACCAATGTGGCCGAAACTTCGCTGACCGTGCCGGGCATCCGCTATGTGGTGGATGCCGGCCTGGCGCGGGTGAAACGCTACAGCTACAGGAACAAGGTCGAGCAGTTGCAGATCGAGCCGATTGCGCAGTCGGCGGCCAACCAGCGCGCCGGCCGTTGCGGCCGGGTAGCCGCCGGCGTCTGCATTCGCCTGTATGAAGAACAGGATTACCTGCAGCGGCCGAAATTCACCGAGCCGGAAATCATGCGTTCGTCGCTGGCTTCGGTCATCTTGCGAATGAAATCGCTGCACCTGACGGATGTCGAAACCTTCCCGTTCATCGAACCGCCGCCGGGCCGCGCCATCGCCGACGGCTACCAGCTGCTGCAGGAGCTGGGCGCGGTCGACGACAACAACCAGCTGACCAAGACCGGCCGCCAGCTGGCCAAGCTGCCGCTCGATCCGCGCGTCGGCCGCATGATCCTGGCGGCGCTGGACAATGTCTGCCTGAGCGAAATGCTGGTCATCGCCGCCGCCTTGTCGGTGCAGGATCCGCGCGACCGGCCGCTGGAAGCGCAGGGCGCAGCCGACCAGGCACACAAGAAATTCGCCGATGAAAAATCTGAATTCCTGAGTTACCTCAAGATCTGGAAATGGTTCGAAGACGCGATCGAGCACAAGAAGACCAACCGCCAGCTGATGGACAATTGCCGCGCCAATTTCCTGTCGCAACTACGCTTGCGCGAATGGCGCGATGTCCATTCGCAGCTGCTGACGATCGTGCGCGAGCAAGGCTGGCGTTTGAACGAAGCACCGGCGACTTACGAACAGCTGCATTGCGCGTTGCTGACCGGTTTGCTCGGCAACGTCGGTTTCAAGGCTGACGAAGATTCGCATTACCTGGGCGCGCGCGCTATCAAGTTCTACCTGTGGCCGGGTTCGCATTTGTCGAAGAAGGCCGGCAAATGGGTGATGGCGGCCGAACTGGTCGACACCAGCCGCCTGTATGCACGCTGCATCTCCCAGATCCAGCCGGAATGGCTGGAGAAGGTCGGCGCCCACCTGCTGAAGAAATCGTACGGCGAGCCGCGCTGGGAAAAACGCACGGCGCAGGTCTCGGCCTCGGAGCGCGCTACCTTGTACGGGCTGGTGGTGTACAGCCAGCGCCGCATCAATTTCGGCCTGATCAATCCGCAGGAGGCGCGCGAGATTTTCATCCGCGATGCGCTGGTCGGCGGCGAGTTCGAGACCCGGGCGCCGTTCTTTGCGCACAACCAGAAGCTGATCCGCGAGATCGAAAACCTGGAGCACAAGTCGCGCCGGCTGGATGTGCTGGTGGATGACGAGCTGATTGCGGCGTTCTACGACAAGCTGGTCCCGGCCGATATCTGCAACGGCATCACGTTTGAAAAATGGCACAAGGACATGAGCGTGCAGACGCCCAAGCTGCTGTTCCTCAACCGCGACGACCTGATGCGGCATGAAGCGGCCGGCATCACCACCGAGCTGTTCCCGAAAGTGATGCGGGTGGCCGGCATCGAAATGGCTTTGTCCTATCACTTCGAACCAGGCACGCCGCGCGACGGCGTGACGCTGACGGTGCCGCTGTATGCGCTGAACCAGGTGTATGTCGACCGCTGCGACTGGCTGGTGGCTGGCATGCTGAAGGAGAAAGTCCATCTGCTGCTGAAATCCTTGCCGCAAAAGATACGCCGCAATTGCGTGCCGCTGCCCGACTACGCCGCCGGTTTCTGCGAGCGGATACAGGCGCGCCATGTGTTCGGCCACGGCAACCTGCTGGATGCCCTGATGGCGGACATCCGTACCGAAACCACCGTTGCCGCGCGCAGCACCGATTTCAAGCTGGAAACCTTGCCGGCCCATCATTCGATGAATTTCAAGGTGGTCGACGAGCATGGCCGCCAGCTCGACATGGGACGCAACCTGGCTGCCTTGCAGGCCGAATTCGGCGGGCAGGCGCGCGAGAGTTTCCAGCGTCTGGCGAGCGTGACGGTGACCGACGAGGCGTCGGCCCCGGCGAACGATGAAGTGCAATCAACGGGGAAAACGGCAGCGCCGACGGCAACTCGTGTTACCGCCCAGCCGGCAGCGAAGGCCCCCGACAGCGCCAATGCGCAGTTCAGCAACCTGACCGCCTGGACCTTCGGCGAACTGCCCGAACTGCTGGAAATCCAGCAGGGCAAGCAGACCTTGATCGGCTTTCCGGCGCTGGTGGACAGGGGCACGCATTGCGACCTGGAAGTCTTCGACGATCCGAACGAGGCGGTGCGGATCCATCATCTTGGCCTGCGCCGGCTGTTCGCCTTGCAGCTCAAGGAACAGTTGAAATTCCTCGAGAAAAACATCCCCGGCTTGCAGCAGATGGGCATGCAGTTCCTGGCGCTGGGATCGCAGGAAGAACTGCGCGACCAGATCATCCATGCCGGACTGGAGCGCGCCTGCCTGCAGCTGCCGTTGCCGCGGACTGCGGC
>NZ_JAQGLV010000347.1 GCF_028292705.1 Collimonas fungivorans | reverse complement strand
AAGGTACGGGTAACACGACCAAGGTGAGTGCCGGCCTGGGGCCGGTCTACCGGCTCACGATCATGGCGCTCGGGCCGCGCAATACCCAGACCTTTACCCAGATTACGTTCACTCACTAAGCGCAGATAGCTGGCGGCTGTCTGTCAGGCATAAACAGGAGCATCATTACATGAATCGATTCCTCAAGACGCTCCAGGCGCCGCACTGGCTGAACCGTTTGACCCATTTGCTCGGCGTACTGGTGCTGGGTACTGCCGGCATGGCACATGCGCAAATCGCGCTGAACGACACGCCCATGTTTAGCAACATCATTGTGCCTTCCAATGTACTGTTGACCTTGTCGGTGGAATATCCTACGGCGACAAGCCGTGCCCATACCGACCCGTACTCCTCAGGCTCGACGTTCATCGGCTATTTCGATCCGGGAAAATGTTACGACTACGAAAATACCGCTGGCTACTTTGCGGCAAGCAAGGCTGCCACCAATCACATCTGTTCCGGGCAATGGAGCGGCAATTTCCTGAACTGGGCCACTACCTCCACCATCGACCCGTTCCGCTGGGCGTTGACCGGCGGTTATCGCGCGATAGACACCACGACTGCCACGGTATTGCAAAAGGGTTATATGCCGGCAAGCCAGGGAGGCGCGAGAAATTTTCCTGTCCAGGCAATTACCAAGGATGCGGCGACGATCAGCGGAGCTACGCCATTCAGCGGCAAAAACTGGAAGAACATCTATGTGCGCGTGTACGGCTTCGGGACTTCGATGCGGGTGTCGAACAGCAATGACGCCACCACCATTAGCATCGACGATACCCCCGGCACCTTCGGGACTTTCGCAAACACGGCATATACTTCCGGCGGCAAGAACATCCCGGCATCAAGCACGACTGCCGACGGTACTTTCGACATCCCGGTATTGGTCAAGGTGTGCGATTCAAATGTGGTGTCGCTGGAAACCAACTGCACCCAATATGGCAACAATATATACAAGCCAACCGGTTTGATTCAAAACAATGCCGACAAATTGCGGTTTGCTGCGATTTCTTATTTGAACGATTCGAATGTCTTTCGCGATGGCGGCGTATTGCGTGTCAGGATGAAATCAGTCGGCCCCAAGACGCCGGTGCCGGGATCGACCAGCCTGGATAACCCGCAAAAGGAATGGGATCCTGCCACAGGCATCTTCGTGAACAATCCCGATAGCAGCGATGCCGCCGCCACCGGCAAAGTCACCGGCAGCACCATCGCCAACAGCGGCGTCATCAATTATTTAAATAAATTCGGCCTTGCCAGCCAGATCTACAAGAGTGCGGATCCGGTTAGCGAGCTGTATTACGCGGGGATTCGTTATCTCCGGAATGCCGGCAATATTCCTGAATACACCAATGGCGTGAATGCCGACATGGCCGACGGCTTCCCGGTAATCACCAATTGGGATGATCCGATCCAGTACGCATGCCAAAAGAATTTCATTATTGGCATCGGCGATGAAAACACCCATGCCGACTCCAATCTTCCCGGAAGCACCATTGCCAGTGCTAGCGTTGAACCAGCCATGCCGGCTGCAGTTGCAAAGGATGTACCTGCAGCGTTGCCGAATCCGGTGCCGTCAAATTATGTGAGCGGCGGTCCGACCAATGTCACGGACGCAACCAACGCGGTTGGCGCACTGGAAGGGTTGGGGAATCTGGGAACGATACATCCAAGCTGGTGTTGCGATCAGAACAGCTACTTTATTGCCGGCCTTGCCTACGCAGCGCATACCAGCGATTTGCGTCCCAACGATTTTCTCAACTCGGGCACAAAAACCAAGTTGTTCAAGACTACCGCGGCTACATACTGGCTGGACGTGATGGAAAAGAATATAGAGCGTAAAAACAATCCATACTGGCTGGCAGCCAAATACGGAGGTTTCGCAGTTCCCGACGGCTACAGTACCTATGGCAATACCACGGCACTGGCGCAATCAAGCTGGAACAAGACCGGCGATACAGACCGCAACGGCAACCTGAGGCCGGACAATTATTATGACGCAGGCAAGGCTGGCCTGATGGTGTCGTCATTAACCGACGCCTTTAAGAATATCAATTCGGCCTCGCAGTTTTCTTCTTCGCTGGCGGTAGCTTCGCCGGTGGCTGTCACCGACGGCACCGTCAGCTACAGCACCCAATATTTCTCAGCGAACTGGTCGGGTGACGTGATTGCCAGCGCCTTGCAGTTCGACGCCAGCACCGGCCAGGCAGTCGCTACGGCAGCCGCGTGGAATGCGCGCCTGCTGCTGGAGACGCAGGTAGCCGCAGACAGCAGCCAGATCAACGGCTGGGATAAGCAACGTTTCATTGCCACCAGCGACGGCGGCAAAGGGGTGCCGTTCCGTGCCGCCAATATCGGTAACGCAGGCAATGCTGCAGCCTTGGCGGTAGCCGGCTTGACCGCCACCGACGTAGTCAATTTCCTGCGCGGCGACCGCAGCAAGGAAGGCAGTCCATTCCGTCAGCGCGCTTACCTGCTGGGCGATATCGTTACCTCAAAGGCTGCTCCGGTGGGTGCGCCGGCGGCAACTTATGCCGATTCCAGCAATCCCGGCTACAGCGGTTTTGTCAATGCCCAGAAAAGTCGCGGCACGGTGGTGTACGTTGGCGCCAATGACGGCATGCTGCATGCGTTTGACGGCGGCTTGAGCGGCGGTCAGGAATTGTTCGCCTATGTACCCAGCTTCCTGTACCAAGGGCCAACCGCCACTCCCGCGGTAAACGGCCTGGCGTCGCTGACCAGCGCCAACTATATCCATCACTTTTTTGTCGACGCAACGCCGCTGGTGACCGATGTCGATTTCGGCAGGGCTGGCGCCGCCAACAGTTCGGCCGACTGGCGTTCGCTGCTGATCGGCGGGCTGGGCAAGGGCGGCAAGGGTTATTACGCGCTGGACGTGACTAATCCCGGCAAGCTGAGCAATGAAGCCAATCTCGCCAAAGCAGTCTTGTGGGAGTTCACCGACGCAACGATGGGCTACAGCTATGGCCCGCCGGTAGTGGTGAAGACCGCCAAGTACGGCTGGGTGGTGATCCTGACTTCGGGCTACAACAACGCAGATGGCATGGGGTATTTTTATATCGTCAATCCAAGCAACGGCAAACTGCTGGAGCCGCCGATTCCGACCGGCGCCGGCAGTGCAAGTGCGCCGGCCGGCTTGGCCCAGGCAGCAGCTTATGTCGGCGACTTTACCGATTACACGGCGGACGCCGTATATGCCGGCGACCTGCTGGGCAATGTGTGGCGCCTGGATCTGACCAAGACCACCGGCACCAGCTACGATGCGCCGACGCAGATCGCCTTGCTGACGGATCCGTCCAGCGCAGCTACGGTGCAACCGGTCACCACCCGGCCGTTGATAGAGGTTGATAAAAACTCGTTGAAACGCTATGTACTGATTGGCACCGGCAAACTGCTGGCGGACAGCGATATCAAGAGCAGCCAGGTCCAGACCTTCTACTCGATCAACGATGGCACCGGCACCAAGTTCGATACCGTCGCCACCTTGCCCGCCGCCGTCGGCAAGTACCCGATTACCCGCGCCAACCTGAATAACAATACGGATGTGACAACCGGTATCGGCGCCACTCCTGAGAGGCCGTCGGGCTGGTATATCGACCTGGCGCTGAGCTCCAACAACATCGCGCGGCGCGTTACATCGCAAGCTGCCGCCAACGGTGGCATAGTGGCGTTCGCAGCCAACCTGCCGGACGGCGACGTGTGCACTCCTTCAGGCAGCAATGATGTCTATGCCGTCAGCTACAACACCGGTAAGTCGCAGTTCGCCAACCTGGCGTTGGTGACTGCGCCGGGGCTGAATAACGGCATCTACTTTGCCAACATCAATGGCAAGGTGAAGTTGGTTACCACTACCAGCGATGGCAAGAGCGGCACGTATGAGCCCGAGCCTTCGTTGAATAATCCGTTCAATCGCCTGAACTGGCGGCAGATTCCGGTTGCCAATTAACTGGCCGCTCAATGTCTTGCCGAAGCAGCATATGCATGGAGCCATGCGGCGTGAAGCGCGATATGCGCCGGCTGTCCACTGTCGCGCTCACGCTGGCGATGCACGTCCTGGTGCTGATGCTGTGGCGCCATCAGACAGCCGCTTCGGGAGTCGGGGCGGCGGATGCCGGAGTGGAAAAAAGCATCGAAGTGCGCATCGTTGCCGCGGCGTCTGCCGCCGCCGGCAGCGCGCCGCTAGTTGCAAGGGCGCGTGCAGATAGTGCTGCCCAACCGCAATCCGGCGGCCAGCTGCAGGGCGGCGTCGCGCTCGCAAAGGTGGCATACCAGCCGCCGCTATATTACGGACCGCAGGAAGTGGACAAAGGCGCTTTGCCATACAGCGCGCCCGACCCGGATTTGCTGGCAGGTGTCGCGGCCTCGGGAGTGCCGATCCGCGTCCGTCTGTATATCGACGCCAGCGGCAAGGTGACCGCTGTCGAAAAATTGCAAGCGCTTGCCGATGATCTGCAAGCGCTGGAGCGAATCGAGGCGATGTTGCGCAGTACCTCTTTTATGCCGGCCAGGCTGGCGGGGGCGGATGTGAATTCGTATCAGGACCTGGAATTTCATATCGATCCGGAATTGAATGGCGCGCCCGGATAAGGGGAGAGGACGGCAAGGCGCTGCCGGAAGAACACAAAAATAGGCGGAGGTAAAAGATGGAAATGTTCAGGTTCAAGGACATTTGGCCATTCATACGGTTGCACAACCGTCATCTGAGAATGGCCGATTTGGCGGTAGGAAGCATCCTGGGGATGGTGATGGGGGCGACACTGTCGGTCCTTATTGCGATTCGCCTGGACAGAGAGACGTGGGGCGCCGACCTGATTTTATTGAGCGGCTTATGTGGTGCCGCGCTAGTTGCCTTTTTTATCTACGGCGCCCTGGCCCTCGACAGGACCAGGAAGTTTTCTTAGCAATAAGCTGGCAGGCGCTGCGATCCAGCCTAGGCGCCGGCTTCCGGAATGTGCTTGTCTCGAAGTTTTATCCCTACATCAAGATCAGGATCTCCCGATATACCCCTAGTCAGACTGTGCTTATCCTGAGTGCGGCGCAATAGCTGCCAAATGCGTTTTCCAGGACTTCGCATCCTTCTTTTTTCAACGAGGCGATTCAATGCACACTGATGTTTTTCTGCGGGTGGGATGTTCTCTTTTTGGAACGATGTTGCTAAGTTCCATGCTGTTTTCGCCGAAGGCGATTGCCGGCGCCACCTTGGCCAAAATCCGGGATACCCAGGCGATCACGGTCGCCTATAGGGAAACCACGGCGCCGTTCTCGTACCTTGATGAAGACAAGAAACCGATCGGCTTTACAGTCGACCTGTGTTCGAAAATTATCGAGGGCATCCGGCGGGAATTGAAACTGCCGCAGTTGAAAGTAACCTATCTGGCTGTGACGCCTTCCACCCGCATAAACGCCATCACAAGCGGTCAGGCCGACCTGGAATGCGGCACCACCACCAATAACGCCGAGCGCCGCAAGCAGGTAGCGTTTACCGTCCCGCATTTTTTCGCTGGCGTGCGGATGGCGGTGCGCACAGATTCGGGCATCAAGAACTGGGTAAATTTGCGCGGAAAAGACGTTGTGACAACCAAGGGAACCACTACTGTCAAGTTACTAAACGACAGAAACAAGGTGCGAGCGTTAGCCCTGAACCTGGTTGAAGGAAACGATCACGCCGAGTCGTTCAGCATGCTGGAAAAGGGGCAGGCCGCTGCATTCGTGATGGACGACGTTATCCTGTACGGCTTTCGCGCGAACATGAAACACCCGGAAGAATTTGCGATCGTCGGCGATGCAATGTCGGTGGAGCCGTATGCCATCATGCTGACCAAAGACGATGCGGAATTCAAGGCATCGGTTGACCGGGAGATGGCGAATATGGAAAACAATGGCGATTTCCGAAAGATCTACAGCAAATGGTTCATGAATCCGGTTCCGCCAAGAGGCAAGAGCATGGACATGCCGATGGGATACTTATTGCGCGATTCGATTCTTTATCCTACCGATAAAATCGGAGACTGAGAGCCGCTGGCGGAACGTTGTTGTTACGTTCCGCCAGCGAAGTGCGATGCGGCCGCCTCGGATTCGGCGGCAGGTGCGCCGGTCAGGCAGGATTACATCACCAGCGCTTGCTCCGCGTCCAGCACCTTGCGGCGGGCCAGCGCCAGGTTGGATTTACTCTTGTCGAGGACTACATAGATGAACAGGCCATCGTGCTTGTCTATCGGCCGGAGTATATGGTACTGCTTGCCGAGGGTAATCAGGATATCTTCGATATTGTCATTCAAGCCGAGGCTTTTCATGGTTTTCATCTTGGCGCGCACCACCTCTGTATTGCCGGCTGCCGCCAGCTCGAGATCGACGCCGGAACCGCCGGATCCCAGGATCATTCCGCTATTGCTATCGACGACTGCTGCTGCCAGCGCACCATCGATTTTCAGTAATGTGTCAACGATGACATTCATGTTGCTCATATTTTTCCCCTGCTTATATAGATAGTGGCGTTGAATGGAACAGAAACATCATCGTCGGCCGACCAACTTCGATGATGTGTGAAACTGAATCAGCGATCCAGGGTTATCTGCTGGATGAAATTGCTGATGATCTTGTCGACCGTCCATATCGTGTGCCCCAGGATGGCGTCGCGGTTGACCACCACACACAGCAGATAGGGATATTTATTGCCAATCGGCCGAAAAATTATTTTTCCTGTCGGGGTTTCCAGCATCAGGCGATCGCATCCATCGAAGTCCACCTCTTTGCCGACTGAACGCGCGATTGCAATCAGCGAACTGGTCATTGCCGATAGGCGAATGGCATTGAATTTCTGTCCCGGGTCGTAGATAGCGATTTCTTGCCCGTCAAGTGTGGTCATGACAACCGTGGATATGCCGTTCTGGGACAAGCCGATCTGATTGAATACATGATGGGCTGCCAGTGATGCAGAAGCGAGATTAGCTTTGTGTGGATTCATATTGTTATCAGCAGCGAGGAAAATATATCCAGTGCGTCGAGCATCTGTGATTTTTCACGTACGTCCACGGCGATCATGGGTACAGCGATGCCGAGCGCGCTTGTCAGTTTCGATGCAAACCGGTTACTTGCCTCGGGGCTGATCGGGCGCGCCAGCAGCAGCATGCATGGCATGGTTTCGGAAACGGCATGGACAGTGCGAAGATACTGTTCCGCCATGTCGACGGCGCCTGCTTCGTTGGCGTCGATCATGACGACGACGCCGATTGCCATGGATAGCAGCCAGCCGCGCACGAAATCGAAGCGGTCCTGTCCCGGGCTGCCATAGATATGCAGCTGTTCGCCGCCATCCAGGTCGACAACCCCGAAGTCGGCCCCCACGGTTGTACTGGTTTTTTCTGAAGAGACGGGATCCATGTTAGGGACATCGCAGTCGACCATCATGTCACCGCACAAAGAGCGGATCGCGGTCGTTTTCCCTATGCCCATCGGTCCCAGCAGGACGATTCTGAGTATGCACACTATCGGGTTCTCTCCAATTCTTGCGAACGGCTCCTGCCCAGCCATTGATTGATTTTCTTTACGAACAATCCGACGCCGCTTTCCTTTGGATCGGAGTATATCTCTTGCAAAGTTTCGTGAGCGGCAGGCAATTTTATTCTTTCTATCAGTACATTTTTCTTTCTTAATTCGTCAAGAAACAAAGCCGCATCCCGTTCTGTCAAGCCGCCGTATGCAAGGAGCCAATGCCAGTTGATGGATTGCATGGTCATGATTGCGAGGATTTTCTGAAACCGGATAGCCGAAAAATCGTGCTCCAGATGGATCCATTTTGAGATCCGGTAGGTTTTTTGGAAGAAGGGATCGGAGGCTTCACCGAGACTGACATGGCTAGTCTTCATGTCCAGTATTCGCAAGGCGGCCCGGTCCAGCACATTGATCAGGTCCGGCAGGCGGAAATTGGCCGGCAAGGTCATGTCGCTTTTGCATGGTGTGTGATCTGAAGATCCGGAAATCCAGATGCAAATGCAATTGGCCGGGATCGCCTCTTGGGAATTGAAGACGGAAGGATCCAGCAGCGCTACCGAGGCAAATCTAAGATCGGACGAGATCCAGCGGAATACGGTCTTTTCATCGGCTATCTGCATCAGGAGTTCATATCGCAGAAGTTCTTTTTCAGCGAGATATCTGACAGAAATGAAAGTTGTCTTACGCATCATGGAATCCAGGTGGATTGTCGTAAATCGACACGAGCCCACGAATATTTCTGAATGACAGATGCGGCATGGTTTTTCCCTTGAAGATGCACCGGATAGTTGAATTCCGGCTTGCTGGATGAATGGCGCCGTGCAGGGCATCTTTTTTTGATCGATCGACTTGCGGCAACAATAAGCGATGCGCAGGAATTGCGGTATCAGGGGATCTTGATATTTGCGCGGGATCCGCGAAGCGTCTTGTCGGAAATTCCCTACGCAAGCCGTGAGGGCGAACAGCCGCTGAGATGGATGCGGCTGGCAATTGTTTCTACTGAGATTTTTTTCGAAAATGTGGCGTTGGATGACGTTATTTTTCTGAAGGAAATTCTTACCCGAAATTCAGGATTGCCTGATTGGAATTTTCTTTTGCATTGCTCATCATGGGTGCCCACACTAATCGCCGGATATCGAATGATGGAGCAGCCGACGTGACAGAGAAAATTTCAGATGACGATGCACTGTTGCTGGCACAAATCCTGCGTTCTTTCAATCTGGACGAAACGACCAGCGCAGCGCGATTTGTAGAGAGCTTGACTTTTGACGCGATTTTTCGCGAGGAGTGGGAAAGCATTTCCGGCAATCAGCATCAATTGCATTTTTACGACAGTCTTGCCGACGCCATTTTTGATGCCCTGGAAAACCATGAGGATATGGAAGATTCTGTGCGAGAGAGGGCCAGCCAGTTGCTGGGCGAGATTGAAACTCAATATGCCAATTTGCTTGGCGAGATACAAGCGCACTACGAATGGCTTTGCAACTACCTGATCTCCGCGAGAAGTCGCAGGGACCGGTCAACGAGGGAATTCATGCCTTCTTGACGAGAGCCTGCGACATGTCGGCCACATATCGCAATCTTTTTACCGAATCGAAAAGATTGTTCGCTCCATTGCTTTTTTTTTGGAAAACACGATGCCCGGTTTCATGAAGCTGTTATGTGTGGCTATCTTCTGTGGCATAACCTTGAGCGCGTGCGGCGGCGGAGATGCCAGCGGGGACAGTGCCGGTTCAGGCAGTACCACGACGGCTGGCACAAGCACCACGTCAATTGCTACGGGCACCACCTCAACCGGCGCAGGCAGTACTTCAACAGGTACCGCCGGCACATCAACCACGCCGAGTAACAGCTCTTCCGCTGTGGATGCCGCTCTTCCAGCGGAACCGCAGCTTCCCAAAATTGCGTGCACTACCTTGGTTGCGAATCTTAAGCAAACAGCAGGCCTGCTGCCCGCGTCGGTGGACGCCGGCGGGGCCAATTCCAATCCGGATACGGCCAGGATCCAGAAGGCCATCACCAGTTGTGCAGCCGGACAGGCCGTCAGGCTGGTAATCGGCAGCGACGGACAGAATGCTTTTCTTTCGGGACCATTAACACTGGCCAGCGGCGTGACCCTCTGGGTGGATCAGGGAGTGACTTTATTCGCATCGCGCAGTCCGGCCGATTTTGACAAGGGTGACGGCAATTGCGGCGACGCCGCAGGCAGCGGCAATTCCTGCAATGCGCTGATCACCGGCCGCAACACGCAAAACAGCGGCGTGGTAGGCGACGGCGCCATAGACGGCCGCGGCGGCAGCGTCCTGACATCTGGTGCCAATGCCGGGAAAATGACCTGGTGGGATGTCGCCATGCTGAACAAATCGACGGGCAAGAACCAGAATAATCCCCGCCTGATCCAGCTTTTTGGCGGCAGCGACTTTACGCTATATCGCATTGCACTGCAGAATGCGCCGGCATTCCATGTGGTCCCCAGCGATGTAAACGGCTTTACCGCCTGGGGTGTGAAGCTGCTGACGCCGACTCTGGCTTACAGCAAGCAGGGTTATGTCTGCACCGCCGGAACCAGTCCGGACCCGGCTACGCCAGCCGCCTCGCCGAGCAGTTGTTTTACGCCGGATACCACTAAAAACACCGATGGCATCGATCCCGCCCAGGCGAGCAATGTATTGATTGCCTATTCTTATTTCAGCGGCGGCGACGACAACATCGCCATCAAGGCGCATGGCAGCACGGCCTCTCCGTCCAGCGCCCATCGCATCGTCCACAATCACTTCTATTATGGCCACGGCATGTCGATCGGCAGCGAAACCGACGCCGGGGTGAACGGCGTCGAAATCCGGGATCTGACTATCGATGGCCACGATTCGCCAAACAGCGTGGGCATACGGATCAAGTCGGACGATGGGCGCGGCGGCGAGGTGAAGGACATCCGCTACCAGCAAATTTGCGTGCGCAACGTCAAGGAGCCGATGATATTCGATCCTTACTACAGTTCCGGAAACCATACTTTGATACCGGATTTCCACGATATTACGATCAGCGGTTTTCATGACACCGGCAGCGCAAGATATGGCGGCGGCGTGCTTACGTTCAATGGCTACGATCTCAACGGTATTACCAACATGTTGAAGATCTCGCTCGACAACGTCATCTTCGATTCTGCGCCGACGCTGTCGAATACACGGCACAACGGCGGTCCGACGCCGCCGTCGAACACCCAGTTTACTATCGGTCCGGGTCGGGTCAACTTCACGATCGCACCTTCTGCGTCAAATAACGTGACGGTGGCCACGGTGCAGGAAAATTCCCGGCAGCCGGTCGATTGCAGCCAGGCCTTCGTTCCGTTTCCCTCTTCCGCATCTCCTTTTTAGAATCAGCCGAACCGTGATTTTACAAGCGCCGTCATCGGCTCGCAGCTGCCATTGAGCATTTCCGTTGGCACATTATTTGCGTTATACGGATTTGCAACAGATATCGCTGCGATATCAAACAAGGCCATGACAATTAATGGCACCCACTTCTCAAGTGGTTTCATGCAGCAGAAAGGATATATCGTTGAAAAGTAAAAACGTGAGTAAGCCAATGGTCTCCGGCAGGGGAGAATTGCCGCAGGCGCTGCCCGATGCAAGTAAAGAAACCGGTCTCGAACAATACGTCGAAGGTATATCGCGCCGTCATTTTATTTCCAGCCTGGGAATCCTGCTGCTGGCGGGATGCGGCAGCGGCGGCGATATGCCGCCCGACACAAGCGTTGCCGGTACAGGCGCTACGCCAGCCACACCCGCGCCGGCCGCGGCGCCAAGCATCCCTGCAACCGCCGGCACGACACCGGTCGCCAGCACAACGCCGGAAACCACCCCCGAAACCCCCGCGACGCCGGCGAGCACGGCATTTGTCCATCCGGGCCTGCTGCATACCCAGGCCGACTTTGACCGCATGAGCCAAAAGGTGAATGCGAAGGCGGCGCCGTGGATCGACGGCTGGAATATCCTGATCGCTAACGGCCATGCCAGCCTGAACTACAAGCCGAACCCGCAAACCGAGGTCTATCGCGGCAACGACGGCGTGCATGGCCAGAACTATTCGCTTCTCTATAACGACGTTGCTGCCGCCTATGCTTGCGCACTGCGCTGGAAAATTTCCGGCGATGAGCTCTATGCAAAAAAAGCAGTGACCATCCTGAACGACTGGTCGAAGCTGACCGTAATAGGCGGCGATACGAATGCCGCCCTGGCCGCCGGCCTGTACGGCTACGAATTCGCCAATGCGGCCGAAATCATGCGCTCCTACAGCGGCTGGGCCGCTGCCGATCTTGCCAGTTTCCAGAACATGATGCGGACCGTCTTTTATCGCATCAACCATGATTTCCTGATCCGCCACAACGGTACCGAAGCGACCCATTACTGGGCCAACTGGGATTTGTGCAATATGGCTTCGATCATGGCTATTGGCGTGTTGTGCGACGACCGTGCGATGTTCAACGAGGCAGTCGAATATTTCAAGAACGGCATAGGCAACGGCGCCGTCTCGCAAGCCGTCTATTACGTGCATCCCGGCTACCTGGGGCAATGGCAGGAAACCGGCCGCGACCAGGGACACAACACGCTGGGCATCGCCTTGATGGGGCCGATCTGCGAAATGGCCTGGAACCAGGGTGTCGACCTGTACGGTTATGACAATAACCGTTTCCTTGCCGGCGCCGAATACGTCGCCAAGGCCAATCTGATCGAGTCGGGCAGTACGTTTTATACGGTGCCCTATGTCACTTACAATAATGTCGATCGTGTCAACCAGACTGCTTTTGCGACCGGCAGCCAAGGCTTGGCGCGGCCTGGATGGGTGCTGGTCTATAACCATTACGTCAACCGCAAGGGATTGGCTGCGCCTTATTGCCAGAAATTCACAGGCCGGAGCGAGCTTAAGCCGGAGGGCGGCGGCGGCAATTACGGACCTAACAGCGGCGGCTACGATCAACTGGGTTATGGCACGCTGACCTGCACCCGCGATCCGATTGCAAGCGGCATGGCGCCGAGCGGCCTGACCGCGATTGCGAGCCAGGGACAGGTGATGCTGTCGTGGTGGGGTAGCGCGTATGCAAGCAGTTACAGTGTCCAGCGCGGTACGGTTGCCGGTGGCTCGTATACAACCGTGGCGACCGGCATCAGCGATCTGCTGACGTATACCGATAGCGGGCTTGCTCCAGGCACCTATTATTATGTCGTCACCGCGCAGACACCGTCCGGCACCAGCGCGGCGTCGAACGAGGCGAGCGCGATTACGGCGGTGCAGTTGCTGGCTTACCTGGCGTTGGATGACGGCAGCGGCGCCACAGCCGCCGATGCCAGCGGCAAGGGACATCCCGCAACGTTGACCGGCGGCGCAAGCTGGGCCAGCGGCAAGAAGGGCGGTGCGGTATCGCTGAACGGCAGCAACGGCTATCTCAGCCTGCCGGCCGGAATGATGAGCGATGTCGGCGATGTCACGGTCGCCGCCTGGGTGTTCTGGAATGGAAATGGCAAATGGGCGCGCATCTTCGATTTCGGTTCCGGCACCGGCAAGTACATGATGCTGACGGCGCGCAACGGCAACGGCTTTCCGCGTTTCGCGATGACGGTCAACGGCGGCAGCGGCGAGCAAGGAATCGACAGCAGCACGGCCTTGACGGTCGGGCAATGGGTCCATGTTGCGGTGACACTGTCGGGTAAAGTCGGCACCTTGTACCTGGACGGCAACCCGGTGGGCAGTAATTCCGCGATGTTCCTGGCGCCGTTCCGCCTCGGCAGCGGCAGCCAGAACTGGATCGGCAGGTCGCAGTTCGATAGTGATCCGTACTTCAACGGCCTGATAGACGAATTCCGCATCTATCGCGGCGCTTTGAGCGCCACGCAGATCGCCGCGCTGATGTGAAGTTGCGAGTGCCGCCAGGCGCTGGATAGATTGATGGCGCTCCGGCTGTGGCAGCTGGGCGCCATGGAATTAGTTCGAGAATATGTTGCAGATATCAATATTGAAAAAATACACGGCATATCTGTTAGTTGTCCTCTTGTTTTCACATGCGACGGCAGTTTTTGGCGACGACCTGATGTATGTGATCTGGCGCGATATCGGCTTGCCCGATGCGGTGCGCCTAGCCAGCCAGTATTCGGGAAAGACAATCCGCCTGGCCCACGAGGCGCAGGGAACCATCAGCCTTGCTTCGTCGGATCCGGTGAACTCCGGCCAGTTTTTTTCTCTTTTCGAAAAATCGTTGCAGGAACGCGGCCTGGTGTTGCTACCTGGCCGCGACAATACTTATCAGGTGACGACCGCCGAGGCGGCGTCGGCCGACAATGCCCAGCCGATAAAGACGGAGCCGCAAGCGCCGGTAACCCAGGCTGCGCAGCTTCAGCATGTCGGCGCCATATTCGCTTCCGAACGGCGTGCCGCGGATATCGCCGCACGCCTTCGGTCGATGGGCGGCGCGGCTGAGGTGCGGGCGCCTGACCATCCGGCGGACAAGGAATTTTCCGTCGTGCTGCTCTACCGCGACAGCGCGGAAGGTTACCAGGCAATGCTTTCTGCAGTAGAACGCGCGGGTTTAAACGGTCTGATTTCTACACCGGAGGCGCCGGCAGCATTTCTGGTGCAGGGAAAACTATCCCCTGATTGATACTATTGGCCGCGGCGCTACTTTCCAGGCAGGTGCCAACCAGGTTGGGACCAAATTTGTCGGGAAATGAATAACCGGAAAAAAGGCTGACAAAATTTGTTACCGCTAACATAGGCGATGGGAAGGTTCATGGCCGAAACATGGAAACCGTGGATCCCGGTTTCCATCCTAATTGGACGCCATTTCTATGCCGGCGATCTTGCAGTCCGATCTCTCGGTGTTTTTCCACTCGGCATAGTCTTTTTCATCGTTTGCGCGCAGAAACGAGGTTGATGCTGCTCCTGCCTGGGCGCAGGCGACCCTTGTCAGTCCGCTGCGCTTGGCTATGTGATATTGGGCAACAGTCTGGAATGCCACATTCCTGTCGATGGCGCGCATGTTCTGCCTTGCCAGCACCTCGATGCCGTCGCAGAAAAAATACCAGATGCCAGGGGAGAGAGCGATGAAACAGAAAATCGTTTGTACCGTACTAAGATCCTTGGTTCTCACTATGTTTGCCTTCCAATATTCCGTATTGCAACACTGTCGTAGTCAGGGGGAGCTGGGGTTTCTTTTCGCTGCAGATTGATTTAAATTAATCTTTTATCAATTGACCGTATGTTAATTTAATTTTCAAAAAAAGCAATGGTTTGTTAATGATTGTGAAATTAAAACTACGCGCCAAGTCGAATTTGTTGGTTTTTTCATACAATAAAAACATTCAAAATTTACATCGTTCAGACGGCCGAATCGGGCAAGGCCGTGCGCGAATATAATGAAGAGAGTTCATCCCAGGGAGACGCGCATGCAGCTCACACCCAGACTGGCGATCTTTACCATCGTTGTGAGCCTTGCCTATCTCGGGCTCGCGATTCTCGGCAAGGGCGGGTTTTCCGCCTTTTTCTCCCAGCCGGCCCTGTCCGTCACCGCCGCCGCATTCATCGTCATGGCCGGCGCGGCGCTGTTCACCAGCGGCAACCTGAGCCCCGGCGAACGCGAGGACCGCGGCAACCGCTGGATCATTCCCGCCATCGGACTGATAGGGCTGCTGCAAGCCTACCTGCCGGCCTATGCCGACCGCATCGGCTTCTGGACATTCGGCGGCGATGCGCTGCGCTGGGCCGGCGTTGTCCTGTTCATCGTCGGCGGCGCGCTGAGGCTGGGGCCGGTCTTCATCCTGGGCCGCCGTTTCAGCGGCCTGGTGGCGATCCAGCGGGGGCATGAGCTGGTCACCGACGGCATCTATGGCGCCATCCGCCATCCCAGTTACCTGGGCTTGCTGGTAAATTCGCTGGGCTGGTCCCTGGTATTCCGTTCCGGCCTTGGCGTGCTGCTCACGCTGCTCATGATACCGCCGCTGCTGGCCCGCATGCGCGCCGAAGAGGCGCTGCTGCACAGCCAGTTCGGCGCCGATTATGATGCTTACCGCTCGCGTACATCGCGGCTGGTTCCCGGAATTTATTAGAATGCCTGCGAGCCGCCGATAGCCTGCGCTAAACTGTGCGTTTGGGTTGACGGGAGAAGCGATGCAGACAGTGACACTGCCTTACGGCTCGGATCAGACCGGCCTGGTATGCGGTTATTTATTCGACAAGGACACGCAAGGGCAGGCCATTGAATCGAAGCAGGCGGAGGAATGGCTGGCTGCGCGCGGCCAGCATCCGGGCCAGTTCATCTGGCTGCACTTCAACCTGGCCAACACCGCCAGCGAGAAGTGGCTGAGGAAACACGCCGAGCTCGGCGATGAGTTCTACGAGACCCTGCACGAAGGACAGCGCTCGACCCGTATCGAACTGGTCGACAATATGCTGATCGCAGTGGTTAACGACGTGCTGCACGATTTTTCATTCGATCCGTCGGATATTTCCACGCTTTTCCTGAACGTCGACCAGCAGGTCGTGATCAGCGCGCGGCTCAAGCCGCTGAAGGCGGTCGACCGGCTGCGCAATGCAGTAAAGAGCGGCGAACCGATCCGTTCTTCAGTCGAGCTGCTGACCCATTTGCTGCGCGACCAGGCCGACGTGCTGTCGAAGATCGTGCGCGACGCCATCCAGCGGGTCGACGGCATAGAAGACAACCTGCTGGCCGGCAAGCAGAGCCAGAAACGCGCCAACCTGGGCGAGCTGAGGCGCGTGCTGGTGCGCCTGCAGCGCCTGCTGGCGCCAGAACCGGCGGCCTTGTTCCGCTTGCTGCAGCGGCCGCCGAACTGGGTGGCCGAGATCGATTCGCAGGAATTGCGGCATGCCACGGAAGAATTTTCGATGGTGCTGCACGAAATCGCCACGCTGCAGGAACGCATCAAGCTGCTGCAGGAAGAAATCGCCGCGCGTGTCAATGAGGGCAATAACCGCAGCCTGTTCGTGCTGACCATCGTCACGGTGCTGGCATTGCCGATCAATATCATCGCCGGCCTGCTGGGCATGAATGTGGGCGGCATTCCGCTTGGGCAGGACCCGCAAGGATTCTGGATCATCGCCGGCATCGTCGCCACCTTCACCGCGGTTG
Source organism: Collimonas fungivorans (assembly GCF_028292705.1). Classification (GTDB taxonomy): domain Bacteria; phylum Pseudomonadota; class Gammaproteobacteria; order Burkholderiales; family Burkholderiaceae_D; genus Collimonas; species Collimonas fungivorans_B. The sequence goes on along the minus strand of NZ_JAQGLV010000347.1, from coordinate 3,715 downwards.
CCGGCTGGCTGGCTTTCAGGAAGCGCGACGACGACTGACGCCGGTAATGTGCACTGATTATTTTGCTGCTATCCCGGACGTCACTGATCTGTCCAAGGATGTGGTAAATGACGCAGGTATTTCATCGGAATCCCCGGTACAGCTTGCCGGTCGCGGTTGGCGGCGCCGGCGATAGATGCCGCCACCGACCGTGTCATCACCGGCTGAACCATGCAGAACAAGGAAAGAATCGAATGAACAAGCCATCTCGTTTACCCGCATTCAACCCGGAGCAGGCCAGCGCCGAGCAGAAAGCCATGCTGGACGCCATCCTGGCCGGACCAAGGAAAAATCTCAACGGCCCCTTCGTGGCCTGGATCCACAGTCCGCAGCTGGGAGAGCTGGCGCAGCGCCTGGGCGCTTACTGCCGTTACCAGACCGGCCTGCCGCTGCGCCTGTCGGAACTGGCGATCCTGACCACGGCTGCCTGCTGGCAATCGCAGGCCGAATGGCATATCCATCTGCCGATCGCGCTGGAAGCAGGTTTGCCGCCGCAGGTCGCGGAGCAGATACGTAGCGGCGCCGCGCCGGAATTTACCGATGAGGATGACCGGCTGGTGTGGCGTTTCGCCAGCGAGCTGTATCAGGGCAAGCGCGTATCCGATGCCGTCTACCGGCAGGCATGCAGCCGTTTCGGTTTGCAGGTGGTAGTCAACCTGGTGGCTTTGCTCGGTTATTACACGTTGGTGGCGATGACTTTGAATGTGTTCGAGATGCGTGCCGAGGGACAGCTCAGCCTGCCGTTTCCCGAACCGTTCACGGGGTAGCCGAATTTTCTGTATCATCGGCGGCGCAGAAAACCGCCAGCGCAAACCTAAGGAGATGCCATGTCCAGCCATGTCGCCACTATCGAATGGAAACGAGAGGATGCGGCATTCGCCGATAACCGTTACAGCCGCGCCCACCAGTGGCAATTCGACGGCGGCGCGGTAGTGCCGGCGTCCAGTTCGCCGCACGTGGTCAGGGTGCCTTTGTCGAACCCCGCCAATGTCGATCCGGAAGAAGCTTTCGTGGCCTCCTTGTCCAGCTGCCACATGCTGTGGTTCCTCGATATCGCGCGCGGCGCCGGTTACCTGGTCGACCATTATGTCGACCACGCCACCGGCCACATGCAGCGCGCGGAGGATGGCAAAAGCTGGATAGCGCTAGTCGAGCTGGCGCCGGCCGTGGCCTTTTCCGGCGCCAGGATTCCCGACGACGACGCGCTCCGGCAACTGCACCACAAGGCGCACGAAGAGTGTTTCCTGGCGCGCTCGGTGAAGAGCGAGATCCGGATCCAGGGTACCTGGAGCCATGCCGCATCATGAGCGCCCGTTCGGCACTCTTGTCCCGATTGGTGCGGAGGCAGGTAGAATACCGGCGGCGCAGGTTGGCGGCCCGGGCTCATGCCTCGGATGTATTGCTAAACAGCCATGAAATGACGTTTATACAGGAAAAAATGATGGCAAAGAAGAATGAAGAGCTGGACCCGGAAACACTGGCGCTGATCAACTGGTGCATTGAAGTCGAAGGTTTCCTGGTGGCCGGCGGCGCGACCCTGGAACAGGCGCAAGAACATATCGAAGAGCAGGTGGAATGGTTTACCGACCAGTTTTATGACGGCCTGACGCCGGAACAAGCTGCCAAAGAAGCCCTGGCGTGATGTTTGCCGAGGTGCGGCCGGCACAATGAATCAACATGACATAGGGCGCGGCATCAGCTTGTCGGTCGGCGCTTCGATGCTGTTCGCCTTGTTGTCCGGCTATACCAGGTTGCTGGCGCCGCTCGACGGCCTTGACATCTTCGCCTGGCGCGTGGTGTGGACCTTGCCCGGCGCACTGGCGCTGCTGGTCTTGCGCCAGCGCCTGCCGCAGGCGCGCGCCTTGCTGCGCCGCCTGGCGCGTGAACCCTTGACCTGCGTCGCGCTGGTGGTGGTAGTAGCGCTGCTTGGCGTCCAGCTCTGGATTTTCCTGTGGGCGCCCTTGCATGGGCGCGCGCTGGAAGTCTCGCTGGGATATTTCCTGCTGCCCTTGACGATGGTGCTGGTCGGCCGCTTCTATTATCACGAACGGCTGGATGTGTTCCAGTGGCTGGCGGTCGCCTGCGCCGTGGTCGGCGTGCTGCACGAACTGTGGCTCACGCGCAGCTTCGCCTGGCCGACCCTGGTGGTGGCGCTCGGTTACCCGCCTTATTTTGTCCTGCGCCGCAAGATCAACGCCGATCCGGTGGTGGCGTTCGCGCTGGAGATGGCGCTGCTGCTGCCGGTTGCTGTCGTCATGCTGTATGCGCGCGATTCCTGGCCGGTGGTCGCGCACCGGCCCGACATGTGGCTATTCCTGCTGCCGGGGCTGGGTTTGCTGAGCACGGTGGCGCTCGGCGCTTACTTGGGCGCCAGCCGGCTGCTGCCGATGGCCTTGTTCGGCATCCTTGGTTACGTCGAGCCGGTATTGCTGGTCGGCGTCGCCATCGTCTTCCTCGGCGAATCCATGGCGCCGGGACAGCTGGCGACCTACATTCCCATCTGGTGCGCGGTGCTGCTGACCGCGCTGCACAGCGTGCGCCTGCTGCGCAAGGAACGTGCCGCTAAATATTCCGGTTTTAAAGACTCCAGTAAGTAAGTGGTAAGAGCTTATGGCCGAACATGCTTGTCAGTAGCAGTTCGTTCAATCACTTTGTGGAGTCAACATGCACTATTTTAAGCTTTCCAGCCGGCTAGCCCTCGCAGCGATAATCGGCACTGCCCTTAGCGCCGCCGCGAGTCTGAGCCATGCTGATCCGATCCTGGCGGAGGAGCCGCATTCTGCCGACGCTTCCCAATGGGGGCTGGGCATAGGCCTCGGTTCTGAAAGCCGGCCTTATCGCGGCGTCAGCAATCACGTCTCTGTCCTGCCGCTGGTATTGTATGAAAACCGCTGGATCCACTTCTTCGGCAATACGCTGGACTTCAAACTGGGGACGGTCGACCAGTTCAGTTTCACATTGCGCGCCAAATATGCATTGAACGACGGCTACAAGAGCAGCGATTCGGATGCATTGCGGGGCATGGACGAACGCAAGGGCAGTGCATGGGGCGGGGTGGCTGGCACCTGGGACAATCCCTATGCGAAGTTGTCGCTGGAATGGCTGACCGCCGGCAGCACCAAGGGCAACACGGTGAAACTGGGCGTCGAACATTCGTTTGCGATGGCAGGATTCCAGCTGACGCCGCACTTGAGCACGACCTGGATGGATAGCAAGTATGTCAATTATTACTACGGCGTCAAAGCAAACGAAGTCACCGCCGACCGCGCAGCTTATACTGGCAAATCGACGACCAACATCGAGTTCGGCGTGCGCGCGGACTATCCGCTGACGCGTAATCAAATGATCATACTTGACGTCGGCGACCTGCAGCGCGGCACCGGCATCAAGGACAGCCCGCTGGTCGACAAGTCGTCGGCGGTAACCGTGCGGGTAGGCTACCTTTATAAATTCTAGATACGCACCATGAACCGAATCGGCCTGTTGGAAGATCACGAGCGAATGGCGCAGTTGATTCGCCAGGCCATGGCGGCGGTCGGCATCGAGGTCGACGTCTACGGCCGCATCGACCATGCGGCCGACGGCTTTGCCCGCATTCCGTATGCGGCGCTGGTGATCGACCGCGGCTTGCCGGACGGCGACGGGCTCGACCTGGTGCGCAAGTTGCGCGCCAAGG
>NZ_JAQGLV010000330.1 GCF_028292705.1 Collimonas fungivorans | reverse complement strand
ACAGCGATGCAATACCGGTCGAAGTTGACGTCGACAACGAAGTCACGTTGCTATTAGTGGTGCTCAGACCTGTCGACGTTGAGGTCGACAGCGACGAAACGTTACTGTTCGTTGTGCTCAAACCAGTTGATGTCGATGTAGACAGCGATGCGATACCAGTCGAAGTCGACGTCGATAACGAAGTCACATTGCTGTTAGTGCTGCTCAAACCTGTCGACGTTGAAGTCGACAGCGACGACACATTACTGTTCGTTGTGCTCAATCCCGTCGAAGTCGACGTGGACAGCGATGCGATACCAGTCGAAGTCGAGGTCGACAACGAACTCACGTTGCTATTTGTTGTGCTCAGACCTGTTGACGTTGAGGTCGACAGCGACGACACATTGCTGCTGGTGCTGCTCAATCCCGTAGACAAGGAGGCTTCCGCTGCCCGTGACGTGCTGAGGCCGGTCGAAGCGGATGTCGACAGCGACGACACATTGCTGTTGGTGGTGCTCAGGCCAGTCGAAGTCGAGGTCGACAAGGAATTCAGCTGGCTGACATTGGCAGCGTCCGTATTGGCGACACCGGCCGCCACCCCGGTAATTTTCTGGCCATTCAGGTCTAGCCCGTTAACGACAGATCCTGTGCTATTGACGTTGATTTTCCCGCCAACGGAAATGTTTACCGGGTCGGAAGCCGTAGCGCCCGTGCTCGTCTGGTAGAAGATGACGCGGTTGGTCTGGGTCGTTACATTGCTGGTGCCGCAGTTCGCATTGACAATCTGGGTGGTCCCGCCATCCGCAACCTGGCTGCAGGCGGTGTCGTTATTATCGTTGACATAAATGCCTCCGCCCGCAAAAGCCGCACCCGGCAACAGCAGTTCTCCCATGGCAAGCGCGGCAACCACGGCAGCCATTTTTTTGCTGCTGCGCTTGCCGCGAGCCTTCGTATTCTCCGATACGGCTACCCAGATACCTAGCGCTTCGTTGTAGACGGTGCGATAAACTTTATTCATGGTTGGCTCTATACAAAGATGGATGCGGTTCGGGGATTTCGCTCAGATCAGTCACACAGGAAAACTGGGCTGGGCAAGGGCAAGACTGCGGCTGGTGCTTGCAACAGGAATGCAGGACGAGCGAAATTTATCACCATCTAATGTTCTATTTTTCTCAACTTAACAATCTTTGACTACGTGTAACATTTGTTCACATATTCATTTCCTTATTCCAATTATTTGTCTCTCCAATGCCACTAAATTGACGTATCGAATGCATGCCGAGCCCGCCCCCAATATTTCCGGAGAGAACATTTCAATTCACTTGCCGACACCGGGCTGGCCGGGTTTTCCGTACATGCCCACCCTTGCTCGCGCAACAATTCATTAGGTCGTAATAAATCGCATGTATCTTCAATTGCAAGCCATCCGTTTGACGAAGCGACCAGAGCAAAGCATGGGTCCCCGTTTCCGCAGCATTGGCAAGCTCTCGTCCTGACCATGCCGCCATCTCTTGTCCTCAGAAAAATATTGTGAAAAACCTGCCTCCCTATTCGGCTCTACGCAGCCTGTTTTGCTTATTGCTGGCAGCAGCCATCGCCGGATGCGCGCCAGCCAGACCGCAACTGCCGGCGCAAACCGGAAAACCGCCGCTCATCCTGGTATCGATTGATGGTTTCAAGCCGGATTACCTGAACCGCGGGGTCACGCCGAACCTCAACGCCCTTGCGGCGCAAGGCGCCAGAGCCGAGGCCATGCGGCCGTCATTTCCGTCGATAACCTTTCCCAATCACTACACGCTGGTGACGGGACTAAGGCCGGACCGCCATGGCATCGTCGGCAACACCATGGAGGACAACAGGATTCCCGGCGTCCGTTTCAGTCTGGGCAACCGGAAGGCGACCAATGACCGCCGCTGGTGGGACGAAGCAGAACCGATATGGACCACCGCGGAGCAACGCGGCATACGCACCGCGACCATGTTCTGGCCGGGTTCCGAGGCCGCCATCCATGGCGTTCGTCCGAGCGAATGGCGCAGCTACGACAGCAAATTGCCTGCGAGCCAGCGCGTCGACACCTTGCTAGGCTGGCTGGATAAGCCGGTTGCATCGCGCCCGGTTTTCCTTACGCTGTATTTTGAGGATGTCGATCACGCCGGGCACGAATACGGCCCGGATGCAGCGCAAACCACACAGGCTGCGGCGCACATCGATGAAGCGATAGGCAGGCTGGTAGCCGGACTCCAGGCGCGCAGCATCAAAGCCAATATCGTGATCGTATCCGACCACGGCATGGCCGCCATGAGCAAGCAGCGGGTCATCCGGCTGGACCAGATAGCGCCGGCCGGCAGCTATCGGGCAGTGACGAGCGGCACTTACGCCGGACTTGAAGCAAAACCGGGACAGGACAGCGTGTTAGCTGCCGCACTGCTGAAGCCGCAGGAGCATATGCAGTGCTGGCGCAAAGAGGCAATGCCACCCCGCTTCCACTACGGCCGGAATCCGCGGGTGCCGGGTTTTATCTGCCTGGCTGATATCGGCTGGCAGATTGCAACCGACGCGCGTTCTGCCGGACGAACTCCGGCAGGCGGCCATGGATATGACAATATGACCGCCGAGATGCAGGCAATTTTCATCGCAGCGGGGCCGGCATTCAAAGCAGGCATCGTCTTGGCGCCATTCGACAATGTTGACGTCTATCCGCTCATGATGACCTTGATCGGCTTGCAGCCGTTGCCGTCCGATGGTGAATTGACGCTGGCGCCGGCCTTGAACTGACGCTGCAGAACAGGGACAGGGCCGACGGTCAGCGCTTGCGCGCCAGCGTCAGGCCGTCGCCGACCGGCAGCATGGACAGGTCGATGCGCTCATCGCGGTGCAGCTTGCGGTTCAGGTCCTGCAGGGCAGCTGTGTCGTCGTCTTCCGCGACAGAGGCAACGCTGCCGTCCCACAATACATTGTCGATGGCAATCAGGCCGCCCGGGCGCAGCAACCGCAGGCAACGTTCATAGTAGGCATCGTAGCCGGTCTTGTCGGCGTCGATAAAGGCAAAATCGTACTGCCCTGCGGCGCCGGCGGCCAGGCGGGCGTCGAGTGTCGTCAGCGCCGGCGCCAGCTGCAAATCGATCTTGTGCGCGACTCCCGCCGCCTCCCAATAGGGACGCGCAATGCTGGTGTACTCATCGCTGATGTCGCAAGCCAGGATACGGCCGTCGTCGGGCAGCGCGAGCGCCACGGCCAACGAGCTGTAACCCGTGAATACGCCGATCTCGATCGTATTGCGTGCGCCCATCAAACGTATCAGCAAAGCCATGAACTGGCCCTGCTCGGGCGAAATCTGCATGCCGCCGCGCGCATGTTTGGCGGTTGCCGCGCGCAACGCGGTTTGCGCCGGATGTTCGCGCAGCGAATGAGTCAGCAGGTAATCATAAAGAGTATCGTCGAGATTCAGTGTGCGACTGGACATGGAGTGTGCTCCTGAGATGAAGGAAAACAATTTACCACACCCGCCATGGACCGGCTGCCAGCCGATATAAGGCCGCAGGAAGCGCTTATACAGAAACCAATTTAGCATCGTCGAAAGACTTCGTTCCCCTTCCCTCGCGCTGCGGCTAGCATGTTCGTTTGCATACGGCACGCTTGCAGCAAATCCATCGAGGAATCAGCAGAAAATGACGACGACGACATACAAGAGGCGCCTGGTATTGCAGGGGCTGGCTGCCGGCGCGGCAGCTGCTGCAGTGCCCGCTTTTGCAGCAGAAGAACGCACGCTGCGCATCGGTTACCAGAAATTCAACACTCTCAACATCCTGAAAGGCAGCGGCAACCTGGAACAGGCTTTGCAGCCGCTGGGATGGAAAGTCAAATGGTTCGAGTTCGCGGCCGGTCCGCAGCTGACCGAAGCCCTGAACGGCGACGCCATCGATTTTGGCCATGCTGCCGACACGCCCTCCGCCTTTGCCAATGCTGCCGGCGTCAATGCCGTGTACCTGGCCGCCGAACAGCCCTATCCGAAAGGCATAGGGATTTTCGTGGCGCAGGATTCGCCGATCCGCTCTGTAAAGGAACTGAAGGGCAAGAAAATCGCGCTCGGACGCGGCTGGAACGTGCAATACCTGCTGGTGCGGGCGCTGGAAGAAGCCGGCTTGAGTTATAGCGACATCATTCCGGTCTACGTCACCAACGCGGCAGACGTGCGCGCGACTTTCCAGTCCGGCAACGTCGACGCGGCGACCCTGTGGGATCCTTACCTGGCCGGCCAGCAGATCTCGACCAGCCCGCGCATCCTGCGCGACGGCACCGGCCTGTCCAACAACCGTACCTTCCACCTGGCCAATCCCGGTTTCGTCGACCGCAACAAGAACATCATCCGCACCCTGTTTGCCGAACTGAAAAAAACCAACGCCTGGGCCCAGTCGCATCCGCAGGAAACCGCGGCCCTGCTGGCGCCGCAGCTGGGCGTCGATCCCAAGGTGCTGCAGCTGGCGACTGAACGCCGCAACTACACCACTGTGCCGATCGACGCCGCCATCATCGCCGAGCAACAGCAGATCGTCGAAGTCTTCTACAAACTGAACCTGATCAAGACACAGGTGCAAGTCAAAGACAAGGTTTACGCCGAGGCCTTGCTGTAGCACCTGTCGACCTATCGTTACGGAAAAAATATCATGATGCACCTTGCCGCCTTCCTGATCGCCGGCAATGCCGCCCACAGCCAGGTGTTATGGCGCCATCCCGAGAGCAATCCGGGCGGATTCCTGAAACTCGACTATTACGCGCGCATCGCGCAAACGCTGGAGCGCGGGAAATTCGACCTGCTGTTCTTCGCCGACCGGCTGGCGGTCTCGACCCGCTACGGCGGCGATCATCGCTACGGCGTCGGCCATGGCGACCAGGACGCCACCCGGCTCGATCCTCTGCCGGTGCTGGGCGCACTGGCCGCGCTCACCAGCAAGATAGGACTGGGCGCGACGCGTTCGACCACCTATAGCCAGCCGTACAGCCTGGCGCGCGAATTCGCCACCCTCGATCACCTGTCGTCCGGCCGCGCGGCATGGAACGTGGTGACTTCGGTCAACCAGGGCGAGGCCGACAATTTCGGCCTGCGCCAAACCTTGAGCCACGATGCACGTTATGACCGCGCCGACGAGTTCCTGGACGTGGCCCATCAGTTGTGGGGCAGCTGGGCGCCCGACGCGCTGCTGCTGGAGGCAAGCAGCGGCCGTTACGCCGACGCCGATCGGGTGTCGGCGATCGCCCACAGCGGCGCCTACTTCAATGTGCGTGGCCCGCTGAATATTCCCGCCTCGCCGCAGCATGGGCCGGTCATCATCCAGGCCGGATCGTCGCAGCGCGGCCAGGATTTCGCCGCGCGCTGGTCGGAAGTGGTGTTCGGCATACAGCCCGACCTGGCCCGCATGCAGCGCTTTTACCAGGACCTGAAAGGCCGCGCCGCCAAATTCGGCCGCAAGCCCGGCGACATCAAGGTGCTGACCGCCGTCATGCCTTTCGTCGGCGCTTCGCGCGCGGAGGCGGAAGACAAGCGCGCCCGCCACAATGCGCTGGTAGACCCTATCGTCGGCCTGTCGACGCTGTCAAGCCACATGAATGTGGATTTTTCAGGCTACGCGCTGGATGCGCCCGTCGCCGACCTCGAGGTGGCCGGCATGCAAGGCCTGTTCAGCCTGATCCGCGAGCTGTCCGCCGAGCGCCAGTTGACGCTGGCGGATATCGGCCGCATGTACGCCAGCGGCGTGCTGGTGCCGCAGGTAGCCGGCACAGCCGCCGACATCGCCGACTGGATGGGGCATATCGTGGCGCAGCAAGGCGCCGACGGTTTTGTCATCACGCCGGTGCATTTGCCGCACGGCTTCGACGATTTTGTCGACCTGGTGGTGCCGGAACTGCAAAAAAGAAAACAGTTCCGCCTTGACTACCGGGGTGACACCTTGCGCAGCTATCTGCAGAACTGACGCACCGGCAAGAATCTCGCCGGCGACTCGCCACGCCTCCCCAATTCACCTGCCGCACGCAGGTGAAACCTGAAATTTCCCCATCTGCAGCCATGGACCGAAGCTGTCATCCCGGTCCAGACAGCTGCTCAATGCCGCCCAATTGTTGATCCACATTGAATAGTGTTGCCAATTACAGCCAGTTTATCCATTGGAAATTAACCGGCATGATGTATTCACTGCTCGGCAAACCGATATCCGGGATTCCTGGCGCAGCCAAGGCAACGCTCAAACCAACTTCAAGGAGCTTCAAATGAGCCATGCAAAAGTAGCTATCGTCACCGGATCGTCGCGCGGCATCGGCGCAGCAGTAGCGCAACGGCTGGCGGCCGACGGTTTTGCCGTCGTCATCAACTATGCCGGCAGCGCCGCGGCTGCCGAAACCCTGGCCCGGCAACTGATGCAGCAAGGCGGTAAAGCCCTCGCCGTGCAGGCGGATGTCAGCGACCCGGCCGCGGTGCGCGCCATGTTCGATGCAGCCGAACAAGCGTTCGGCGGCGTCGACGTGCTGGTCAACAACGCCGGCATCATGCTCAATGCAACCATCGCCGACACCGATGACGCCGCTTTCGAGCGCCAGGTCGCAATCAATCTCAAAGGCAGTTTCAACACCCTGCGCGAAGCCGCCAAACGGCTGCGCAACGGTGGCCGCATCGTCAATTTTTCGTCAAGCGTGGTCGGCATGTTGCAGCCTTCCTACGGCGTGTACGCCGCCACCAAGGCTGCGGTGGAAGCAATGACCAGCGTGCTCGCCAAGGAACTGCGTGGCAAGAACATCACGGTCAACGCCGTTGCGCCGGGGCCGACCGCTACCGACCTGTTCCTCAACGGCAAACCGCAGGAAGTGGTCGAGCGCCTGGCCAAGCTGGCGCCGCTCGAACGCCTGGGGCAGCCGCAGGACATCGCCGCCACAGTCGCCTTCCTGGCCGGCGCTGATGGCGGCTGGATCAACGGCCAGGTGCTGCGCGCCAATGGCGGCATCATCTGATCGCCGGACGACAAGCTATTTTTCGATATATATGAGAAAGGAAAACATCATGCAACAAGTCATCGTCATTACCGGCGCCTCCAGCGGCTTCGGCGCCCTCGCCGCGCGCGCCCTGGCCCGCGCCGGCCACACAGTCTATGCCAGCATGCGCGAAACCAAGGGACGCAATGCGCCCCAGGTCGCTGAAGCGGCGCGTTATGCCGCCGAACACGGAGTGGACCTGCGCAGCGTCGAGCTCGACGTCGCAGACAGCGCTTCGGTCGAGGCCGGCATCGCCAGCATCATCGCCGACTGCGATCGGATCGATGTGGTGATCCACAACGCCGGCCACATGTCTTTCGGTCCGGCGGAAGCGTTTACGCCGGAGCAGTTCGCGCAGCTGTACGACATCAACGTGCTCAGCACACAACGCGTCAACCGCGCCGCCTTGCCGCAACTGCGCAAGCAAGGCAAGGGGCTGGTGATGTGGATTTCTTCCAGCAGCGCGCGCGGCGGCACGCCGCCTTACCTGTCGCCGTATTTCGCGGCCAAGGCAGCCATGGATTCGCTGGCGGTGTCGTATGCGGGAGAACTGGCGCGCTGGGGCATAGAGACCGCGATCATCGTGCCTGGTGCGTTCACCAAGGGCACCAACCACTTCGCCCATTCCGGTGCGCCGGCCGACCAGGCACGCGCCGCGGAATATGACAATGGCCCGTATGCCGGCGTGCCGCAGCAGGCGCTGCAAGGACTGGCGGCGCTGGAACCGGCCGACGCCGATGCCGGGTCGGTAGCCGAGGCCATCGTCGAGGTGATCGGCATGCCTTTCGGCGGCAGGCCGTTCCGCACCCATATCGATCCCTCGCAAGACGGCTGCGAGATCGTCAACGGCGTCGCCGACCGTGTGCGCAGCGAGATGTTCCGCCGCATCGGACTGGAGGACTTGCTGCACCCGAAGGTGACCGCTTGATGAGATATTAGCCGGCCTTCTTCAGGCAAGCCGCCTTGGCTACGTCAAGGCGTTTTTCCAGGTTGGCTTCCAGCGACGGCGATTTGCCGGTCTGCACCAGCAGGTTGTATTCGCTTTGCGGCACGCTGTCCCAGTAGGCATCGGACACGCAGCCGCAAAAGGCTGGCATTTTTTCCGGCGCTTTTGGGGCGCCGCGGGCTGAACCGCCCATCTTCAGGCAGATTTCGGTATTCGCCTTCTTTAACTCTGGCATGACCTTGGCGCCCCATGCCAGCTGGCTGGCGGCGACCAAGGAAAGTGCAGCAAACGCGACGAGAATTTTTTTCATCTAGTCTCTTATTTGAAATTCATCAGGATAGTCGTCACTATCGGGAAGGCAATGATGATAAAGGTAATCGGGAAGATGAACATGATCAGGGGTGCAATCATTTTCATCGGCGCTTCCATCGCCAGTTTCTCGGCGCGCTGGAAACGCTCGGTGCGTTTCTGTTCGGCGAACTTGCGCAAGGTCGGTCCCAGCGGCACGCCAAGCTTATCGCATTGCAGGACAATACCGACAAAACGCGAAATGTCGATGTTACCGGTGCGGCGCGCGAATTTTCCCAAGGCGTCGGCGCGGCCGGCTCCGGTTTTCATGTCGCGCACTACCCGCTCGATCTCATGGCGCAAGACGCATTCCGGGCCGCGTTCGCAGAAATTGACGATGGCGGTGTTCAAGGTCAAGCCGCATTCGCAGCAAAGCGTCACGATATCGACGAAGGACGGAAAGTAGCGCGAGATTTCGATGTTGCGCTTCTTCTTCTGGTCGCGGATCCACATCAGCGGATAAAACCAGCCTATCAGACCCAGCACCAGCATGATGATGAGTACGATGTAGTCAATGCCGAATGCCGCCAGGCCGACCAGCACGGCGAAAAAAAGCGCTATTGCCAGTGAGAAAAATTGCAAGGCATAAGTCTCGCCGGGAGTCATGAAATATTCCAGGCCGGCGGTGTTAAGCATCTGCTTACGCTTCAGCAGCCGCGCCTCCGACACCGTGGCGCCAAAATAGAAGTCAAAGAACATCACTCCGTTCCAGACTTTTTTCAGCAACGGCGGCAGCGGATCCATGTTCGGCCGGAATTTGGTGACCTTGACATTGGCCACCAGCCGAAACAGGTAAAACATGAACACACTAAGGCTGCCGAAGGCCAGTATGATCGCGCCGTAAAGATAGATTGAGCTGCTCATGGCATTTATCCGATAACAATATGTCCGCGGCCGTCAGACATCGATGTCCAGGATTTTCTGGATCACCTTGTGGCCGATATAGGCCATGGTGAGACAGACGAAGAGTACGATCTTGCCGTAAAACGTAGTCAGCAGCAGGCCCATTTCGGCCGGCTGGATGAAGAACAGCGCAACCCCGACCAACGCCGGCAGGCAGATCATGACCCAGCCCTGCATCTTGCCCTGCGCCGTGAGCGACCTGATCTTGCCTTCGATCGTCAGTTTTTGCTGGATCGTGTTGGACAGGCTCATCAACGTTTCCGACAGGTTGCCGCCCACCGATTTCGAGATCCGGAAAGTCATCACCAGCAACTGGAAATCGACCAGGTCGATGCGCTTGCCGACTTCTTCGATCGCCGTCTCGAAATCGACGCCCACCTTCTGCAGCCGGATCACGTGCGCGAATTCGCTGGCCAGCGGCGAGCTGCTCTCCTTGGAATAGGATTGCAAGGCAATGCTCAGGGACACACCGGCGGTCAGGCTGGAAGCGATCACGGTGAGCGCCGTCGGCAATTCGTATTCGATGCTGTTGAGGCGGCGCTTGCGCTTGTAATTGCTGATCCAGAGCGGCGCCTTGAAGATGAAATAACCGATCAGCAGCACCAAAAGTATATTGCGCAGCACGAAATAGATCACCACTACCAGCAGCAGCGCCGCCGCAATTTGGGCGAACAGCACCATGTAGACGCGGCCGTCGCGCAGCCCGGTCCATTCCTTGATGTGGCCGATGTAGCGCACGTGCATGTCGAACAGCACTTTGAGGAAATAACTCTTCGAGTTCATCAGCGACCAGGCGATGAACAGCACCAGCCCGAACAGAATCCCCGAGAACAGCAGTATCTGGTTACTCATTTTCCATTCGCTCCATAAAGACCGGTTTCATGCCCGAATAGCGGAAATCGCCATAGGTCTTGCCGTTCTGGTCAAGGCCTTCCCGGTGAAACTTGAAGATGTCCTGCAGCTGGACGGTTTCCGATTCGATGCCGACCACTTCGGTGATCGCCGTCACCTTGCGTGCGCCGCAGGAATAACGGGTGAGCTGGATGATCAGGTGCACCGCCGATGAAATCTGTTCGCGGATCGCCCGCACCGGCAGGTTCATGCCGGCCATCAGCACCAGCACCTCCATCCGCGCCAGCGCGTCGCGCGGAGAGTTGGCGTGCAAGGTGGTCATTGAGC
>NZ_JAQGLV010000257.1 GCF_028292705.1 Collimonas fungivorans | reverse complement strand
TCCATATTGAACGGTCCGCGCAACTGCGGCGCTTGGTGCTGTACCACCAGGGCGGCGAATGTCGCCAGCGGCTCCAGCCCGCGCGCCTGGCACAGCCAGCCATACCAGCGGTTGCCGATCGCCACGTGGCCGATCTCGTCGCGCAGAATGATGTCTATGATCGCCGCCGCCTCTTCATCGCCGGCCTGGGCCAGCTTGGCGCGGGTGCGCGGCGATGCATCCAGGCCGCGCGCTTCCATCAGGCGCGGCACCAGCGCCATCCTGGCCAGGATGTCATGGCTGGTCTTTTCAGTCAGTTCCCACAAGCTGTCATGCGCCGAAAAATCGCCGTAGGCAAACCCCAGGCCCCGCAAGTGCATTGCCAGCAGGCTAAAGTGATAAGCTTCTTCCTTTGCAACGCGCAGCCAGTCGGCATAATAGTCCCGCGGCATGCCGGCAAAGCGCCAGATCGCATCCAGCGCCAGGTTGATGGCGTTGAATTCGATATGCGCCAGGGCGTGGATCATGGCGGCCCGCCCTTCCAGGGTAGCCATGGAGCGGTGCTTGACCTCGCGCGGCGGGACCAGCAAGGGCTGCGGCGGACGCCCCGGTATGCTCAAGCTTGCCTGCAATTCGCACTGGCTATCCAGCGCCATGGCGCCGCTTTCCCAGGCCGCCGCCAGCGCCTCGACAGCGGTCACCTTGGCAGCGACATCGGCCTCGCACAAGCAGTGCAAGGCGGCGCGGCGCAAGTCAGCCGGAACTGGAAAGGATGAATGGTTCATGTTGAGAGCGGTAAAATGGCGCTACGGTTGAAAAATCGCAATATGGACCTATCTACAGGGACTGCATATAGGGACAGAATCAGGGCCATGCCCGGCAACCAGCATTTTACGGAACGCATTTTACAGAAACTTATGGCCATCTACCAATTGGGCGAGCATGCCCCCGATATTGCCCCGTCAGCATACATCGCGCCGTCCGCCAACCTGATCGGCAAGGTCAGGATCGAAGCCGATGCCAGCGTCTGGTTCGGGGTCACTATCCGCGGCGATAATGAATTGATCACGGTCGGCCAGGGCAGCAATGTACAGGAAAGCTGCACCTTGCATACCGACATGGGTTTTCCCCTGACGCTGGGCAAGAACGTGACCGTCGGCCACCAGGCAATGTTGCACGGATGCACGATTGGCGACGGCGCCCTGATCGGCATCCAGGCGGTGATCCTGAACGGCGCCAAGATCGGCAAGAACTGCCTGGTCGGCGCCGGCGCACTGGTCACCGAAGGCAAGGAATTCCCGGACAACTCGCTGATCATCGGCAGCCCGGCCAAGGCCGTGCGCACCCTGAGCGAGCAGGATGTAGCAGCGCTGGCCGGCAACGCCACGCATTACATACAACGCGGGCAGGAATACAAGGACGGCTTGAAGCTGATCGGGTAACAAGCAGCGGTATTGAAGCAATAAATTAGAAGTAATACAGTAGAAGTAATACAGCAGAAGTAATACATCAGCGGATAAAAAATATGGACGTAACAAAGATGACGGAAGCCGGCGACGTGCACGGCGATTCACTGCAAAAATTCATGGTGGAAAACGCCGCCGTGCGCGGCGAGCTGGTGGAGTTGTCGTCCACCTGGCAGCAGGTGCTGGCGCACCGCAACTATCCGGCGCCGGTCAAGACCTTGCTGGGTGAAATGATGGCCGCGGCGGCCTTGCTGTCGGCCAACCTGAAATTCAACGGCGTCATCGTCATGCAGATCCACGGCGATGGTCCGATCCGACTGCTGGTGGCCGAGTGCGATTCGCAACTGCGGATGCGCGCCACCGCCAAGCTGGCGCCGGACGCGGTGATCGACCCCGACGCCACCATGTCGCAACTGGTCAACCTGAACGGCCAGGGCCGTTTTGCGATTACGCTCGACCCGCAGGACAAGATGCCCGGCCAGCAGGCTTACCAGGGCATCGTGCCGCTGGATGGAGAGAATGTCGCTACCGTCATTGAAAACTACATGCTGCGCTCGGAACAGCTGGACACCAAGCTGTGGCTGGCCGCCGACGACAAGGTTGCGCGCGGCTTGCTGCTGCAGAAACTGCCGAATCACGGCGGCATCGACGTGCCGGTCAACGATGAACTGGAAACCTGGAATCGTTTCCTGGCGCTGGGCGGCACCTTGCGTCCGGAAGAAATGCTGTCCACAGACATCCAGACTTTGATGCGCCGCCTGTTCTGGGAAGAAACCATCCGTGTTTTCGAACCGCAGCAACCCAGCTTCCAGTGCAATTGTTCACGCGAAAAAGTCGGCAACATGCTGAAGATGCTGGGCCAGCCTGAAATCGAGGAAGCCCTCGCCGACCTCGGCAAGCTGGCGGTGGATTGCGATTTCTGCGGCCAGCATTATGAATTCGACAAAGTCGACTGCGCGCACCTGTTCGCCAGTACGGCGCCGGTTGAAGCGCTGCTCCCTACCGGCAGCAGCAAACATTGAGATTGGATTGGGGCGCTGCGAACAGCATGGGCGCCCCGTTGATTAACGAACGTTAGCGCTCTGGTTTCTTTTCCGTTGGCACGGCGACCGCTACGGTCTTCTCCACCGCTGTCAACGCCGCATTGGGCGGCGCCGGCGCATCGGCTGGATTGCCGTTCGGATCGAGTACCTGGATAAAAATCTCGTCCTGCTTGATCATGCCCAGCTCGGTGCGCGCCCGTTCTTCGACCGCACCGGTGCCTTCTTTCAAATCATGTACTTCCGAATCCAGCTTGGCGTTGCGGGCCTTGAGCTCGTCGATCTTGTCATGCGCCGCATGCACTTGCTGGTCCATATCCCAGACGCGCAGCCAGCCGCCCTTGCCTAGCCACAGTGGGTACTGGACCAGTATCAGCAAGGCAGTCAGGAAAATGGCAATCAGGCGCATCGTTTCGGGCTTGGTTCTGCTGTCTTAAATGTAGATCGGGGTGGACACTGGTGCCCACCCCGGCTTGATTACTTCAGATTGTAAAACGCGCTACGGCCCGGATAGCTGGCGATGTCGCCCAGGTCTTCCTCAATGCGCAGCAGCTGGTTGTACTTGGCCATGCGGTCCGAACGCGACATCGAGCCGGTCTTGATCTGCAAGGCGTTCATGCCAACCGCGATATCGGCGATGGTCGAATCTTCGGTCTCGCCCGAACGGTGCGAGATCACTGCGGTGTAGCCGGCGCGCTTGGCCATTTCAATCGCAGCGAAGGTTTCGGTCAGGGTGCCGATCTGGTTGATCTTGATCAGGATCGAATTGGCGATGTCCTTGTCGATGCCTTCTTTCAGGATCTTGGTGTTGGTGACAAACAGGTCGTCGCCCACCAGCTGGATCTTCTTGCCGAGTGTTTCGGTCAGCAGCTTCCAGCCGTCCCAGTCGTTTTCCGCCATGCCGTCTTCGATGCTGATGATCGGGTACTTGTCGCACCACGACGCCAGCAGGCCGGTGAACTGCGCACCGGTCAGTGTCATGTTTTCGCCGGCCAGGACGTAGCTGCCGTCCTTGTAGAATTCGCTGGCGGCGCAGTCCAGGCCGAGGGCGATCTGGGTGCCCGGCTCATAGCCTGCGGCTTCGATCGCCTGGATGATCAGCTTCAGCGCTTCTTCGTGGCTGGCCAGGTTAGGCGCAAAGCCGCCTTCATCGCCGACCGCGGTCGACAAGCCCTTGTCGTGCAGGATTTTCTTCAGCGCGTGAAACACTTCGGCGCCGTAGCGCACCGCTTCGCGGAAGCTCGGTGCGCCGACCGGGATGATCATGAATTCCTGGATATCCAGGTTATTGTCGGCATGCTCGCCGCCATTGATGACGTTCATCATCGGCACCGGCATCTGCATCGCGCCGCTACCGCCGAAATAACGATACAGCGGCAGGCCGGCTTCTTCAGCTGCAGCCTTGGCTACCGCCATCGATACCGCCAGCATGGCGTTGGCGCCCAGGCGGCCTTTGTTTTCGGTGCCGTCGAGATCGATCAGGGTACGGTCCAGGAATGCTTGTTCGCTGGCGTCGAGACCCATGATGGCTTCGGAAATTTCGGTGTTGATATGCTCGCAGGCTTTCAAAACGCCCTTGCCGCCGTAACGGCTCTTGTCGCCGTCGCGCAGCTCGATCGCTTCGCGCGAACCGGTGGAAGCGCCGGACGGCACGGCTGCACGGCCCATGACGCCGGATTCCAGCAAGACGTCGCATTCGACTGTCGGATTACCGCGCGAATCAATAATTTCGCGGCCAATGATGTCAACGATTGCACTCATGTATTTCCCTATCAAATAAAAATATGCGCGATATTAAAACCATTTGCGGGAACAGACTTCACGCGCAGCCACTTGCTTGTATAGCGGCAGCGATATATTCCATCCCCCAAGCAATCAACCGAAATTGCTTTCGATAAAGCCATTCTTTTTGACGACCCGGTCCAGATCTATCATGGTCGACAACAATTCTTTGATGCGGTTCAACGGCACCGCATTCGGTCCGTCCGATTTGGCTTCGGCCGGATTCGGATGGGTTTCCATGAATACGCCTGAGACGCCCACGGCAATCGCAGCGCGCGCCAGCACCGGCACGAATTCGCGCTGGCCGCCGGAAGTGCTGCCCTGGCCGCCCGGCAACTGCACCGAGTGGGTGGCATCGAACACTACCGGACAACCGGTTTCGCGCATGATCGCCAGCGAACGCATGTCGGACACCAGGTTGTTGTAGCCGAACGAAGCACCACGTTCGCAGGCCATGAAATTATCTTCCGGCAGGCCGGCTTCGCGGGCCGCGGCACGCGCCTTGGCGATGACATTGATCATGTCGTGCGGCGCCAGGAACTGGCCCTTCTTGATATTCACCGGCTTGCCCGATTGGGCGCAAGCGTTGATGAAATCGGTCTGGCGGCACAGGAAGGCCGGCGTCTGCAAGACATCGACCACCGCTGCCACCGGCTTGATTTCATAGATTTCATGGATATCGGTCAACACCGGCACGCCGATTTGCGCTTTGACTTCAGCCAGAATCTCCAGCCCTTTTTCCATGCCGAGGCCGCGGAAAGAAGAACCGGAAGAACGGTTCGCCTTGTCGAAAGACGATTTGTAGATGAAGTTGATGCCCAGTTCGCTGGTGATCTCTTTCAGTATCCCGGCAGTGTCGAGCGCCATCTGGCGCGACTCGATCACGCACGGACCGGCGATCAGGAAAAACGGCTGATCCAGGCCGATGTCGAAGCCACAAAGTTTCATGTTCTTTCCTTACGCTGCAGTTGCAGTATTAGCTTGCTTGTGCGCCAGCGCAGCCTTGATGAACGAAATAAACAGCGGATGGCCGTCGCGCGGAGTCGATTTGAATTCCGGGTGATACTGCACGCCGACATACCAAGGATGAGCATTGTCGCCGGTGCGCGGCAATTCCATGATTTCACACAAGTCTTCAGTCGGGGTGCGGGCCGAGACCACCAGGCCGGCTGCTTCGATGCGGTCCAGGTAATGGTTGTTGGCTTCGTAGCGATGACGATGGCGTTCGGTCACGGTCGGGCCGTAGATTTCGGCGGCCAGGGTGCCGGCCTTGACGTCGCAGGTCTGCGCGCCCAGGCGCATGGTGCCGCCCAGGTCGGAATTGACGTCGCGCAGTTCTACCTTGCCGTCATGGTTCTGCCATTCAGTGATCAGGGCCACTACCGGCTGGTCGGTCTGCGCATCGAATTCGGTTGAATTGGCGTGCGGCAGGCCAGCCTTGTTGCGTGCATATTCCAGCAGCGCGACTTGCATGCCCAGGCAGATGCCCAGGTAAGGGATCTTGTTTTCGCGAGCGAAACGCGCGGCCGCGATCTTGCCTTCGACGCCGCGCTTGCCAAACCCGCCCGGCACCAGGATCGCATCGTACTTGGCCAATGCGCCGATGCCGTTGGCTTCGATTTCTTCCGAATCCAGGTATTCGATATTGACCCGGCTGCCAGTATGGATGCCGGCGTGGCGCAAAGCTTCCGTCAGCGACTTGTAGGATTCGGTCAGGTCGACGTATTTGCCGACCATGCCGATGGTGACTTCGTAGGTTGGATTTTCCAGTGCGTGCACCAGCTTGGTCCAGACCGAGAGGTCGGCCGGCTTGGGCGACAGGCCCAGCTTTTCGCAGACAATCGCGTCCAGCCCCTGGTCGTGCAGCATCTGCGGGATCTTGTAGATGGTGTCAGCGTCCCACACCGAAATCACGGCGTCGCCCTGGACGTTCGAGAACAGGGAAATCTTGGCCCGTTCGTCGTCCGGGATCGGACGGTCGGCGCGGCACAGCAAGGCATCCGGCGAAATACCGATTTCGCGCAGTTTCTGCACGCTGTGCTGGGTCGGCTTGGTTTTCAGTTCACCGGCCGACACCAGGTAAGGCACCAGGGTCAGGTGGACGAAAGCAGCCGCCTTGCGGCCGGCGCGCAGGCTCAGCTGGCGCGCCGCTTCGAGGAAGGGCAAGGATTCGATATCGCCGACGGTGCCGCCGATTTCCACCAGCGCCACGTCGAAACCTTCGGCGCCGCGATAGATGTAATCCTGGATCTCGTTGGTGATGTGCGGAATAACCTGCACCGTCTTGCCCAGGTACTCGCCGCGGCGCTCCTTGCGGATCACCGATTCGTAGATCTGGCCGGTAGTGAAGTTATTCACCTTCTTCATCTTGGCCGTAATGAAACGCTCATAGTGGCCAAGATCGAGATCGGTCTCCGCGCCATCGTCGGTCACAAACACTTCGCCGTGCTGGAACGGGCTCATGGTGCCTGGATCGACGTTGATGTACGGATCGAGTTTAAGAAGGGTGACTTTAAGGCCGCGCGATTCCAAAATCGCGGCGAGAGAGGCGGCTGCAATCCCTTTACCAAGGGAAGAGACAACGCCGCCGGTAACAAATACAAACTTAGTCATTACAGAAGGTGCCGAACGGCACATGCGGGAAATTCGAATTATACATCAAACAGGCGTCGCGGCAGCCGCCGGCGACCTGAAAAATGCGGCTATTTGTTGGCAGCCCCGTGGCACCCTCGTGATATCCCCGTGATCGCCCCGGCTGGCGGGCAACCCAGGCCCATGCGTGAAATCGCGCTTCATGTGATAATTCGCGGCTTCCGCCCCGCCCTATCAATGCTTTCCTCATTTTATTGTTGCCTGTGCCTACCTCGCCATTATTTCAATCAAGTGTTGCGCCAAAGCCGCGCCTTGCTGCATGAGTCAGCTGTTCGGCGATCTGCCTGAAGACGACGGCCTGCCCGGGGCGGCGCGCCGGGTAGCGATTATCGTCATGATCCTCGGCACCAGCATGACCGTGCTGGACGGCTCCATTGTTAACGTCGCGCTGCCCATGATCGCGCGCAGCCTGCAGGTAGACCCGGCCGCCGCGGTCTGGATCGCCAATGCTTATATACTCGCCGGCGCCATGACCATGGTCACTTTCGCCTCGCTGGGCGAGGTGCTGGGTTTTCGCCGTGTATATATGAGCGGCATCCTGGTATTCACCCTGGCTTCGCTGGGCTGCGCCCTGTCGCCGTCGCTGGCGATGCTGAACGGCATGCGTTTTTTGCAAGGCGTCGGCGGCGCTGCCGCCATGAGCATCGGCCCGGCGCTCTACCGCAATATCTTCCCGACCCGCTTGCTGGGCGCGGCGCTGGGCATCAATGCCCTGGTGGTGGCGTCCTCCACCGCCGCCGGCCCGGCCATCGGCGGCCTGATGCTGTCGGTGCTGAGCTGGCAGTGGCTGTTCGCCGTCAATGTGCCGATCGGCGTCGTCACTCTGCTGCTGGCGCGCCGCGTGCTGCCGCGCGATCCGGGCCGCGGCGGCCGCTTCGATGCAATCGGCGCCGTGCTCTCGGCGCTGGCGCTGGGCACCATCGTCATGGCGGTCGACGGCCTGTCGCGCCACGACAGCTGGACCCAGGAGCTGCTGCTGGGCGGGATCGCCCTGGCATCGGTAATTTTGTTTATCATTAGACAACGGCGTTATTCCGCACCGCTGCTGCCGCTTGATATTTTTGCATCGCAGCGCTTTTCGATGGCGGTCGCCACCTCGCTCTGCTCTTTTGTGGGCCAGGGAATTGCCTTTATTGCACTGCCGTTCCTGTTCCAGGGCGCATACGGTTTCAGCCCGCTGCTGTCGGCTGCCTTGTTTACACCCTGGCCGGTAGCGATCGCCATCACCGCGCCGATCGCCGGCCGCCTGGCCGACCGTTATTCGGCCGCGCTGCTGTCGACCTGCGGCCTGCTGGTGCTGACCCTGGGCCTGGTGCTGCTGGCCTGCTTGGGCGCGCATGCTTCAGTGCCGGACATCTTGTGGCGCGCCTTCGTCTGCGGGCTCGGCTTCGGCTTCTTCCAAAGTCCCAACAATCGTGAGATGCTGAGCAACGCGCCGCGTACGCGCAGCGGCACCGCTTCCGGCGTGCTGGCGATTGCCCGCACCTTCGGCCAGTCGCTGGGCGCAGCGCTGGTCGCGGTGGTGTTGGCGGCGACCAGCATCGCCCAGGCCGCGGCCGACACCGCCCAGATCGATGCCAGCGCCGTCCATCTGTCGCTGTGGCTGGCGGCAAGCGCGACCCTGCTTGCCACTATCATTAGCGCATTGCGCATCAAGCACGGGCGAAACTGACAGAATTGTCATATTAGCGACAGCATCACGTACCGCAGCAAGCTTTAAAGTGTTCTCAAATACTGTCCGGTGCTGCGCTTGTGTTGACCTGCACATCGGACATTCCATCCGATGTGCCGATCGTCAGCCCAGGACTCATGAATTTTCCCTTTCCCCCAAGAACCTTCTCAGCCACTGCCATGGCTGCCGCGATTGCGTTTGCGCTGGCTGGCTGCGCAGTCGGTCCCGATTACGTGCGCCCTGCCATGGACGTGCCCGCCGCCTATAAAGAAAGCGGTCCGTGGAAACAGGCGCAGCCGCAGCAGATAGACAGCAGCAACTGGTGGGAAGTCTATGGCGACGCTACCCTGAACGGCCTGATACAGCAAGCCAACCAGGCCAACCAGAACATCCGCGTGGCGGAAGCCCAGTACCGCCAGGCGCGTGCCGCCGGCGATGCGGCGCGCGCCGGCTTCTGGCCGACGGCTGGCATCAGTGCAGGGGTAGATCGCTCGCGCACCAACAGCAACGGCATCAAGGTCGGCAACAGTTACAACGCCGGCCTGCAAGGCAGCTGGGAACCGGATATCTGGGGCAGCGTGCGGCGCTCGGTGGAAGCCGGCGACGCCGGCATCCAGGCCAGCGCGGCCGACCTGGCCGCCGCCCGCCTCAGCATCCAGGCCACCTTGGCGCAAGATTATCTGCAATTGCGCATCACCGACCTGCTGAAAGATCTGTATGCGCGCACCACCGCTGCCTACGCCCGCTCGCTGCAGCTGACCCAGAGCCAGTACGCCGCCGGCGTGGCGCTGCGCTCGGACGTGGCGCTGGCCGAAAGCCAGCTGAAAACCGCGGAAGCCCAGGCCATCGACCTGCAGGCGCAGCGCAGCCAGCTGGAACATGCGATCGCCATCCTCACCGGCAAGGCGCCTTCAGGCTTCAACCTGGCCGCGCTGCCGGCCGATACCCAGATGCTGAGCAAGATGCAGGCTGGCTTGCCGCCGGTTCCGGCCGGCCTGCCCTCCGACCTGCTGGAGCGCCGTCCCGACATCGCCAGCGCTGAACGCCAGGTAGCGGTCGCCAACGCCAACATCGGCGTCGCCAAGTCCGCCTTTTTCCCGGCGCTGACCTTGAGCGCCAGCGGCGGTTTCAACAGCGCCAGCCTGGCGCAGTGGTTCGACACCCCTAGCCGGGTCTGGTCGCTGGGCGCGGCGCTGGCTGAAACCATTTTCGACGGCGGCCTGCGGCGCGCACACAGCGACCAGGCCATCGCCGTCTACGACGCCGCGGTAGCGCAATACAAACAAACCGTGCTGGGCGGCTTCCAGGAAGTGGAAGACAACCTGGCCACGCTCAAGGTCCTGGACCAGGAAGCGATCGCCCAGAACCAGGCAGTGCAGGCTTCGCAACTGGCGGAACGGCTGGCGCTGAGCCAGTACCGCGCCGGCACCGCGACCTATCTGACGGTGGTCACCGCGCAAACCCTTTCCCTCGGCAATGAACGCACCCTGGTGCAATTGCTGGGACGCCAGCTGCTGGCGAGCGTGGCGCTGATCAAGGCCGTCGGCGGCGGCTGGGACGCCAGCCAACTAAACGCCGAACAGCGCGGCGACCAGCACGCGGGCCAGGCGCAAAACAATCCACAAAACAATACGACCAATTAATTCCGCGAGCCGATAACGATGACCTCCACACTTTCCAAACCACGTTCGACGCTGCTGATCACCGCCGCGATACTGGTCCTGATCGGCGCCGCCGGCTGGGCCATGGTGCACAAGGCCGATGCCCAGGGCACGCCGAAGGTCGCCCCTGGCGCCATCTCGGTCAGCACCGCCGCCGTCAAGCAGCAGGATGTGCCGATGTACCTGAGCGGCGTCGGCACCGTTACCTCGAATGCCAGCGTCACCGTCAAGGCCCGCATCGACGGCCAGCTCGACAAGGTCGGTTTTGTCGAAGGCCAGGACGTCAAGGCCGGCCAGCTGCTGGCGCAGATCGATCCGCGCACGCTGCAGGCGCAGCTGGACCAGGCCGTGGCGCAAAAAGCCAAGGACCAGGCGCAGCTGGTCAACTCCCGGCTTGACCTGCAACGCTACACCACCCTGGTGCAGCAGGACGCCGCCACCCAACAGACGCTGGACGCCACTAAGGCCCAAGTGAACCAGCTGCAAGCCGCGGTGCAAGCCGATGAAGCCCAGATCAACTTTGCCAAGGTGCAGCTCAGCTTTACGCGCATCCTGGCGCCGATCAGCGGCCGCGTCGGCGCGCGCCTGGTCGATCCGGGCAATATCGTCCATGCCGCGGACACCAATGGCCTGGTGGTGATCAACCAGATCGATCCGATCGCCGTGGTGTTCACCCTGCCGGAAGAAACCTTCCAGAGCATCAACAGCGCCTTGCGCGGCAGCCAGAAGCCGCTCAGCGTGCAAACCTATGCGCGCAACAGCAGCGCCATGCTGGCCCAGGGCAACCTGGCGCTGCTCAACAACCAGATCGACACCAGCACCGGCACGGTGCAGCTGAAAGGCATTTTCCAGAATCCGTCGCATGTGCTGTGGCCAGGCCAGTACGTCAACGTCAGGCTGGTGCTGGGCGACCGCAAGCAGGCGCTGACGGTGCCGGCGGCAGCGGTGCAGCGCAGCCAGGACGGCACCTACATGTATGTCGTCGGTGCTGACAGCTCGGTGAAAATCCAGCCGGTCCAGGTTGCCAACATCCAGGATGGCTTGGCTGTTATCGACAAGGGTGTGGAGGCGGGACAACGGGTCGTGGTCGATGGCCAGTACAAGCTGAAACCGGGCGCCAAGATCATCGAAGCCAGCGCAGCTGCTGCTCCTGTCGATTCGACGGCAAAGGCCGGCAAATGAGCATCTCCGCAGCCTTCATCAAACGGCCGATCGGCACCACGCTGCTCGCCATCGCGATTTTCCTGATCGGCGCCGCGGTATGGCCGCTGCTGCCGGTGGCGCCGCTGCCGCAGGTCGATTTCCCGACCATCCAGGTCTCCGCCAACCTGCCCGGCGGCAATCCGGAAACCATGGCGTCGAGCGTGGCGCAGCCGCTGGAACGGCAGTTTTCCCTGATTGCCGGCCTGTCGCAAATGACGTCGACCAGCTCGCTCGGCTCTACCCAGATTACGCTGCAGTTCGACCTCAACCGCAGCATAGACGCCGCGGCGCTCGACGTGCAGGCGGCGATCACCGCCGCCAGCGGCCAGCTGCCGGCCAACCTGCCGAGCCCGCCGACCTTCCGCAAGGTGAACCCGGCCGATTCACCGATCCTGGTGATGTCGGTGCAATCGGATGCGCTGCCGCTGATCCAGGTCAATGACTTCGCCGACAATATCCTGGCGCAGCAGATTTCACAGATTCCCGGCGTCGGCCTGGTCAATATCGGCGGCGTGCAAAAACCGTCGGTGCGGATCCAGGTCGATCCGACCAAGCTGGCGGCGATCGGCATCAGCCTGGAAGATATCAGGGGCGTGATCGCCAACCTCACCGTCAACCAGCCAAAAGGCACGGTTGACGGCGCCAAGCAAAGCTTCACCGTGTATACCAACGACCAGCTGCTGAGCGCGGAACCGTGGAACGACATGGTGCTGGCCTACAAGAACGGCGCGCCGATCCGGGTGCGCGATGTCGGCGTCGCCATCGACGCCGCAGAAAACCTGAAGGTGGCCGGCTGGGGCTACGCCGGCGCCGCGGCGCCGGCCGGCAATACGATCACCAACGGCCGTTCGATCGTGCTGGCGATCACCAAGCAGCCCGGCGCCAACGTGATCGAAACCGTGGATCGCATCAAGGCTGCCTTGCCGCGCCTGCAAGCGGCGATCCCGCCGACAGTGCATGTCAACACCCTGATCGACCGCACCCAGACCATCCGCGCCTCGGTGTCCGACGTCGAATTCACGCTGGTGCTGACCATCGCCCTGGTGGTGCTGGTGATCTTCCTGTTCCTGCGCAATGTCCCGGCTACCCTGATCCCGAGCGTGACCGTACCGCTGGCGCTGCTCGGCACCGCGGCGATCATGTTCCTGCTCGGCTTCAGCCTCGACAACCTGTCGCTGATGGCGCTCACCATCGCGGTCGGTTTTGTGGTCGACGATGCGATCGTGATGCTGGAGAATATTTACCGCTACGTCGAAGAAGGCATGTCGCCGATGGAAGCAGCCTACAAGGGAGCGGGAGAAATCGGGTTTACGATTATCTCGATCTCGGTATCGCTGGTGGCCGTGTTCATCCCGTTGCTGCTGATGGGCGGCATCGTCGGCCGCCTGTTCCGCGAATTCGCCATCACCGTGACGCTGACGATTGCAGTCTCGGTGGTGATTTCGCTGACCTTGACGCCGATGCTCTGCTCGCGTTTCCTGAAATCGCATACGGCTGAATCGCATGGCCGCATGTACCAGATGTTCGAGCGCGGTTTCGACGCCATGCTCAACGGCTACAAGCGCGGCCTGCATGTGGTGCTGCGCCATCAGTTCATTACCCTGATGGTGTTCTTCGCCACCATGGCTGCCACCGTCGTGTTGTTCGTGATTATCCCAAAAGGCTTCTTCCCGCAGCAGGACACCGGCTTCGTCTACGGCTTTGCCGAATCGGCGCAGGATTCCTCGTTCGCCTCGATGAACAAACGCATGCTGGCGCTGGCTGACGTCGTGCGCAAGGATCCGGACGTCACAGGCTTCGGCATGAGCGGCGGCGGCAGCACCTTCAACACCGGCAACTTCTTCATCAGCCTGAAACCGAAAGACGAGGGACGCACCGCCAGCGCCGACGAAGTGATTGCACGCCTGCGGCCGCAGCTGGCCAAGGTGCAAGGGGTCAACCTGTTCCTGCAGGCAGGCCAGGACATCAACGTCGGCGGCCGCCTGTCGCGCACCCAGTACCAGTACACCGTGACCGACTCCAACCTGGATGAACTGAACGTCTGGGCGCCGAAACTGCTGAACCGTTTCCGCCAGCTGCCGCAATTGACCGACGTCGCTTCCGACCAGCAGAATGCTGCGGCTGCAGCCAACCTGACCATCGACCGCGCGCGCGCATCCAGCTTCGGCATCACGCCGGCGCTGATCGACTCGACCATCTACGACGCCATTGGCCAGCGCCAGGTCGCGCAGTACTTCACGCAGATCAACAGCTACCACGTGATCCTGGAAGTGACGCCCAAGC
>NZ_JAQGLV010000218.1 GCF_028292705.1 Collimonas fungivorans | reverse complement strand
TCGGTGGTGCTGGACAATGTGCGGGTTGAGGCGGAGGAGGTGCTGCCGTTCCAGAGCGCCTTCGAACGTCCTACGTCGCTGGGACCTGTGGCGCAATTGCTGCATGCGGCAATCGATGTCGGCATCGCCCGCGCGGCGCTGCACGACGCGGCGATATTCGTGCGCACGCGTTCGCGCGCCTGGATCGACAGCAAGGTCGAGCGTGCGATAGACGATCCGTTGACCGTGCGGGAGTTCGGCGACCTGGCGGTGCGCCTGGCCGGCGCCGAAGCTTTGCTTGAGCTGGCTGGAGAAGCAGTGGACCGTGCCGCAGCAGCGCCGGATGCTGACAGTGTCGCCGCCGCCTCGATCGCAGTAGCCGAAGCGCGCGTGCTGACGACTGAAATTTCGCTGGCGGCCGGCAGCAAGCTGTTCGAGCTGGCCGGCACCCAGGCGACCTTGTCCGAGCATAACCTCGACCGTCACTGGCGCAATGCGCGCACTCACACCTTGCACGATCCGGTGCGCTGGAAATATCACGCTGTCGGCAACTATTACCTGAACAATAAAAATCCGCCGCGCCACGGCGCCATCTGAACATGCCGAAGAAACAAATCCGCCTCAACGCGTTCAACATGAACTGCGTAGGGCATATCAACCATGGTTTGTGGACCCATCCGCGCGACCGCTCCAGCGACTACACCAGCATCGAATACTGGACCGAACAGGCCAGGCTGCTGGAGCGCGGCAAGTTCGACGGCCTGTTCCTGGCCGACATCGTCGGCGTCTACGACGTCTATCAGGGCTCGGCCGACCTCACCTTGCGCGAATCGATACAGCTGCCGGTCAACGATTCGCTGCTGCTGGTGTCGGCGATGGCCGCGGTCACCAAACATCTCGGTTTCGGCGTCACCGTCAACCTGACTTACGAAGCGCCGTACCTGTTCGCGCGCCGCATGTCGACCCTGGATCACCTGACGCGCGGCAGGATAGGCTGGAATATCGTCACCGGTTACCTCGACAGCGCAGCGCGCGCCATGGGCCTGAGCCAACAGCCGGAACACGATGCGCGTTACGAGCGCGCCGAAGAATTCATGCAAGTGCTGTACAAATTGTGGGAAGGCAGCTGGGAAGACGGCGCCGTGTTGCGCGACCGTCAGCGCAGGGTATATGCCGATCCTGCCAAGGTACATCGCATCAGTCATCGCGGAGAGCATTATCAGGTGGATGGCTATCACCTGAGCGAACCGTCGCCGCAGCGTACGCCGGTGTTGTACCAGGCCGGCGCTTCCGACCGCGGCCAGCAGTTCGCGGCGGCCCATGCTGAATGCGTATTCATTTCCAGCCAGAAGCCGGAAGCCGCGCGCAAGCTGGTCAGCGATTTGCGCGACCAGGCGCAGCTGGCGGGCCGTCGCCGCGATGACCTGAAAATCTTCATGGGCATCTCCGTGATCGTTGCGCCGACCGCCGCCGAGGCGCGCGAGAAATATGCCGAATACTGCCGCCATGCCAACCCGGAAGCGGGCCTGGCGCATTTTGCCAGCGGCACCGGTTTTGATTTTTCGGCTTACGGCATCGATGAAGCCATCAAACCGGCCAGCAGCAACGCGATCCAGTCTTCCGCCAAGGCGGTGACGGCGGCCGACGCCGGCTGGACGGTGCGCAAGCTGCTCGATCAGCTGGCGCTGGGCGGCCGTTATGTGACCATCGTCGGTTCGCCGCAACAGGTGGCGGACCAGCTGGAGGCGTGGGTAAGAGATACGGATATCGACGGTTTCAACCTGACGCGCACGGTGGCGCCGGAGAGTTTCGAAGATTTCGTCAACCTGGTGATCCCTGAATTGCAGGCGCGCGGCTCTTACAAGCTGGAGTACGAAGAAGGCACGTTGCGCGAGAAATTGTTCGAAGCAGGTCAACCTACCTTGCCCGCCAGGCATCCAGCCGCAAGCTACCGCCAAGCCGGCCTGGCCTGATTCAGCGCCGGCGGCGGCGCTGGTACATGTCCATCAGCGGTGTCGACGAAATGCCATGCATGACGATCGACATCGCCACCACCGTCAACACCATCGAGCTGATGTGCGGCGCCAGCGCAGCAGAGCGGTAGCCGTCGGGCGCGGTCCAGTGGTATTGCAGCGCGAACACCAGGTAATACAGGGAGCCTATGCCCTTGATGCCGAACCATGCCATCAGGCGCCGCTGCAGGGGTGTGACGTCGGCGCCTGCCAGGGCCAGCGCAACCGAAAGCGGCCGGATCACAAAAAACAGCAGCAGGGCAAGCAGTGCTCCTGCCGCCGAAAAGCCGATATGCGACAGCAGGATGCCGGTCAGGGTCACCATCAGGAATTCGGCAAACTGCTCCAGCTGCATGTTAAAGCCGAGCACCGTTTCCGTCATGTAGGCGGAAGCCTTGGCCGGATGGGTCGCCACTTCTTCCTTATCGCTCGCCTGGGGGAGATGCGACACGGTCGGGGATTGATCGGGGTCCACTCCTTGCTGACCGCTGTTGGTCGATTCGATGCGGCGCATCGCCAGGCCGGCGGCAAACACCGCCAGGAAGCCGATACCGTGGACTAGCTCAGTCGCGCCGTAGGCCAGCGCGATCAGGCCGATGCCAAGGAACTCTTCCATTCCCAGCGCCAATCGGAACTGCCGCCGCAAGCCGACTACCAGGCGTCCCAGCAGCCAGCCGAGGAACCAGCCGCCGACCAGTCCCGCGACCACGCCCCAGGCGATATGCAGCATGGTGTAGTCGTTGGTGTAAGCGGCAGCCGCGGGTACGCCGAGCAGCGACAAGCCAAGCATGACGAACGGAAAGGCGGTGCCGTCGTTCAGGCCGCCTTCACCGGTCAGGCTGTAGCGGATGCGGTCGCGGTCGCTGACGTGCTTGATCTGGACGTCGGAAGCCAGCACCGGGTCGGTCGGCGCCAGGATGCCGCCCAGCAGGATTGCCGCGCCCAGCGGCAAATTGAAGATGAACAGGCCGGCCAGCGTCACTAGCGGAATCGTCACTAGCATCGCCAGCACGCCCAGCCGCAGCGGCAGGCGCCAGATGTGGTCGCGGAACGGCAGGCGCAGTTTCAGGCCGACAGTAAACAGGGACAGCAGTAACGCCAGCTTGGCCAGCGTGGTCAGCAATTCGGCGTGCTGGGCGGGCGCGACATTGATCAGGCCGCTCACGGCAGGCCCGAGGATGTAACCGACAGGCAGGTAAAACATGGCCGGGCTGACCGGCAGGCGATCCAGCAGGGAAGCCATCAGGCCCATGGACAACAGCAAGGCGCCGACGATCAGGTACCAGATGATTGATTGATCGATGGCAATACCTCCTCGCGCTACAGGAAAACGTTGTTAATTCAAGATGACTTTGCAAACCGGCAGCTGCCGCTGGAGCTCTCAGTATGGGAAGCCTGTGCGGAATGATCTGTACGCTAGCCAACAAAGCGCGCGGAAAACAGGTTTCCTTTCTTTTGGTTTTGCCATTACTGCGAAAAAGATTCAATGCAATGTTGAATAACGCACCGATCCAAGGCGCGATACGTTTTATAACGTGACTTATCGGGCATCGGATCCTGGCGGCGTGCCGTCATCGACGCCGGGGAAAATCATTCAGTTTTTTTGAAAGGAGTTGTCATGCCAGCAAATGCATGGAGCAAGAAGCGCGAACGCCAGTACGCGCATATAAAGGAAAGCCTGCTCAAGCACGGCAAACGCAAACAGCTGGCGGAAGAGATCGCCGCCCGCACCGTCAACAAGGAAAGGGCGCAGCATGGCGAGGCGGAACAGGCCAGCAGCTCGTCGGTGAGGGACATATCGGCCGGCCGGCGCGGCGGCCTGCGTTCGCATCGCGGCGCCGGCGGCCGCACTTTCGCGCAACTTTACAATGAGGCGAAGCAGCGCGGCGTCAAGGGACGCTCCAAGATGAACAAGGCGCAGCTGGAGCATGCGCTGGGCGGCCGCCGCGCCGGCGCCTGAGCCTGAGTCGCATGGGCGAGGCTGCCGCCGGCGAAGTGCGGACAATGCCGCCCGGGCTGGTATATGTCAGCGACGATACTCCCGGCATCTGCCGCCTGCGTAAAGGCAAGGGCTTCACTTACCGCCAGGCCGACGGCATGCGTGTGAGCGATGCGCGGCAGCTGGAGCGCATCCGCAAGCTGGCTATCCCGCCGGCATACGCCGCGGTCTGGATCTGCCCGTCGGCGCGCGGCCACATCCAGGCCACCGGGCGCGATGCGCGTGGCCGCAAGCAATACCTTTATCACCCGCAATGGCGCCTGGCGCGCGACGAGACCAAATTCGACCGCATGGCCGATTTCGGCGCCGCCTTGCCGCGCATCCGGGCCAATGTAACGCGCGACCTGGAAGCGCTCGCCGGCGCACAGGTTTTACATCGGACGGTGGTGGCTGCAATCGTGCACTTGCTGGATACGACGCTGATGCGGGTCGGCAATGACGAGTATGCGCGCAGCAATGCTTCCTTCGGTCTGACCACCTTGCGCAAGCGCCATGTTGCGGTCAGCGGCAGCAAGCTGCGGCTGCGGTTCCGCGGGAAAAGCGGGATTGCACACGAAGTCAGGCTGGAGGACAAACGCATCGCACGCGTAGTGAAGCGCTGCCAGATACTGCCGGGCCAGGAATTGTTCCAGTACCTGGACGATGACGGCGTCGTCCACAGCGTCGGCTCTGCGGATGTGAACGAGTATCTGCAGGCCGTCAGCGGCGGCGAATTCACCGCAAAGGATTTCCGCACCTGGCATGGCAGCGTGCACGCCTTGCAGCTCTGGCGCGGCCTTGCAACCGGCGGTAATCCCGATCCCGGCAAGGCGATCGTGAACCAGTTGCTGGCCGAGGTGGCCGGCCGCCTTGGCAATACGGTTGCCGTCTGCCGCAAATCC
Source organism: Collimonas fungivorans (assembly GCF_028292705.1). GTDB lineage: Bacteria > Pseudomonadota > Gammaproteobacteria > Burkholderiales > Burkholderiaceae_D > Collimonas > Collimonas fungivorans_B. The sequence goes on along the minus strand of NZ_JAQGLV010000218.1, from coordinate 38,916 downwards.
TACGTCCATCCGCGGGTGCTGGCGTTGCTGACGGGCGCCGCGCCGGCGCGCTGGCTGCCGCCGGACCGGCCGCCCCGCAAGTCAGGCCTGAGCGTCGCCGAACGCCGTTTTCTCAAGCTTTTGCATGCTCCGGCCTAGGACCTGACTCAGGCGTTGTGTGTTTTTACCCAGGCGACATAACTGTCCATCCAGGCCTGGAGGAACTTCTTGCTGTCCTCGCCGATATTGCCGGTGTCATCGAACAAGCCATCCTTGGCCTGGATGAAAGCCTCGGGCTGGCCCAGCGTGGGTGCATCCAGATAGGCGAGGACATTGCGCAAATGCTGTTGCGCCAGCGCGGTGCCGACGGCGCCGACCGATACTCCCAGGATGCCGGCAGGTTTGCCTTTCCAGGCGCTCTGGCCATAGGGGCGGGAGGCCTGGTCGATCGCATTCTTCAATACACCGGGAATCGAGCGGTTATATTCGGCCGTCACGAACAGCAGGCCCTGGGCGCCGCTGACGGCCGCCTTGAGCCGCTTGACCGGCGCCGCCTGGTTGCCGTCGTCATCCTGGTTGTAATGGGGCAGGTCATCGATCTGCAATTGCTCGAATACAAAGTCCGACGGCGCCAGCTTGGCAATGGCGGTGGCCAGCTTGCGGTTGAACGAATCGCGGCGCAGGCTGCCGACGACTACTGCGATCTTGTATTGACTCATGACGATCTCCGTTAAGTGATGGTGGGGAAACGCCCGAACTACTTTATCCGGAAAACGGCTGCGTGTCTTTGCCCGGTCTTTTTGTTACTTAGCGTACAGACCGGAGCACGGTTATCCAATATCGTATTGGCATCTACCGGTAGAAACGGCAATGGAGCCAGGTTCTGTTGCCTGAATATCATCCGGTTCAGCGCTCGCGTTTTCTTGGACGCATTTCTTGGACGCATTTCTTGGAATAACATGGCTGTTCCCTCAGGAAATTCATCGCGCACGATCATCTATGTTGCGCTTGCCGGCAACCTGCTGGTCGCCGCCACCAAGTTCGTGGCCGCGGCCTGGACCGGCAGTTCCGCCATGCTGAGCGAAGGTATCCATTCGCTGGTCGATACGGGCAATGAAATCCTGCTGCTGTATGGCATGCGTCGCAGCGCCGGCGGGCCTGACCGCGATCATCCGCTGGGCCATGGCCGCGAGATTTACTTCTGGAGTTTCGTGGTCGCACTTCTGATTTTCACCTTGGGCGCCGGGGTATCCATCTACGAAGGTGTGACACATATATTGCACCCGCAAGCGATTGAGGACGTGCATGTCAATTATGCAGTGCTTGCGCTATCGGCCCTGTTCGAAGGCAGTTCATGGTGGTTCACGCTGCGCAAGTTCAAACAAGGCAGGCCCGGCATCGGCCTGTTCCGGGCGGTCCGGCGCAGCAAGGATCCGCCTTCTTTCATCGTGCTGCTGGAGGATAGCGCCGCCCTGGTCGGATTGCTGATCGCTTTTATCGGCGTGTATTGTTCGGTCGCGCTGCAACTTCCGGTCCTGGACGGCGTCGCGTCGATACTGATCGGCCTTGTGCTGGCGGCCACCGCGCTGATACTGGCGCGCGAAACCAAGGGCTTGCTCATCGGCGAAAGCGCGCATCAGAGTACGCTTGATTCAATCTTGCGCATAGCGGGAGATGTCGATGGCGTGGTGCACGCCCATCACCTGGTCACCGTGCACCTGGCGCCGCAGCAGATACTGGCCGCGCTCAGCCTGGAATTCGCGGATGAATTCCGTTCGCCTGACATAGAAGCTTGTGTGATTGAACTGGAAAAGCGCGTGCTGGCAAAACATCCGGCGGTGGTTGCCTTGTTCATCAAGCCGCAGACGTCGCACCACATCAAAGAAACCGAACAGCGAGACCAGGTGGAAATTTAATAGGGGCAATCGATTGGCGCAGTAAAATAATCCGGCGCATGACAGGATCAACCAGCCGGCTCGGGAGCATATCGATGGAAGCTAATCTTTTGACAGAAACCATGCTGCAGAGGGAAGACAGCAACGGTGTGGCGACGCTGCGGATGCAGCGGCCGCTGCAATTCAATGCCTTGTCCGAAGCGCTGCTCGATGCCTTGCAACACGAGATCGATGCCATCGCCGCCGATCCCGCCATCCGCTGCGTCGTCCTGGCCGGCGCCGGCAAGGCCTTCTGCGCCGGGCACGATTTGCGGGAAATGCGCAGCCATCCTCAACTGGACTATTACCGGCAGCTGTTTCTTCGCTGCAGCCGGCTGATGCAAAGCATCCAGGCCTTGCCGGTGCCGGTGATTGCGCGGGTGCATGGCGTCGCCACTGCCGCCGGCTGCCAGCTGGTCGCCAGCTGCGACCTGGCGATCGCCTCGGAGACTGCGCGGTTTGCCGTCTCCGGCATCAATGTCGGCTTGTTCTGTTCGACGCCGGCGGTTGCCCTGTCGCGCAATATTTCACCAAAGCGCGCATTCGACATGCTGGTCACCGGACGTTTCATCGACGCTGCCACGGCGACTGACTGGGGGCTGATCAATGAAGCCGTAGCCGAAGAAGAACTGGACGCCGTGATAGCCCGCAAGGTGGGGGAAATCGTGGCAAAAAGCCCGGCGGCGGTGCGCTACGGTAAATCGATGTTCTACCGCCAGCGGCAGCTGGCCTTGGACGAGGCCTACGATTACGCCAGCGAGGTCATGGCACGCAACATGATGGAGCAGGATGCAAGCGAGGGGATCGAGGCCTTCCTGGGCAAGCGCCAGCCGGTATGGGCATTCTGAAGATGCTGCTGCCTCGGCCCGCCATGCATATCAGCGTCGTTTTTTTGCGGAGCGGCGGCTAAACTTTTGTTCGATAACCATGGTTCCCCACTGCGATCCTTCAGCTTCGTCGGTCAGCTTGAAGCCTGACGACTCGTACAGGTGGCGCGCCGCGTCGAGGCCTTTGAAGGTCCACAGGTATGTCTCGTCGAAGCTGCCGTCGACAAAATCCATGGCAAGCGAGAGCAGGCGGCGGCCGACGCCGGATCCGCGCAATGCATCATCGACGATGAACCAGCGCAGGTGAGCGATGCCGGTGGTCGTGTCGCCGTCTATCGCGATCGAGCCCAGCGTCTTGCCGTTTTCGACGTAGAGCCAGAGCGCCTTGCCATTGCAGGGCAGCTCCTCGGCAAATGCGGCCAGTTCGGTCGCCACTCTCCTTTCGAAGAAGACGCCGAAGCCGGATGTCTGTGCATAGTAGCGTCCATGCAGGCTTGCGATATCGCCTATGCATCCGGGCTGGTAGCCTTGCAGGATCTGCTGGTCTATCGATGCGCCCGACGGCGGCGCCTTGCCGGCGTTGTTCTGCGTCAGCGCATCGGTGTAAAGCGCAAGAGAGCGCACCAGGGTCTGCTGGTCGGCGCGAGTCAGCTGCCGCAATGCGCCGGCTACCTGGTCGCTGGCAAAACGGTCGATTTTCTTGCGCAGTTTCTGGCCCTCGCCGGTCAGATAGAGCATCAAAGAGCGGCCGTCGTCGTCCGCGTTCTCACGCCTTATCAATCCCAGTGTTTCAAGTTTTGCCACCTGCCTGCTGGTATTCGACTTGTCCAGCCGCAGCACGCTAGCCAGGTTGCGCGCCTGGATGCCGGGCACCAGGCCGATTTCGATGATGGCGTGCACGGCCGAGGGCGCAAGATCGCTCTCGGCCAGGGACGGCCGCATGAAACCCAGCTCACGCACCAGTTTCCGCGAAAACTCGCGCAGCTCCAAGATGGTCTGTTCCCGGGGTTTGGCAGGGAAGCTGAAGTAGCTCATGGCATCCTCGATAAAGTTGCGTAGTGCAACCAATATACTTGCGCAACGCAACTTTATCAAGCTGGAATATCGATGGTTGTGAAAATGTAAAAAATTGGTCCATCGATACTACGTGGCATGCGGTTTTCTCTAGTCCGGCACCGGCACCTTGGCTGCCGTGCGGGATGGCAGCACGAAATGCACCGGATGCTCGGCATGGGCGCGCTCGCCGTCATCTGCAAACCGGTGGACGGCCTCGCGATTCTCCGACGGCTGCTTGCCGTTATGGGCGACTCCGGTTTTACATGCCGGATAGAACTGTGTAGCCCAGCGCCGATACGCAATCAGCGGGGCATCGACGGCAATTGCTCTGGGGTAGCGAATGAAGCTCCGTCTTTCCCAGATCCTGATGTCCTGTTTTAGTTGCGGAACATACCAAAGATGGTAAACAGCCGGGGCAAGAAGCGCATATATTGTTTTCCGCGCAAACGCAGGCCACCTGGCAAGCCAGGAGATGCGCAGTCTCATGGTTTCCCGATACGTCCATTTCAAGGGCGCAATCTGGGCTGGCGTGACGAGGAATTTAGCCTGCAGGCCGGCTCGTTCCAGGCTTACTTCCACTGCCATTAAGCCCAGTCCATGCAGTTTTACATCTATGATGATCGGAAGCCCTTTCAAGGTCAGGCGAGCGATCACATCAAGACGGTGGCTGCCGTCGCAAGGCTGCAGCTGCGCTACCGAGTTGCCCCAGCCATGCAGAGGTTTCTGATGATTGGGATCAAAGCCGTTTTCGGTCGGATTCTGAACGCTGCCGGGAAGGAAGCGCACGCTCCTGATCGGCGCGGAATAACCGGCCCAGTCGAATTCCGGCAGCTCCCACTCAGGAACACGTCCGTCGGCTCCTTGCCAGACAGCAATCAATCCGTTCCAATCCCGCACGTGGCGGCTCTCCAGCTGGGCCTGCGGCGGCTTGTCGCCGCATCCGGTGCGAACGCAGCGGCCATCTGGAGAAAACGCGAACTTATGATAAGGACAGACAATATCTTCATCCTCGACCTTGCCGTCGCCGAGGTGGGCGCCAAGGTGCGGGCAATAGGGGTCGACTGCGCGCGGCAGGCCTGACTTGGTGCGGTATAGCACGACATCCTTGCCCATGAACGGTTTTGTGATGACGCCGCCAGGCTTGAGTTCATCGGCGGTGGCTATCACGAACCAGCCATCCGGATAGGCGAACGCGGAGAGATCTGTGTCGTTGGTATGATCTGGTGGTTCCATGAAATACTCCTGTCGAAATTGACGATCTATTCGTGGAAGAAGTGGCGCAAGTCAACCTGATTTTTCGAACTGCGGCTCCGGAATGCTGGCGCCATTTCCTGCCGAATAGGCAGCCATGGCAGTTCTTATATTGTCGGGATCGTTCGGCGCGCCAGGCCGGTCATGGGACACAATTTTTCCGGACGTGGCGCTATCTGGACGGTCTTTTTCAACAGTCGGATAGAACTGCGCCGCCCAGCGCCGGTATGCAACCAGCGGGCCTTCGGTGGCGGATGGTTTCGGGTAGCGAGCGTAGCTCCGCTTTTCCCAGATATCCATGTCCTGCTGCAGCTGCGGCAGGTACCAAAGATAGAAAAGGGCAGGGGAGAGAAGTCCGTATACCATTTTCTGTGCAAATGCCGGCCACCTGGAAAGCCAGGAGATGCGCAGCCTCATGGTTTCCCGGTACGTCCATTTCAGAGGGCCGACCTGGGCTGGAACGACGAGGAACTTGGCCCGCACGTCTGCCCGTTCCAGGCTCATTTCCACACACATCAAGCCCAGGCCGTATAGCTTGAAATCAAGGGTCACCGGCAGTCCTTTCGCAGTCAGGCGAGTGACCAGGTGAATGTGGTGGCCATCGGTTTGCGGCAGTTGCGACACATCGTTGCTCTCCCAGCCATGGAGAGTTTGCTGGTGCGTCGGATCAAAAGCATTTTCGGTGGCATTCTGAAGACTGCCGTGATGAGTGCGGACACCCTTGATCGGCGCGGAATAACCGGTCCAGTCGAATTCCGGCAGTTCCCACTCAGGAACGCGTCCGTCGGCTCCCTGCCAGACGGCAATCAAGCCGTTCCAGTCCCGCACGTGGCGGCTCTCCAGCTGGGCCTGCGGCGGCTTGTCGCCGCATCCGGTACGGACGCAGCGGCCATCCGTGGCAAACGCGAATTTATGGTAGGGACAGACAATGTCTTCGCCCTCGACCTTGCCATCGCCTAGGTGGGCGCCAAGATGCGGGCAATAGGGTGCGACAGCACGCGGCAGGCCTGACTTGGTGCGGTACAGCACGACGTCCTTGCCCATGAACGGCTTTGTGATGATGCCGCCAGGCTTGAGTTCATCAGCGGTGGCTATCACGAACCAGCCATCCGGATAGGCGAACGCGGAGAGATCGGCATCGTTGGTGTGATCGGGCGTTTCCATGAAATGCTCCTGTCGAAGTTGCCTCGAGGTTGTCTCGAATTTTCCTATCTATGAATTTGATCAGGTCTCGATGAGGTTTCGCTGTAAATCCTGGCGCGGAATGATTTCGGGTGCGCTCGCGGTCCGGGCCGGATCATACTGCCACCACCATGCGATTGCCGGTATGGGCAACGGCGTGCTGCTGTCATCGGCGGGGGCATCGGCCCAGCCGCCTGGGTAAAAAAGCGGCAGGGCGGCCGGGCCGGAAGGATGGGTATATCGCTCCGAGTCCTGGCACCATGCGGCGGAGCTCCGGATCTGCAGTCCGAGACTGGCAAGATAGCGCTTCAGTTCTGGCGTGGCGTCCAACGTGACCGTTTTTTGCACACGCAGAAACAGGCACACAATGCGGTCACGGACGGCGACGGCACGCATGACGGCCTGGTCCACCGTGCAATCGTGCGCATTGCGGATGACGTCAAGCGCGTTATGGCGGTCCGGAGCGCGGACCTGTTCTTTGGCGTAGGAGAAAATGTCGTTATCCCAAATGGCGACCAGGGAACTCATTTCAGTCAGTGCGCGGAGACGCCGATCTTCGATCAGGGAAGCGGAAAGTTCATAGCCGTCCGCGACGGGAAACAGCGTCGGCATCACCATGCTGCCGCCGTCGTAGATGCGCAACGCCATGAAATCATTCAGGGAAGGCGTAATGCCGCGCACCACGTTGCCGGCCTTCCACACCGCATGCAGGAACCAGTTGCGGATCTCTTCCACCCATCGCCTTACCTGCGCCGGAGTGGCAAAGGCGTCGAGCCGGAGGCGCAGGTCGCGCAGGCTAGCTGCATAGCGATCGCTGTCGTCGAAAGCCTGCTCCGGCGTTTCTATATTACGCAAGATGCATGCCGCCACTCCGGCCAGCTGGCCGGGTTGCCTGCTCAGCGGGCCTTCATCGCAATATTCGTCGTCGAAGGCGATAAGCCAGAGCAGGAAGTCGGCGGTCCATTGAAGCCTGTCGCGCGGCGCATGCGGAAACAGGTTGGCGGCGACGCGGTTGAAACCGCAGTTGGCCAGCTGCACGCGTTCCGCGGAGCTGGCGCACAATGCGAATTTTTCCATCCATGCCACGGCAGGCTGGGTTACCTGATCCATATCGAGGTGGATTTCGGCGGGAAACGGACAATATAAAGGCGGCAGTTTCATCGTATATGGCGTCATGAAAAGTGTTGCTCGTCCGCTGCGGCTAATTTCGAGGCGCCAGCATGCCACGGTCATCCGCGTCCTGCCCGGCGAATTCCTCGGAATAACGTTTGGTATCGGATTCGACCCAGTCCTGGTAGCCGCGCATCCAGTTCTTCATGCCGGCGATAGCGCCCCTCAACGCCGGGCCCGCATGAATTTCCATGGCGCCGGCCAGATCGGCGAATCCATTGATCTCTGTGCGCACTTTCATCACCGTGTAATCGACGCTCTCCTGCAGGGAATGCCCTTGCGCCGCATAAATCCCGACCATGTTCCAGTGCTGTCCGGGCTGCCGCAGTTCGACTGCCAGGCTTTGTATGTCGTTGCTCCAGCAGACAACATTATTGGTGTGCCGGCGCAATTGCTGTATTGCCGGGAGGTTATATTCGGCGGCGGAAAGCGGCCCGTCATTGGCGACGTCGACCAGGTCAAGGCATGGGTTCATGCCGCTGGTATGGCGTCGTACCGTCTGGTATTGCCGGAGACTGAGCGGTGTGGAGTGTGTATGATTGAGAATCTGCAAGCCTGCGGTGCTGGCCCACATCCGCATGCCGTTGGCGAATCGCTGAAAATGTTCGGCGGACAGCTGCCGCCGCAGGCGCCGGCAGACGTCCAGCCATGCGCTTTCGCCATATAGTGGATCGGGGCCAAGGCAATTGAAATCAAGCACGTCGATCATCGCCGTCAAATTCGGTACAGTGTCCGGCGTAACCAGCTCCACGCGATCGACGAACAGATCGTCAGCCAGAAAGTACCAGGTGAAATAATCCGCAATCGTCTGCAGCAATGCCCGTCCGGCCCTGGGGTAGCAGCGGGCAGCGAGCCAGCCGTATTTTGTCCTTGCGACACGGGCCCGGTAGCGTTCGTCGGGCAACAGTTTGTGCGCGGCTGCCCATGCATTGGTTTCCTTTTCGACGCTTTCAGCGTCGGGAGAGCAAGCACAGGGCCAGGGGAATTCGAAATCCGGAATACTTATCGATTCAAGTTCACTCAAGAGCCTGGCCCTTACCTGTTCCCCTGATGCCTGCATCGGAGAATATGCTGGCATTTCAGCATTTCCAGCTGTATTTGCGGCGGCAAGGGAAATGTTTTCCGGGATGTTCATGGTTCTGCTCCGTCTGCAGAAAACGAGGGAGAGGCGTAGCGCTCTTCCAGTTTCTGGTAGAGCCGCAGCTGAAAATCCGACGCTGCGGAATCCAGGAAAGAGGCGAGTTCGACCAGATGAATATTATCTTCCCTGCCGGCCCATATTTTTGTGTAGAAACCTTCCTTGTATCCGTGGTTCTGGCGAAAGATGGCCAGCACATGCTTGGAGGTATACAGGTTGACGGCGCTATCCCAATTGAGGCCGCAGGCGTTGAATGTCGCCTCCAGCAAGGGCAGGTTGGTCCGCCTGCAAATGGCGAAAGCGGCGATCAGTTCCAATAGCTGCGGGATGTCGCAGCTGCTGACGACATACTCGCGTCCATCGAAAATGCAGCTGCTTAATCCCGGATTCGAATATTCGACCAGCGCAGCGGCGGCCGCTTCCAGGTCGCCGTCGCACTCGCTGATGACATGGGACAGGAGGAAATGCAGGATATCGACCAGTTCCACCTGCATCTGGGGAAAATCGCAGGGCTGGCTGCTCCACCATTTCCAGCCATGATGGTCGAGCGCTTCCACGGCCTCCACCAGCATGCCGCGCAATTGCGGGAAACCAGACATGATCCAGTTTTCGTTCGCTCGTCGGTTGTGAATGTCCTGCAGGCGCACCAGGCTCAAGGCCTGTGCATAGCCGATTTTTTTTATCGATACGGTCTCGCCTGGAGCAAGCAAGGCTCTGATTGCGCTTGTTTCGACATTGCTATGCGTGGCGGCAAGATGCATCGTGATTTTCCAATGGGGGATCGCACGCCCTCAGGCGACGGCGGAAATTTTCTGCGGCAAGGCAGCGCTGGGCGCGCCTTGACGGACACTGTGCTCGGCAAGGAAACGCTGTACCGATGCACTGATTCCGGCCTGGTCCAGGCCGCAAGCGCTCAATAATTTTGCAGAGTCGCCATGGTCGATGAATTTGTCGGCGAATCCCAGTTGCAGCACCGGCAGTGCAATACCGGCTCGAGCCAGGCTTTCCAGGCAGGCGGAACCGGCGCCACCCATGATGCAGCCTTCCTCTATGGTCACCAGCATGTCGTGGGTCTGCGCCAGTTTCTTGACGAGCTCGTCGTCCAGGGGCTTGACGAAACGCATGTTGGCGACCGTCGCGTCGAATGGCTCGGCAGCAGCCAGAGCGGGAGCGAGCATGGTGCCGAAGGCGAGGATCGCGAGGCGGCGGCCGGCCGGCAGCGAAGTGGAACGGCGGATCTCCCCTTTGCCCAGTTCCAGCGTAGTCAATCTCTTGAGCGGAGAAATGCCGGGGCCGGCGCCGCGCGGATAACGCACCGCCGCCGGGCCGTCCTGCTGCAGCGCCGTGTGCAGCATCTGGCGGCACTCGTCTTCATCCGCTGGCGCCATCACGATCATGTTGGGCAGGCAGCGCATGTAAGCCAGGTCATAGGCGCCCATGTGGGTAGCGCCGTCGGCGCCGACCACGCCGGCGCGGTCGATGGCAAACACTACCGGCAGCTTTTGCAGGGCGACGTCGTGGATCAGCTGGTCGTAGGCGCGCTGCAGGAAAGTCGAGTAGATCGCGACTACCGGTTTCAAGCCCTCGGTAGCCAGGCCGGCGGCAAAGGTCACCGCGTGCTGCTCGGCGATGCCGACATCGAAATAACGTGCTGGAAAACGGCGTTCGAATTCAACCAGGCCCGAGCCTTCGCGCATGGCAGGCGTGATCGCCACCACGCGCTGGTCTTGTTCGGCCTCGTCGCACAGCCATTCGCCAAACACCTGGGTATAGGTTTTCTTGCCTTCCTTGGCTGGCGCGATGCCATCGACCGGATTGAATTTTCCCGGGCCGTGGTAGAGCAGGGGATCGGTCTCGGCGAACGCATAGCCGTGGCCCTTCTGGGTGACGATATGCAGGAATTGCGGTCCTTGCATTGTTTTCAGGTTCTGCAGCACCGGAATCAGGGCCTCCAGATCGTGGCCGTCGATGGGGCCGGTGTAGTTGAAGCCGAAGTCCTCGAACAGGGTTGCCGGAGTGACCAGGCCCTTTGCATGCTTTTCAAGCTGATGAGCCAATTCGCGCATCGGCGGCGCAACCGACAAGGCCAGCTTCGCCGTTTTTTTTGCGTAGGAATAGAACTGGCCGGAAATCAGCTTCCCGAAATAATTGCTCAAAGCGCCCACCGGCGGCGAAATCGACATGTCGTTATCGTTGAGTATGACCAGCATTGGCAGTTCCCGGCATGCGCCGACATTGTTCATTGCCTCGAAAGCGAGGCCGGCGGTCAATGCGCCGTCGCCGATAACGGCAATCGCATGCCTTTTTTCACCGTTGCAGCGCGCACCGTGGGCCATCCCCAGTGCGGCGGAAATAGAGGTGCTGGAATGCGCCGTGCCGAAGGTGTCGAATTCCGACTCGTCGCGGCGCGGAAAGCCGGAGATGCCGCCGAGCTGGCGCAGGGTAGGCATCGAACCACGGCGTCCGGTCAGAACCTTGTGTCCGTAACATTGATGGCCGACATCCCAGACGATGCGGTCGTGCGGGGTGTCGAACACATAATGCAAGGCGACGGTGAGTTCGACCGAGCCCAGGTTCGACGATAAATGGCCGCCGGTGCTGGCAACGCTATGCACAATGAAAGCGCGCAGTTCGTCCGCGAGCGGCGCCAGCTGCGCCGTGTGCAAGGCACGCAGGTCGGCCGGCGTGTCGATGGTGCTGAGCAGCTCGAACATGCTGCACTCCTTCCGTGGATAGGGCGTTGGCGCCTTGCTCAAGGCCCGGATGAATCAATACGGAGACTGGATGGCCTTTTTACGATGTCGCGCTGCTGGCCTGTTTCTCTGCAATATCGGCAGCAGCGACTTCATCGGTAGACGGCAACGGCTTGATGGTCACTTCGCCAGAGATAAATCGTTTTCCTTTAAAGTCCTTGCCGAAATAGCGTGTGCTGATGGCGTGGAATTCGGCATTTCCCGACGCCAGGTGCTCCAGCTCGGTGAGGTATTCGCGCACGTCGTTTTGTTTTCCGAATGGCCCGGCAAGCACCCTGTCGCGAGCGGCAATCAGCTTGCGCTCGTTTTCCAGAACGATGACCGCCAGCTTGTCGAGCGATTGCTGGAGCGTGAGTCCTTCTATGCGCATCAGCAGCCACACGGAATTTACCGAGTCGGCAATGTGTATTTCCTTGCGAAACGAATAGGGATCGTTGACCAGTGTGATCGAATCGATAGCCGCAGTTCTGACGGTTGCCAGCGACTCGTCGGCAGCAAGTGCATCTGTCATGTCTACGTCGATGGCATATTCCGTCATCATGGCGGCCCACTCGCCGTAATTGTCGACGCGGCGCAACTCCAGGTAACGATCGAAAGTCAATGTGTCCATCTGCAGGGCCAGTGAATCGGTCTGTCTGATGATCATGGTGTGCAGCGATTCTTCCAGGCGCTTCCACACGCGCGGTTTCGACGACAGCTGCTCCTTGATAGGCAGCAGCCCTTCATACAGCAGCTGGGCAATAGGAACGGTTGCGGGCGGCCGGATACCGGCTATCGCATCAAAGTAATGCTGGCGCAATTCGGATTGCCGCTGCTGGTCGGCGAGTACGTCGGGATTGGTGGTGGTGTCGTCTATCAGCGTGGTGATGCTCATCATCCGTTCCAGATTATAGATGCGGTCTTTTTTAGTATGCGGATAAGCGAGACCACCATAGGACGGCATGCTCATCGACAAATAGTGGTCGACCGCCTTTTGGCTGCCGTAATAAGCCAGGATGTAAGGACTGTCGGTGAGCGCAACCTGTGCTTCCGCAGCGTCATGATCCGGGTGCCACAGAGGCTTCAATGTCAGGTGGAAGTCCGGATGGTATATTTTTTCGCCTAGCTGTGGCCGGCCGCTTAAAGTCTGGACGAAGTTGGGTGCTTGGGACATGACTGGTTCCTTGGTGACGGATTGCCGTGTTATTGGAGAAGGGTATTGACGCATAAGCGGCGTATGGCCGGATGCCACACGTCAGTGCCGTTTCAGGATGGCGCTGTAAATCGAAAATTTGTTTTTTACTATCGCTACCGCCAGGCTCTCGCACATCACGCGCAATTCTTCCAGCGCACCGGTGACGCCTGCCGGGAAATGCATCTCTATGTTGGTCCGGATATCCAGCAGCCAGCGTGTTGCGTCTGCATTGCTGGGCAACGCGCGCATGTCTTGGATGATGAAGCCGCTTTGCTCCAGCACACTGGAAAAATATTCCGGGGTCTTGCGGTGCTTGCACGCGAGTCTGTCGACAGTGTCGGGCGTGTCGGACGCATATTTTTCAAGATCGATATTGTAGAGGTTGTCGGAAATGATGACGCTGCCGCCTGGCTGCACCCGTTGCCACAGCTTGTCCATGACGTTTTCGTACAGGTCGTTGGGAAAGTGTGAGATAACCCCGCGCATGATCACCAGGTCGTAGAGCTGATCGGTATCGGGTAAAAGATCTATATCTTGCGCATTGCATTGGTACAGGTGGATCCGGTCCGACAAGCCGCGCTCGGCATGAACCTGCGCGCAGTGGTCCAGCTGGCGGCGGCTGACATTGACGCCATCCAGGCGCCGGCATTCGGGAAAACGCTCGGCCAGGTACATCAGGACCGAGCCCCAGCCGCAGCCGATATCAAGGATGCGTTTGACAGGAGGATGATCCGGTTCGTCGAAACCCGCCAATTTAAGCTGCCGTTCGAAGTAGCGGATGCCGGATTCATCCAGGCTGATCGGTTGCGGCGACCGCGGGTCGTCATAGACGCCGAACTGGAACCACAGGCAATCGCCTATCGCCTTGCGCCAGTCGTCAGGACTGTCGCCGTAGGCATGCACTACCTTGTCCTGATATGTGTCGATATTGGGACCCTCGATGACTCGATAAGATGTGCGGAGCTCCGGGGCGGTTTGTTGCTGGGCTTGGATATTCATTGCTGTTTCCTTTTGGATGTTTGCCGGCTGCCGAGGCAAGTCGCGTCTTGCGCCCTGTCCGGCACGGGTCAATAAACGCGCTCGATCACCAGGTCTGCCAATTTGTTGAGAAGTCCGGCGCGGCTGCCGAGCGGCTCCAGCGCAGCGCGGCCGTTGTCGTGCAGCTGCTGCGCCAGCGCGCGCGCGGCGGGCAGGCCCAGCAGCGACACGTAGGTCGGCTTGCCAGCCTGTTGGTCCTTGCCCGTAGTCTTGCCCAGCGTGGCGGCGTCCGAGGTGACGTCGAGGATGTCGTCGACCACCTGGAAAGCGAGTCCGACGGCCCGCGCGTAACCGTCCAGCGCCTTGTGCAGCAGGCGGTCGCCGTCGTGGCCCGGGCTGACGCTGCACAGCGCTCCCATGCGCACCGCAGCCAGGAACATGGCGCCGGTCTTCATGCGATGCATCTGCTCCAGTTCGGCGCGGCTCAGCCTGGCTCCCACGCTCATCAGGTCGATTTCCTGGCCGCCTGCCATGCCCAGCGATCCGGCCGCCTGCGCCAGTTCGCGCACCAGTGCGATGCGTTGCTGCGCTGGCAAGGGAGCATCGCTCAACGTAGCGAAAGCCTGCGACTGCAAGGCGTCGCCCACCAGCATGGCGGTGGCTTCGTCATAACGGACATGGACTGTCGGCTTGCCGCGCCGGAGCACGTCGTTGTCCATCGCCGGCATGTCGTCGTGCACCAGCGAATACACGTGGATCATTTCGAGCGCAACGGCGGCGGCGTCCAGCGCTTCCGGCGCCGCGCCGACCACGGCGCCGGCGGCATGGCACAGCAGCGGCCTGATGCGTTTGCCGCCGCCCAGCGCCGCGTAGCGCATCGCCTGGTGCAAGCGGTCGGGAACGACGCCGGGCGCGGCCAGGTTGAAATCAAGCGCGTCCTCGGTGCGTATCCGTATCGATGTCATCCAGTTGCTGAAATCGGTGTCTTCAATCGCCAGCGTCGTTTTGATAGCTGGCTCGAACGAAACCGGAATCGCTGCAGAGAATGTTTGTCCCATGTGATCCTCCCGGACCAGAGTGCTTGCTGTGTTTGGGTTTCCGCGTGACGAAGCAATCGTCGCCGCCTCTGCCGGGATTGCCGTTGCTTCCATGTCGAAGAAGCAGCACCGGAAAAAATTGAAGGCGAGAGCTAGTGGGATTGAGGTTAGGTAAACAATTGCCGTACGGCAACCTGTCATTAGTGATAGGTTGAATCCCGCTGAACTCTGGCTAAGCTTGCTTGAGCAGGATTTTGTTTTTCAGGACCTGGCCAGCGAAGGAGTTCACGTACATGCGAGTCATCCTTGCCCAACCCCGAGGGTTTTGCGCCGGTGTCGTCCGTGCGATCGACATTGTCGAACGCGCGCTGCACAAGCACGGTTCGCCGGTGTACGTGCGGCACGAGATTGTGCACAACAAGCACGTCGTCGACAGCCTGAAAAAACAGGGCGCCAGGTTTGTAGAAGAGCTATCGGATGTGCCGCCGGGCGCCGTCACCATCTTCAGCGCCCATGGCGTCGGCAAGACGGTTGAAGCGCAAGCTCGCGAGCGGCGGCTGGAAGTGTTCGATGCGACCTGTCCTCTGGTGAGTAAGGTGCACAAGCAGGGCAAGCAGTATGCCGCAGCCGGGCGCAGGCTGATCCTGATCGGCCATGCCGGCCATCCGGAGGTGGTCGGCACCATGGACCAGATCCCGGGAGAAGTGCTGCTGGTGGAGAGTGTCGCCGAGGTCGGCAAGCTCGATTTTCCGGCCGATACGCCGCTGGCTTACGTCAC
Source organism: Collimonas fungivorans (assembly GCF_028292705.1). Lineage (GTDB taxonomy): Bacteria > Pseudomonadota > Gammaproteobacteria > Burkholderiales > Burkholderiaceae_D > Collimonas > Collimonas fungivorans_B. The sequence goes on along the minus strand of NZ_JAQGLV010000218.1, from coordinate 23,659 downwards.
GCAGACCACCTTGAGCGTCGACGATACGCGCGCCATCATCGACGCCTTGAAGCGCCGTTTCCACGACCTGCTCGGACCGAATGCCGGCGACATCTGTTATGCCACCCAGAACCGCCAGAACGCTGCGCGGGAACTGAGCAAGCAGGTCGACGTGCTATTGGTGGTCGGTTCGGAAAACAGTTCGAACGCCAGGCGCCTGTGCGAAATCGCCAAGGACAACGGGATTCCTGGCTACCTGATCGCGAACGGCGGCGAGCTGCAGGCGGACTGGGTGCGCAATGCCGCCGCTGTCGGCGTCACCGCCGGCGCATCGACGCCGGAAAGCATGGTGCAGGATGTGGTGGCGGCGCTGCGCAAGCTGGCCGTGGTCGAGTTGTCGGTGCTGCCGGGATTGGAAGAGAAGGTGATGTTCCGGCTGCCGCCCGGGTTGATGGATGTGGAAAATTCAGGGAGCACAGATGAACGAAATCGCGCCGCGCCGCGCTAGCAGGCAAGTGCATGTCGGCCATGTGCGCATCGGCGGCGATGCGCCGGTTGCGGTGCAGGCGATGACCAACACCGATACCGCCGATGCCGCCGCCACCGTGCGCCAGATAGCCGAGCTGGCGCGCGCCGGCGCCGAGCTGGTGCGCATCACGGTGAATAACGACGAGGCCGCGGCCCAGGTGGCGCGCATCCGCGAACAGCTCGACCGTCAGGATGTGGCGGTGCCGCTGGTCGGCGATTTTCATTTCAACGGCCATCGCCTGCTATCGGCCTATCCGGATTGCGCCCAGGCCTTGGCCAAATACCGCATCAATCCGGGCAATGTCGGCAAGGGCAGCAAACGTGACGAACAGTTTTGCAGCATGATAGAGACGGCTTGCCGCTACGACAAGCCGGTGCGCATCGGCGTCAACTGGGGCAGCCTGGATCCGGCGCTGATGGCGCGCATGATGAATGACAACGCCCGGCTGCCGCAGCCACGCGACGCCGCGGCGGTGATGCGGGAAGCCCTGGTTGTTTCGGCGTTGGAGAATGCGGCGCGGGCGGTGATGGTCGGCATGCCGGCCAACCGGATAGTGCTGTCGGCCAAGGTCAGCAATGTGCCGGACCTGCTTGCGGTGTACCGCGAACTGGGCCGGCGCTGCGACTACCCCTTGCACCTGGGGTTGACCGAGGCCGGCATGGGTTCGAAGGGTATCGTGGCTTCGTCGGTGGCGCTGGGTGTGCTGCTGCAGCAGGGCATAGGCGACACGATCCGGATTTCGCTGACGCCGGAGCCGAATGGCGACCGCAGCAGGGAAGTCGTGGTGGCGCAGCAGATATTGCAATCCATGGGCTTGCGCACATTCACGCCGACGGTAGTGGCTTGCCCCGGCTGCGGGCGGACCACGAGCACTTTTTTCCAGGAACTGGCGAGCCAGATCGAGGCTTACCTGCGGGCCCAGGCGCCGCTCTGGAAAAACACCTTTCCCGGCGCCGAGCAGATGCATGTGGCGGTCATGGGTTGCGTGGTCAACGGGCCGGGCGAAAGCAAGCTGGCCGACATCGGCATCTCGCTGCCAGGCTCCGGCGAGCATCCGTCGGCGCCGGTATTCATTGACGGCGCAAGGGCGCTGACGCTGAAAGGCGATACCATCGCCGACGATTTCAAGCAGCTGGTGAACGATTATGTGGCGGCAAAATATGGCGGCGACCAGCTGGCGGCGCAGCGGCTGGCGCAGGCGATGAAACATGGCGCGGCGGACGCGAAACCGCAGGGTTCGCTTCCGCCATTGGTGCGGCTGGCCGAAATCAACGGAATGTAAAGATGAAATCGAGCGCCTTCTCTCAAGAAAAAATCATCAATGTGCATCATTGGACCGAACGCCTGTTTTCATTCGAGACCACGCGGCCGTTGTCGCTGCGTTTCGAAAACGGCCAGTTCACCATGATCGGCTTGCCGAATCCGGACGGCGTGCCGCTGATGCGTGCTTACAGTTTTGCCAGCGCCAACTATGAAGAGAAACTCGAGTTCCTGAGCATCAAGGTGCAGGACGGCGCGTTGACGTCGCGCCTGCAAAAGGTGCGGACCGGCGATACGCTGCTGGTCGGCAGCAAGCCCACCGGCAGCCTGCTGCTGCGCAACCTGCTGCCGGGCAAGCGCTTGTACCTGTTCGGCACGGGGACCGGGCTGGCGCCGTTCCTGAGCATCGTCAAGGATCCCGATGCATATGAACTGTTCGACAAGGTGGTGCTTGTCCACTGCGCCAGGAAAAAAGCGGACCTGGTCTATACCCGTTTCCTGACCCAGGATTTGCCTGGCAATGAATTCCTGGGCGACACGGTGCGCCAGAAGCTGATTTATTATCCGACCGTCACCCGTGAACCGTTTCCGGTGCAGGGCAGGATCATCGAGCTGATAGAAAACCGCAAACTGTTTGCCGACAGCGGCTTGCCCGAACTCGATCCGGCCTGCGACCGCGTGATGATCTGCGGCAGCATGGCGATGCTGACGGATCTGCGCGCCATGCTGGTGCAGCGCGGGTTCAATGAGGGGACATTGAGGGAAGCCGGGCATTTTGTGGTCGAGCGTGCGTTCGTCGACTGATGCCGTGACAACTACGCGGAGGCAGCATGTCTACGTTGCAACGCCTGCTTATTCTCGGATCGACCGGGTCGATAGGCGCTAGCACGCTGGATGTGGTGGCGCGCCATCCGCAGCGTTTTTCGGTGCACGCACTGACTGCCAACCGCAACATCGATAAGCTGTTCCAGCAATGCCAGGCGTTTCATCCAGCCCTGGCGATTGTGGGCGGAGCCGAGGATGCCATGCAGCTGCAGGCGCGGCTGCGTGCGGCGCAACTGCGTACCGAAGTGGCGCACGGCGCCGACGCGCTATGCCAAGCCGCGGGTTCCGGTGGCTGCGATACGGTGGTGGCGGCGATTGTTGGCGCTGCCGGCTTGCTACCGACATTGAGCGCGGCCCGAGCCGGCAAGAAGATATTATTGGCGAACAAGGAAGCCCTGGTCATGTCCGGCGCCTTGTTCATGCGTGCGGTGCGCGAATCGGGCGCCGTGCTGCTGCCGGTCGACAGTGAGCACAATGCGATCTTCCAGTGCCTGCCGCATTCCTCCGGCAGCGGTCTTGGCGTCGAACGGCTGATCCTGACGGCCTCGGGCGGTCCGTTCCGCACGCGGCCGCTGGCGACGCTTGCGGATGTCACGCCGGACCAGGCTTGCGCCCATCCCAACTGGGTCATGGGGAGAAAGATCTCCGTGGATTCGGCGACCATGATCAACAAGGGCCTGGAAGTGATCGAGGCCCACTGGCTGTTCGATATGCCTGCGCAGCGCATCGACGTCCTGATCCATCCGCAAAGCATCATCCATTCAATGGTCGTCTACAGCGACCAGTCGGTGCTGGCGCAGCTGGGAAATCCCGACATGCGCACGCCGATCGCGCATGCCCTGGCTTATCCCGAACGCATTGTCTCCGGCGTGGCGCCGCTGGACCTGGCGACAATCGCTACACTGACTTTTGAGATGCCAGACATGGCGCGCTTTCCCTGCCTGCGCCTGGCGTTCGATGTGATCCGCAACGGCGGCGGCGCCAGCGCCATGCTGAATGCCGCCAACGAGGTGGCGGTGGCGGCATTCCTGGCAGGGCGCATCCGGTTTACCGAAATCGAACGGGTGATAGGCGCGACGCTGCAGGGCATGCCGGCCGCCGACGCAAGCAGCATCGAGGGTGTATTGGAAATGGACCGGCGTGCGCGGGAAATAGCGCAGGCGACGGTCAAGCACCTGTCTGGCTGAATAGACGGCCGCAGCAACGGGCTGCCGTATGATCCATGTGTGGATGCCGGCCGCCGGCGGCATCTGCAGTCCTACTTGGGAAAGTATTTCACTATCCCTTCCAGAAGCAGTCGCACATCCCCGAACATCATGCCTATTTCAGTGCTGACGATGAACAGCGCTGTCTGATAGGCCGCGGGATATCGCTCCAGCAGCGCTGCGCTGCGCGCGTCGTACAGCTTGCTCACGCCGCTGCGCGTCGACAGAACGACACAGGCTATTCCCAGGATTGCTCCTGCCGCAATGTCGGTGGGATAGTGCAAGCCAAGGTACACCCTGGGCAATGCGATGAAGACCAGCACATACAGATAGAGCAGGGAACCGGCGGATCTTGAAATCAGGAAAATTCCCGTGGCCAGGCTGAAGAACAAGGCAGCGTGGTCGCTGGGAAAAGAGCTCCATATATACAAGGCCTGGCTCTCAGGCACCGACAAGCCGATGTGCTCATGGTAGGCAAGCGCCGTGTTGGCGAAAGGACGCGGCTGGTATGGGCCGAGATTGTTGGCGGTCCTGGCGATCAGTACTGCAACCACGCAGCCGATCAAGGTGGCGACGATGATGCGCCTGCTGTCTGATTTGGGATCGGCATCCCTGAACCAGAAATACCAGAGTATGCCGATGATGGGCAGGCCCTTGAACAGGTTCGATCCGGAAATGTAGTGAACGATCTGGTTGAAGGGAGCCGACATTGCGGTGAATTGGGATAGCCAATGCATTACCGCGAGATCCATGTAGTTGTTCCACATTTTAATTTTCCTTTCGCGATTTTTCGGAAAAAGAAATTCGTTTTAATGGACATACGATTTATAAAATTTCTCGAAGTGATCTGATTTAATCCGCAGAAACCATTTATGTAAAGAGGATTTTTACGATAAATTTGCTGCCACGCACAATGAAATGATTTTGAATGAAACTAGCGTCGATGGATGACTGTCAAAAATCCTCAAGGCATGCGGATAGGCGTCTGGAAATTTTTCCAAGGCACTCCAATCAGAGCGCTGATAAATTTGCGGAGATTAATGTCTTGTCTTGTGAAAGCCTTATGTTTATTGGCTTGCAAGGGATGTGTAAAGAAATTTGTTGAATTGGAAATTTAGTGTTTATCTGTATTTTCAAACAGTCAACGAAGTAGTTGTCAACGTGAGAACTGACGAGTGGAAACATGTAACAAATCGTTTCAATTTCGAACTAAGTTTCTCATGTCGGTGTCATTATGTTGTCCTGCAACATGCGTTCGCAGTGCGATTTTTCCAGAAATGCCGACCGAATTCTGGCGTTCTCAGATTGTCAGAAACCGACCAACAGTTTCAACTTTATTCAGATTGCAGTATGGGCCGCAGTGGGCTCGATGAGCATCTTGTTAAGGGGAATATCATGCTGAAAACCGCTCAATCTCTCTGTGAGAATCCTGATCACTTTGGAGCGTCCTTTGCCACAGATGCACAGGATAAAACCCGCTCCTTGCAAACCGGTGTCCGCATGCCGGGCATTGCGCCGACGCCTGGCGTTTCCTGTTTTTCTTTCCACCCGCTCATATTTCATTCGATGCCGCAGCTGTCTGTGACAGCTTGAATACAGGCAGGCATTGTTGCCTGCTGCGCAGTTTTAGCTTTTTTTTAACTGATCGCCGGGACGGGAATCCGTCCGCGATGAGGGCGCAAGACCCGGTTTTTTCGAAAGATTCAATATTTGATCGCTGGCTGGTTCTCCAAAAGGCGAATCGATCCATAAGCGGGAATTTCCGCTGTGTCATTTCCCCGGCAAAAAAAATACAAATATCCGGTTTGGATCGATGCATTGTTGACGCAGTTGCTGCGTTAGAGAGGTGTGTAATGAATAGACGTTCAAAACCCAGCGCCCAGTTTTACCGAACGCCATGGAAGATCGTTATCCTGCTGCCGATATGTTCTTGTGTCGCCACACAAGCCGGCGCCAGCGACCTGGTGCCGACCGACATCATGCCGCCCGCCGACATCGTGCAGCCGCCGGCGGACGCGATTACTCCCTATGCCGGCTACAGCGTCGGCTACGACAGCAACCTGCTGAGGCTGCAGAATTCCGCGGCAGCGCAAGCGCTGGGAATAGGCAGCGACCTGTCCGATACCACGCAACGCTACTTGTTCGGCCTGGCCGTCGACAAGACGCTCAGCCGGCAGCACCTGACAGCGAACATGAATGTGACCAAAGTCGACTACGACCGCTTCGGCGAACTTGATCATTACGACAAGAACCTGGCCGCGAACTGGAACTGGCATGCGAGTGATCATTTCGAAGGAAATATCGGCGCCAGTTATTCGCAGGGACTGACGCCTTTCATCGACTTCCATCTGCTGGAACGCAATATACGGACAGAGGAAAGCGCCTACGCTGACGGTTCCTGGCTGTTCCATCCGAGCTGGCGCGTGCGCGGCGGGCTGACTTACACAAAACTGAAGTACGACCTGGAGTCGCAGCAACCGCTCGACAACACGCGCAACCAGACCGAACTGGGACTGGATTATCTCGCCGCCAGCGGCAGCACCATCGGCCTGCAGCTGCGCCATACGCATGCCGATTTCCCGAATCCCGAACTGAACAACGGCTTGCAGGTGTTCAACGGCTATAACCAGGATGAAGTCAAAGCCAAGATCGACTGGCTGCTCACTGGCAAGACGCAGCTGCACTTCCTGGGCGGCTGGGTCAGCAGGAACCAGGATGCGGCCTCGGTCAGGAATTTCAGCGGCGTCAATTCCCGTCTCTCCGCGGACTGGTCGCCGACCGGGAAAATAGGCGTCACCGTGTCCGGCTGGCGCGAGATCGGCGCAGTGGATGATCTGTCCACTGTCTATTCCCTGAACCGTGGCGCCAGCCTCGCCTCGGCCTGGCAGTACTCGGAAAAAGTACGGCTGGTGGCCCAGGTCAAATACCAGAAACGGGATTTCGGCCCATCGGCCGGGACCGGCACCCTGGGCAATATCAACCAGAACGACGTATTGCGCGATACCGCGCTGAGCGTGGTGTACAACCCGACGCAGCGCTGGCGTGTCCAGCTCTCCGGCATCCGCAGCACTCAGACCGTGAAAAGCGGGCCGGGCGGTTATGTCAGCAACGGCGTGACGCTCAACACGCGTTACGCATTCTAGGGGTAGGGAAATGACTGAGAACGACATTCCGCTGGTTTCGTTTTTCAAGCGCCTGCTTGACCCGCTCATTATCCTTGGCTCCCTGTACCTGATCGTCATGACCCAGGACGAAATATTCACCGGCGACTACCTGGTGCTGATGATTATCGCCTTCTTCATTTCCTCCTACGTCTACGAACAGATCGACCTGTACCGCACCCTGCATATCGGCAAGCAGCTCGCCTATGCCGGCGATATCTTCATGGGCTGGGCAATCACCGTCATCATCCTTATCCTGATAGGCCAGGGAACCGGGCTGCGCTACGAATTCTCGGACCGCGTCATCCTGGCCTGGTTTGCGCTGGCGCCTTTCGCACTGCTGGCAAGCCGCCTCACGGCATATATGCTGGCCTTCCATTTCGGCCGCGAGCTGAGGCTGCGCTCGGCAATCATCGTCGGCTCCAACGATCCGATCGACGACGTCCTCAAGTGCCTGTCTTCCGGCAGCAATGCCGGTATCGACATGCGCGGTTTTTTCGACGACCGCGACCAGGTCGTCCGTCCGGCAGGGATGAATTGCCAGCACCTCGGTGCGATCTCGGACGTCGGTCCTTATGTGCGCGCCCACAAGATACGGACCATCTTCATCTGCCTGCCGATGTCGGCGCAGCCGCGGGTGCTGGCGTTGATGGAGGAATTGCGCGACACCACGGCATCCGTCTATTTCGTGCCCGACATCTATACCTTCGGCCTGATACAGGCGCGGCTCGACCACATTGCGGGAATTCCGGTGATCGGCATTTGTGAAACGCCCTTTATCGGCTTGCGCGGCGTCCTCAAACGCGGCAGCGACATCATCCTGGCGCTGCTGATCCAGATCATGCTGCTGCCGGTCATGCTGGCGATTGCGATCGGCGTAAAACTTTCTTCGCCCGGACGCATCATTTTTGCGCAGCGCCGCTACGGCCTGAACGGAGAGGAAATCATCGTCTACAAATTCCGTTCGATGACGGTTGCCGAAGATGGCGCGGTGGTTGACCAGGCAAAGAAGAACGACGTCCGCGTGACGCGCTTTGGCGGTTTCCTGCGGCGCACATCGCTGGATGAATTGCCGCAGTTCTTCAATGTACTGCAAGGCCGCATGAGCATCGTCGGCCCGCGTCCGCATGCCGTCGCCCACAACGAGATGTATCGCAAGCTGATCAAAGGCTACATGTTGCGGCACAAGGTGAAGCCGGGCATCACTGGCTGGGCCCAGGTGAACGGCTACCGCGGAGAGACCGATACCCTCGACAAAATGCGTTCGCGGATCGAATTCGACCTGGAATACCTGCGCAACTGGTCGCTGGCGCTGGACCTGTGGATCATCGTGCGTACCGTCAAAGAGGTGCTGAAGAAAGATAACGCTTATTAAGCGCAACTGCGAAGCGTAACTACGAGGCGCAACTGCGCGCCGGCGGAGACTGTTTTTTGTATCAGGCAGTTCAGGAAATGTGATGGATTTTACCTGGAGAGAATCATGCGAGGAATTGTGCTTTCGATGAGTTTGTTGCTGGCCGCCTATTGCGGCCCCAGCCTGGCGGCGGCGCCGGTTTTCCAGCTGGACGGACAGCCGGGACCGGGCAGCGCGTCGGCGGTGTATGGCTATCACCCGGCAAGCGAGGCTGCCGCTTCTGCTTCCGCTTCGGCGATCGCCGAGATGGAAGCGGCGCAGCCCGACGCAGCGGCGTCGCCGGACATCTTTGCCGCCCGCACCGGTCACGCCTGGCCTGCAGCCGGCATTGTTCCCGCGGCATTTTCGACCGGCCCCAGGCTGCTCCAAGCTCCCAGGAAAATGGCGGTTGGCGTGAATGCTCCGGACGACCTGCTGTTTTATTTCCTGAAGGATTTCAGGGCAAAACCGCCGCAAAAACCTGCGCGCTGGGCGATGCTTTTGATCGCGCTCAGCTTGTTGCTGTACCAGATTCGCCGTCGCCCGATGCGCACCTCTATCGGTTTCGGTTCAGCATCGCGGTTGGCTGCACAACATGCTGCCTGATCGCACACGGCGACCATATCGGCGCGCCGGCCGCAACTGCGCCGATGGACATTGTCTCGTTAACAGGAGTCGGATCTTGATGTGCTCTGAACGTATCGGCCGTAGGTCTCTCATCGACAACATGCTAGGCGTGAAAGGAATAGGCATCTTGATGCTGCTTACAGTCATAAATTTATCGGCCTGCGACGACCAGAAAAAGAAAAACGGCCAGGTGGTAGCCAGGATCAATGGCGAAGAGATCAGCGCGCCGCAGCTTGAAGCCGAACTGCAATATGCAAAGCGGCTGCAGCAGGACGGCGCCGCGCCGCGGCAAGCCGTGCGCGAACAGGCCATGGAGGCGCTGATTGACCGCCAGCTGTTGCTGGACGAGGCTTTGCGCAACAAGATCGACCGCGATCCGGCGTTGATACAGATTATTGAACGTTTCAAGACCCAGGCCATCGTACAGGCTTACCTCGAATCCAAGGCCGGAAACCAGGAGCAGCCCGGCAAGGCGGAAATCGAAAGCTATTTTCATGCGCATCCGGAGATGTTTGCGCGCCGCAAGGTCTTCGAGGTTGAACAGCTGATCATCGCCGACCGCGATTTCAGCGCGGCGCTGAAAGCCGTGATGGATTCCTCGAAATCGCTGAACCAGGTGGCTGCCTGGCTCCGGCAACGCAAGATCGCGCATGTGCAAAGGCAGTATTCCTACAGCAGCGCCGAGCTGCCGCCAGAGGTCGGCAGCAGGCTCCAGGCGCTGGGCAGGAACCGCCTGTTTGTCATGAAAGACGGGCAGCGCGATTTATTGTGCGCCTTGACTGAACTGAGGGATAGTCCGGTGGCGCCGGACGCCGCCGAACCGCAGATCGAACGCTACCTGGTGAACAAGAAGATGCAGGAAACGGCGATTGCGGAAATCACCCGCTTGCGGGCGGCCGCCAAGCTTGAATACATAGAGAAACCCGCGGAGAAACCGGCCGGCGATATCGATAACAATGCCTTGCCGGTCACGGCAACCTCGCCAGGCAAGCAGCAAGCCGTGGTGCGCAGGAGCATCGAGGTGTCCGGCGTCGCGGGGCTCAAATGAATAACCTGTGCCGGAAGGGACAATAAATGAATGGGATGGCCATCATGATGAGACGAATCTACATATGCTTGCTGGTGCTGCTGCTGGCGTTTTCCAGCAATTCCGCCAGCGCGGCGGATACGCCGATCGGCGCCGGCGACGGCTTGAAGATCTCGGTGTTCGGGAATCCTGACCTGAGCCTGGAAACCAAGGTCAGCGATGCCGGCAACATTACGTTTCCGCTGATAGGCGCGGTCAGCATCGGCGGATTGTCGACTGCGGAAGCCGAGAAAAAAATCTCCGACATGCTGACCGGCGGCGGGTTCCTGCGCAAGGCGGAAGTCAACGTCACGGTCACCGAGCTGCAGAGCCAGCAGGTATCGGTGCTCGGCCAGGTGTTGCATCCGGGCCGTTACCCGATCGCAGGCAAGCGCAGCGTGACCGACATGCTGGCGATGGCCGGCGGCGTCGGACCGGAAGGCGGCGATACCGCCGTGGTGATCCGCACCCGTAATGGCAAGAGCAGCAAGCAGGTGGTCAACCTGCAGGAAATGATCCAGGCCGTCGACATGAAATCGAACCTGGACCTGGTCAACGGCGACATGATCTATGTCGACCGTGCGCCGAAATTCTATATCTACGGCGAAGTGCAGCACCCCGGCGGCTACCGGCTGGAACGCAACATGACCATCGCCCAGGCCTTGTCGATCGGAGGCGGCCTGACGCCGCGCGGCACCGAGCGCGGGGTGCGCATCAAGCGGCGCGACAGCAGCGGCAATACCGTGATGATCGACGCCAAGCGCGACGAAGTATTGCAGACGGACGATGTCGTGTATGTGAAAGAGAGCCTGTTTTGATGTTGATCCATTGTCATTCTCACGCCGCCACTCGAAAGGAGCTTTCATGACTTTCCCACAGCTTCTAAGCATCCTGCGCGCACGCTACAAGGTCATCCTGCTGACCTTGCTGATTGCCGTCGTGGCCACTGCCGCGGTGAGCTTCGCCTTGCCCAGGGTCTACCGGACTTCGACTACGCTGCTGCTTAATTACAAGGGCACGGATCCGGTGTCGGGCCGGGTGCTGCCGGCGCAGCTGGTGTCCGGCTACGTCGCTACCCAGGTCGATATCGTCGGCAGCAGGGGCGTGGCGCTGAAGGCGGTGGACATGCTGGGCCTGGCCGACAATCCGCTCACTCAGCAACGCTTCCGGCAAGCGGCGAACGGCAAGGGTTCGATCCGCGAATGGCTGGCCGATTCCTTGCAAAAGATGGTGGATGTGGCGCCTTCGCGTGAAAGCAGCATGATAGAAATCACGGCCAAGGGCAGCGATCCGGCATTCACGGCGCAGGCGGCAAACGGCATTGCGGCAGCGTATCAGCAGATGAACCTGCAGATCAAGGTCGAACCTTTGCGGCAGGCAGCCCAGTATTTCACGCAGCAGACCACGACCTTGCGCGCCGCGCTGGAGCAGGCCGAGGAAAAAATGTCGCGCTACCAGCAAGAGCATGGCCTAGTCAGCGCCGATGGCCACCTGGACGTCGAGACCACGCGCCTCAATGATTTATCGAGCCAGCTGGTGCTGGCCCAAGGGCAGGGGGCGGAAGCCTCGTCGCGCGGCAGCCAGGCGATGGGCAGCGGCGGCCGCGATTCGCCGGACGTGATTTCCAACGTGCTGGTGCAGAACCTGAAAGCGTCGCTGGCGACGGCGGAAGGGAAATTCGCCTTGCTGTCGCAGAACCTGGACCGCAACCACCCGCAGTACCAGGCCGCCAAGGCTGAGGTCGACCAGTTGCGCTCCGAACTCAACAGCAGCATCAGCGCCACCAACGCCGGCGCCGCCAACAACGCCCGTATCCAGCGCCAGCGCACGGGCGAAATCCGCGCCGCGCTGACGGCGCAGACCGCCAAGGTGCTGCAGCTCAACCGCGCCCGCGACGAACTGTCGGTGCTGGCCAAGGATGTCGAGAGTGCGCAGCATGCCTACGATGCCGCCGCCCAGCGCCTGAGCCAGACCGAACTGGAAGGGCAGTCGAACCAGTCCGACGTCTCCGTGCTGAGTCCGGCCATGGTGCCGAGCCGTCCCGCCAGCCCGAATATCCCGCTCAACATGGTGCTGTCGCTGCTGTTCGGCAGCATGCTCGGACTGGCCCTGGCAGTGCTGGCGGAACTGGCGAACCGGCGCGTCAGGACCGGCAACGACCTGCTCAACGTGCTGGATGCGCCGGTGCTGGGCACCATCGTGTGGCACAAGCCGGCACGCAGGATTGCATTCCCCCAGCTGTTTTTATCGCGATGATCGCGCGCCAACCGGAAAGGTGAAACAAAATGAATAAACCGGTCAGTCCTCTCTTTGACAGCGCAATGTCGCCCCGCAAGGACGGCAATATGGGCCGCATGCTGGTAGAGCAAGGCAAACTCACGCCCGAGCAGGCAGAACGCGTGCGGCGGCTGCAACAGGAACAGGGACTGCGTTTCGGCGAAGCGGCGCAACGGCTGGGACTGGTCAGCGAATTGGATATCCAGCAAGTGCTGTCGCGCCAGTTCGACTATCCCTACCAGGAAAGCGCGGGAAATTATCCGGCCGCCCTGGTCGCCGCCTACCAGCCTTTCAGCGCCGAAGTGGAAATGCTGCGTTCGGTGCGCAGCCAATTGATGCTGCGCTGGTTCACCGTCAGCCGCAAGACGCTGGCTATCGCCAGCGTCAACGCGGGCGACGGCACCAGCCTGATGGCCGCCAACCTGGCCATTGTGTTCTCGCAGCTGGGCTTGCAGACCTTGCTGGTGGACGCCAACCTGCGCCAGCCGCGCCAGCAGCGGATATTCAACCTGGCGGCGGGGCATGGGCTGGCCGATGTGCTGGCCGGACGCGCCGGCCTGGAACCGCTCGCCGTTGCCGAGTCGTTCGCCGACCTGTCGCTGCTGCCGGCCGGATCGTCGGTGCCGAATCCGCAGGAACTGATCAACCGCTCCAGCTTCAATGCCTTGAACCAGACTTTGCGCAGCCGTTTCGACGTCATCCTGTATGACACGCCGGCATGCTCTAGCGCGGCTGACGTCCTGACTATCGCTGCCCGCGCCGGCGGGGTGCTGCTGGTGGTGCGCAAAGACCGTACCCGGGTGGCAGATCTCACCGCCTTCAGCGACCAGTTGCGCCGCAGCGGCACGGAAGTGGTGGGTTCGGTGCTGGTGAGTTTTTGATAAAGGGAACCAAGCGCATGCAGAATTTTGCAAACATCAGGGATTACATTTTTCCACGCTCGGCCGGCCTGTCGGTGCCGGCCGAACGGCTGACGTTCTGGATACTCATGGCCGCGCTGCTGTACCAGGCGGCCCTGTGCGCTATCCATACCAACGTCCATGCCATCTCCACTGCGGGCGTGGTGTTTTCGGAATTTGTCATCTACCTGTTGTGCATGGTGGTGCTGAGCAAGAACATCAGGCTGGAACTGGTCGCCATCGCCGCCCTGGCAGCGGCCTACCTGTTCCTGCTGGCGATCATGCGCAACCAGCTGGATCCGAAAGGATTCCGGGATGTGATGATTCCTATCCTGTTCTACGGTATCGGCCGCCAGATCGGCGATATCCGGTATGCCGACCGCCTGCTCAAGCTGGCGGTGCTGCTGGTGCTGGCTTTCGGTTTTGCCGAATGGTTTTTCCTTGATTTTTATTCGCGCATCTTCAATATTTTTTCCTATTACGTCAACCAGGGCGGCCTGGCTGCCGGTTCCAACTGGGCCAAAGACAGCGTGCTGGGGCTGAACGGGATAAGGCCGGAGGGGATCGGCCGCACCATACTGCCGTCGCTGCTCGGCAGCCACCGCATATCCTCGGTTTTCCTGGAACCGGTTTCGCTCGGGAATTTTGCGGTGATCATCGCTGCCTGGGGCTTGTCGAAACGACGTGAAGAGTTCAAGGACATGCTTTTTTTCCTGCTGTCCGCGGCCCTCATGATCATCATGAGCGATTCGCGTTACGGCATGATCACGGTCGCCGTGCTGATCGCGCTGCGCTGTTCGCCGCTGGCCAAGAGCAGCAACGCCTGGCTGATCGTGCTGCCGTTGCTGAGCGCGCTGATGCTGCTGCTGATCGGGGCTTTCTTCGACGGCCGGTACAGCGACAGCTTCCTGGGCCGGCTGTACGTAAGCGGCCGCACGCTGCTGGACCTGGATATCGGCATGCTGCTGGGCCTGGACGGCTACAACACCAATTTCGGCGACATGGGTTACCCCTCCCTGCTGACGCGGCTCGGCCTGCCGCTGTGTTTCCTGCTGTGGCTGCCGTTCTGGATGCTGAGGATGGAGGACGAGCGGGGCAACCGCTTCCGCGTCTATATCACGCTGTACATCTCCCTGATCCTGTGCGTCAGCGGCACCTCGCTGTTTGCCTTGAAAACCGCCGGCATCCTCTGGTTCCTGGTCGGATGCACTGTAGGAAGAGCGGCTGACTCTTCGTCATCGCCTGCCGGCGCGGCCACACGATCATCGGGAAAAACAAAGGAGCAACAACATGCCCATTAAAGTTACGCACATTGTGCGCCAGTATTCTCCCTCGATCGGCGGCATGGAAGACGTGGTGCAGAATATCGCCAGGCAGCAGCGCGAGCACCACGGCCAGCTGCCGAAGGTGGTCACGCTCAACCGGCTGTTCAGGAATTCCGCTGAATTCCTCAGTTCCGAGGCTCTGGTCAACGGCGTCGCCGTGGTGCGCCTGCCGTTCCACGGCAGCAGCAGGTATCCGCTGTGTCCCAGCGTGCTGGAGCATGTGGCGGACGCCGACGTGATCCATGTGCATGGCATCGATTTCTTTTTCGATTACATGGCGCTTACCCGTGTCTTGCACAGGCGGCCGCTGGTGGCGTCGACCCATGGCGGGTTTTTCCACACCAGCTTCGCTTCAGGGCTCAAGAAAGTCTACTTCAACACAGTCACGCGCGCTTCGACCATGGCGTACGACAAGATCATCGCCACCAGCGACAACGATGGCGACATGTTTTCCGGCATCGTCAAGCCGCCGAAACTGGCGGTGATTGAAAACGGCGTCAATGTGGAGAAATACAGCAACCAGTCGGCGCCGGCGCTGACGCGGACCTTGATCTATTTCGGCCGCTGGTCGGTCAACAAAGGCTTGCTCGAAACCCTCGCCTTGTTCCAGCAGCTGGCGCAGCGCCAGCCGGGCTGGAAACTGATCATCGCCGGCCGCGAATATGACCACAGCGCCGAAGAACTGCGTGCCTGGGCCAAACAGAATGACCTAGCGGATGCGGTGCAAATCGTGGCGAATCCTGCCGACCATGAACTGGCGGCGCTGATTGCGCAGTCCAGCTACTTCATTTGCCTGTCAAGGCATGAAGGGTTCGGCATCGCGCCGATTGAAGCGATGAGCGCCGGCCTGACGCCGGTATTGAGCGATATCCCGCCGTTCCGCAACCTGCTTGAACAATCGAGGGCTGGGCTGCTGCTGTCTGCGCCGACCCAGGAACAAAACGTGGCGAGCCTGCTGATGCTGCATCAAGAGATGCAGGCCGATTACGCGCAGCGGCGCATGCAGATGCAGCAGTTCGTGGAACGCTACAACTGGCGGCGCATCGCGGAAAAATATATCGACGTATACAAGGAGCTGGTGCGTTGAGGCGGCAGCCCAAGGCATCTGGGATTTTCCATGGATAGAGAAAAAATTGACGCAATCACGGGCTTGCGCGGGCTGGCGGCGCTGCTGGTGGTATACGGCCACGCGCTGGACTGGTTTGCCTTGCCTTGGAAAAACCACCTGTTCGGTGAAGTCGGCGTGGCGATTTTCTTTTCCTTGAGCGGCTTTCTCATGGCCTATCTGTATCTCGGGAAGCGGTTTTCGGCAATCAACGTGGCCGACTATGCATTTTCCCGTTTTTCCAGGATTGCGCCCGCCTATCTCGTGATTCTCCTGGTTTCTTATTTCATCTACGTCAATCTCGATCCGAATTTTGTCTATGGGATATCGGGGAAAAATATCCTGCGCCATGTTTTCTTCTCGGGCAATGTGTCGGTATTCTGGAGCATCACGCCCGAAGTCGAGTTCTACTTCCTGTTCCTGCTGGCCTGGGCCGCGGGCAGCCGGTTCCTGGGCCGGTCCGATGTTGCCGGGCTGCTGTTCCTGGGGCTCGCCAGCCTGATCCTGCTGTCGTACCGCGATATTTTCCCGGGCACCTTCATCGGCTCGAAATTGCATTATTTCCTGTTCGGCATGATTGCCGGCGTGGTGCGCTCGCATGTCGACAGCCAGGACCAGAACCGGAAATGGTTCGCAGTCCTGCACACGGTGTCGGTCGCCGCGCTGGTATCGATTGCAGCCGGCTGGGTGGTGCTGCCATTCGCCGGCAACCAGGAGTTCTACAGCAGCATCCTCACCGCCGTTTTCGGCGCCTTTCTGGTATTCGGCCTGTCCTTTCCGTCTGCTGTCGGTAATGTTTTTTTCGCAAACCGGGCCATGGTTTTGTGCGGTGAATGGAGTTTCTCAATCTATCTGCTGCATATGCCGATTATTTACCTGCTACGGAAAATCCATCCGGAGCCGTTTCCAATGTTCATCCTGCTGCCTGTGGCTGTTCTTGTTCTCCTGTTTTCATGGCTCAACTATCAACTGGTCGAGAAACCCGGAGCGCGCCTGATCAAATCCGCGGGCGGCCTGTTCAAACGGAAATTCCTTACCGCGTTTCCGCTGGCGGCCGGATCCCGGTCAATGCCCTTAGGAGGTGACACCAGATGATCAAATTCCTGTTCCCCGCATTGACCCTGGCGTGCGCCTTGTTTGGCCAGACGACGTTCGCCGCTTGCCTGGACGGCAAGCCGATGGCCGGCGTCAACCTGAGCGGCGCCGAATTCGCCGCGGAAAAGCTGCCGGGCAAGGTATTTACCGACTACGTGTACCCGGACCTGGATGAAATGCGCCTGTTCCAATCCATGGGCATGAACACCTTCCGCCTGCCGTTTCTATGGGAGAGGGTGCAGCCGAAGCTGTTCGGCGAACTGGACCAGGCAGAGCTGCAAAGGATCAAGGACAGCGTTGCGGCCGCCAGCTCGATCGGCGTGTGCATCATCCTCGATGTGCACAACTATGGCCAATATCGCGGCCAGCCTATCGGTTCGCCCGGGGTGCCGCGCGCGGCTCTGACCGACCTCTGGCAGCGCCTGCTGGTCAATTTCAAGGATCCGGCGAACGTCGCCTTTGGCTTGATGAACGAGCCGGCCAAGCTGCCGACCGCGGAGTGGGCGGCAACCGCGCAAGAGACGCTGAATGCCTTGCGCAAGAAAGGCGCACGGCACCTGATCCTGGTTCCGGGCGGCGGCTGGAGCGGGGCCCATTCCTGGTATGCCAAAGACGGCGCGGTGTCGAATGCAGACGCTTTCCGTTTCTTTCATGATCCCGCTGATAACTACATGATCGAAGTCCATCAATATGCCGATGCGAATTTTTCCGGCACCGGCAACGATTGCGTGGAGCCGGCCCGCCTGAGCGCAATCATGGCCAACGTCGCCCTTTGGGCCACGTCAACCAGGCGCCGGCTGTTTCTTGGCGAGTTCGGGGTGCCGGCCAACCAGCAATGCCTGGCAGCCTTGACGGCAATGGTGGATTCCATCAAGGGCAACCCGGCCTGGGGCGGCTGGACTTATTGGGCCGCCGGGCAGTGGCTGGGGACTTATCCGTTCAGCCTGCAGCCCGATGGCAACGGCGAACGGCCGCAAATGACGATCCTGAAAAAAGGCATGTAGCAGTGCCCGGGACACGACTGAAAAGGAATGCAAATGAAATTTTCGCTGGTGCTGGCTACGGTAGGGCGGGTTGACGAAGTTGCCCGCTTGCTGGAATCGCTGGATGCGCAAGACTACCGGAATTTTGAGCTGATCGCTGTCGACCAGAACGGCGACGACAGGCTGGTGTCGCTGCTGGACCTGTATCGCCGCAAATTCCCGCTGCGGCACGTGCGTTCGGCTGCGCTTGGCGCCTCGCGCGCGCGCAATGCCGGCCTGGCCCTGGCCGACGGCGACGTGATCGCTTTCCCCGACGACGATTGCTGGTATCCGGACGGTTTGCTGGAACAGGTGGTCACGGTGCTGGCCAGCCATCCGGAGCTGGATGGCATTACCGGCCGCTTCACCGACGGTGACGGCAATGTCGAGGGGCGCTGGCTGGAGAGCAGCATGCTGCTGAACCGTTATAACGTCTGGCGCGGCGCGATCGAATTCAGCATTTTCCTGCGCCGGCGCGTGGTCAATACGGTCGGCGGCTTCGACGAATCGCTGGGGGTCGGCGCCGGCACGGTATGGGGCGCCGCGGAAGGGACCGATTACCTTTTGCGCAGCCTGCGGCATGGATTCAAGCTGAAATTCCTGGTCGACATGACCTTGCATCATCCGGTGAAGACCACGGATTTCGATGCCAGCGCCTGCCGCCGCCAGAAAAAATACGAAACCGGAATCGGCCGCGTGATGCGGATCAACGAGTATCCGTTCTGGTATTTCCCGACTACCTGCCTGAGGACTTGCGGCGGCATCTTGCTGGCGCTGGCCAGCGGCGATTTCCTCAAGGCGCGTTTCAAATACCTGAGCGTGCTGGCGCGCGTGCGCGGCTGGCGCGGCTAGCAAGCAATGGAGAACTCCATGCCTGACCTGAGACTAGGAATGCGATGAACCAGAAAAGCACAGGCGGCGGCCTGGCGTCCGGATCGATCTGGTCGATCGTGGACAATCTCGCGCAGCAAGTCATCTCATTCGTGATTTTTGCGGTGCTGGCGCGCTTCCTGGCGCCGGACGCATTCGGTTTGCTGACCGTCGCCCATCTCTTCATCCTGTTTACCCGGCTGGTGGTGTTCGATGCGATTGCGATGCCTGTGATACGCGCCGGCCTGCCGGACGACAGGTTTTACTCCTGGGTGTTTACATGCTGCACCCTGGCGGGCCTGCTGCTCGCCGCCCTGATGTTTTTTTCGGCAGGCCTAATTTCCTCCCTGTACCGGGCGCCGGAGCTGAAAACAGTGTTGCAGGGCATGAGCCTTTCGGTGCTGTTTTTTGGCTTGATGCGTGCCTACGAGGCCAGGCTGGTGCGCAACATGATGTTCCGCCAGCTGGCGATCCGCTCGATCGGCTCGGTGATGACCGGCGGCGTGGTCGGCATAACGCTTGCCGCCAGCGGCTGGGGTGCGATGTCGCTGGTGGTGCAGCAGGTTGCCGCATCCGGGCTGGCGCTGGTGCTGGTGGTGGCGCAAAGCCGATGGCTGCCGCGCATCGTGTTTGACCGCAGATTGAACATGAAATACTGGAGCGACATCCGCCAGGTCGGCCTGACCGGCATTCTGCAGTTTGCCAATACCAATGGCGATTCGCTGCTGGTAAGCATCTTCCTGGGGCCATACGCTACCGGCTTGTACAATCTGGGAAAACGGGTGACCTCGGCGGTGTACCTGGTGATTGCCAGCTCCATGCAGAAAGTGGCGTTGCCAGTATTTTCCGACGCCCGCGCGGATATGGCGGCAATGGGGCGCGGTTACCTGAAGATCCTCGGCATTACGCTTTTCTGCGTCGCCCCCTTGCTGTGTTTCCAGGCCGTGCTGGCCGAACCGCTGGTGGCTGCGGTGTTCGGCGCCAAATGGCTGCCCGCGGCGCCCGTGGTCAGCGTGCTGGCGCTGCTGTACCTGCTGTCGTCCATCGTGCACCTGAACGACTACCTGTTTTTCGCGATAGGAAAAAACCGCCTGCCGGTGCTGTTCGGCATCGCCCAATTGACGCTGGCGACCGTGCTGGCCGTGAGCTGCTACCGCTTTGGCCTGCTTGGCATGAGCCTGTCGTTTTGCGGCGCCTACCTGCTGGTTTTTCCCCTGTCTCAAATCCGGCTCAACCGCGAGCTCGGCCTCAACGCGCACCAGGTCTGGTACGCGCTGGCGCCGCCGCTGGTGGGCAGCACGTTCCTGGTCCTTGGGCTGACGGCATACCTGTTGCTGGTGCCGCCGGGAATCAGCAATGTGACCTTGGTCGCGGGCGGTGTCCTTATCGCCTGCTTGTTGTATCCATTCATGGTGGTTGTCACCGGCTGGCAGATCAGGTCGGTCAACGCTTCGTGGCATGGATTATTGCTGTCGGCTATGCGGCTGGGCCGCGCACGATAGACGGCAGCGAAGTGGGTTCAAGCGTCTTCCGGGTTTTCTGGAGACGCTGTTTAGGAGAGTTTTTTCATGAACACAAAGAAGACAATCCCGATCGCCGGTTTCCCGGTGGTCAAGACAACCGCCTCCGTGCTGGCCAGGTACTTGCAGCATGCGATGTGGGTCAACAAAAAAATAACGCTGTTTTTCGCCAATACGAATTTCATCGTGCGCTGCAACCATCTGCTGGAGAAAATGCGGAATGCCTCGGTGACGATCGTCAACGACGGCGTCGGCATGGATATCGCGGCTTTCCTGTTCGGCCGCGAGGCGTTCAAGGAAAACCTGAACGGCACCGATTTCATCCCGCACCTCCTGTGCGGGACGGGCGCGCCCAAGCGGGTGTTCATGCTGGGCGGCCGGCCGGAAATCCTGGACAAGGCGGTGGCGCATGTGGGCGGGCCGTTGAAGCAGATCGTGGTCGGCAGCTGCGACGGCTATCGCGGCTTGCAAGAGCAGCGCGCCGGCCTGGTGGCCCTGATCAATCGCTCGCAGGCGGAAGTAGTGCTGGTGGCGTTGGGCAATCCGATGCAGGAAGAGTGGATCCTGGTCAACCGCCAGGCGCTCAACGCCAAAGTCGTGGTCGGCGTCGGCGCCCTGTTCGATTTCTGGGGAGGCTACAAGCCGCGCGCGCCGCACCTGGTGCAAAGGCTGCGGCTGGAATGGCTGTACCGCCTGTGCCTGGAACCGCGGCGGCTGTTGCGCCGCTATACCTTCGACATTCTGATGTTCCTGCTGCTGTGCCGCAAGAAAAGCGGCAGTTAGAAAACTTACCCGTAGAATTTATGCGGGAAACTTGAAGCCGATTTTTGATTCAACTTGTGTGAGGTGAAACATGAAAGCAATGATTCTAGCGGCCGGCAAAGGCACCCGCGTGCGCCCGCTGACCTACGACCTGCCGAAGCCCATGATCCCGATCCTGGGCAAGCCGGTGATGGCTTACCTGATCGAATATCTTGCCAGTTACGGCGTGCGCGAGATCATGGTCAACGTCAGCCATCTGCACCACAAGATTGAAGAATTTTTCGGCGACGGCAGCCAGTACGGAGTGCAGATAGGCTATTCCTTCGAGGGTTATATCAATGATTTCGGCGAGGTGACGGCGGAACCCCTGGGTTCGGCCGGCGGTATCAAGAAGATCCAACAGTTTGGTCAATTCTTCGACGATACCGTGATCGTGATCTGCGGCGATGCCTTGATCGACCTCGATCTCAGTTCTGCGCTGTTCGAGCACAAGCAAAAGGGCGCTTTGGCCAGTGTCATTACCAAGGAGGTGCCATGGGACAAGGTCGATAATTACGGCGTCGTGGTGATGGACCAGGAGGGCCGGGTCGAGTCGTTCCAGGAAAAACCGAAGCAGAACGAAGCTTTGTCGAATTTCGCCAGCACCGGCATTTACATTTTCGAGCCGGAAGTGATAGACCTGATTCCGGCCGATACGATGTTCGACATCGGTTCCGAGCTGTTTCCGCTGATGGCGAAGAAGGGCTTGCCATTCTATGCGCAGCAGCGGTTTTTCAACTGGATAGACATCGGCAGCGTGACCGATTTCTGGAGCGTCTTGCAGAATGTGATGCTGGGCCAGGTGGCGCAGCTGGAAATGCCGGGCAAGCAGATCGCCGATGGCGTCTGGGCCGGCCTCAACACCAGCATAGACTGGGACGGCACGACTATCGAAGGGCCGGTTTATATCGGCTCAGGCTGCCGCATCGATGCCGGCAGCAAGATCGTCGGCCCGACCTGGATCGGGCATGGCAGCCATATATGCTCCGGCGCGCAAGTAGTGCGCAGCGTATTGTTCGAATACACCCGGATCCTGGGCGGCGCCCAGCTGGACGAGGCGATCGTATTCAAGCAATACAGCGTAGACCGCGCCGGCCAGATGCGCCGTTTGCCCGAAGCCGGCATACCTGACTGGGGCGATGCCCGCGACCGGCTGCCGGAAAATGAAAGCACGGTGAGCTGACCATGAAAATATATCCAGTGATCCTGGCCGGAGGTTCCGGCACGCGCCTGTGGCCGCTCTCGCGCGAAGCCATGCCCAAGCAATTGCTGCCGTTGCGCTCGCAGCATTCGATGCTGCAGGAAACGCTGCTGCGGCTGGCGGACTGGCCGGAACTGATGCCGCCGCTGCTCACCTGCGGCAATGAACACAGGTTCATGGTGGCGGAGCAGTTGCGCGGCATCAGCATGGCGCCGCTGGCGATCCTGCTGGAGCCGGAAAGCAAGAATACCGCGCCGACGGTCGCGGTGGCGGCGCATTTCCTGCTCCAGCATGACAAGGACGCCATCATGCTGGTGCTGCCGGCCGACCACGTGATCGGCGATGCGCAAGCCTTCCACAAGGCCGTCCAGTGCGCAGCCCAGGCGGTCGAACAAGGCTCGCTGGCGACCTTCGGCATCGTGCCTAGCGCTGCCGAAACCGGTTATGGCTACATTCGCCGCGCCAAGGCTGCATTCAATGGCATCGACGGTTGCTACGCGGTCGAGAAATTCATCGAGAAGCCGGACAAGGCGCGCGCCGAGACATTTGCCGCCGATGCCGCTTATAGCTGGAACAGCGGCATGTTCCTGTTCCAGCCGGCGCGCTACCTGGCGGAACTGCGCGAGTACCGGCCGGCGATCGCCGAGAGCTGCGCCCAGGCTTTCCAGGCGTCTTACAATGATCTCGATTTTTGCCGCCTGGATGAGGCCGCCTTCGCCACCTGTCCGGCGGAATCGATCGACTATGCAGTCATGGAGAATACCCGGCACGCGGTGGTGGTGCCGGCGGACATCGGCTGGAGCGATATCGGTTCCTGGTCAGCCTTATGGCAGATACTGGACGGCGACGCCGACGGCAATGTGCTGCGCGGCGATGTGTATACAGACGGTGTCCGCGATTCGATGATCCGTGCCGAAAGCCGCTTCGTGGCGGTGATCGGCATGCAGGACACGGTGGTGGTGGAAACCAAGGATGCGGTGCTGGTGGTGCACAAGGACCAGGTGCAAGGCGTCAAGAAAATCGTCGAAGCCCTGAAGAAAAACAGTCGCACGGAACACATGAACCATATACGTGTCTACCGGCCTTGGGGCTGTTATGAAGGCATCGACGGCGGCGACCGCTTCCAGGTGAAACGGATTACCGTCAATCCGGGCGGGAAACTTTCGCTGCAGATGCATCACCACCGCGCCGAACACTGGGTAGTGGTCAGCGGTACGGCGCGCATTGTCTGCGGCGACGAGGAGAAATTCCTTACCGAGAATGAATCGACCTACATTCCGATCGGCGTCCGGCACCGGCTGGAGAATCCCGGGAAACTGCCGCTGCACCTGATCGAGGTGCAGTCAGGCAGCTACCTGGGGGAAGACGACATCGTGCGTTTCGAAGACATCTATAAACGCTGCTAAGGCAGCCAACCTGGTACAACACTATGCTCCCGATTCAAAATTCCATATTCAAGGCTTACGACATTCGCGGAATCGTCGGTAAAACCCTAGACG
>NZ_JAQGLV010000278.1 GCF_028292705.1 Collimonas fungivorans | reverse complement strand
TGCTGCGCCATGGCGGGAGCCGCGCATGCTGCCAGTACGGACAGCGCAGCCAGTTTTGGCAATACGTTGAATTGTTTTTTCATATGTCTTCTCCAAGTTACACTTCATTTTTAGTAGCGGGATTTTTGCCTGCAGCGAATACAGTACAAACCCATTTTTTTTGGCGTTTTTCAGCTCTGACCTAACCAGACAACGCTCTCTTATTCGACTGCATTTACCAGAATCGGCGTATCCGTGACTTCCGGATATCTTCTCTATGCTTTTTTTCCTCGAAAAGAACGCGCGTGCTATTCTTTTTTTTACACTATGCCAGCTTTAGAATCATTTGACTATAGTTGTAGCTTTTTTACCTCAAATTATTTTTTGAAACCCGCCAGGACGGCAGATGAATCGTGCGCGGCACGGCGTAAACGGTCGTTGACGCCCTGCCAGGCGGGGCCGGACGGTGGCGTTTCCACCACGATCAGGTCTGCCGCGGCATGGTCCATAT
This sequence comes from Collimonas fungivorans, assembly GCF_028292705.1. Classification (GTDB taxonomy): domain Bacteria; phylum Pseudomonadota; class Gammaproteobacteria; order Burkholderiales; family Burkholderiaceae_D; genus Collimonas; species Collimonas fungivorans_B. The sequence goes on along the minus strand of NZ_JAQGLV010000278.1, from coordinate 9,310 downwards.
TGCGCAGTGCCGCATAAAGATCGTGGGCATAGGCCTGGGCCTCAGCGGCCATCGGAAATTGCGCGGCCAAGGGCGGCATGCCCGCAGCCGGCGTGGAATAACTGATCAGCGCCAGGCTCTGTCCAGCTTGGTGCATTTGCTGCAGGATGCCGGCCAGTTGCGCCGAAGGCACCAGCAGCACCGGGGTGTGTGGCGCATAGTGCGACTCCAGCGTGCCTGAAGCGCGCGGAGCGGCGGCGTCGGCGGCTTGCACCGCGACGCCCAGCACCGCGCCGATTTGTGCGGCGCTGATATGGCCGGGCCGCAGCAACACCGGTCCATGCGAAGCGATGCGGGATAAATCGATGATGGTCGACTCGATGCCGACTTCGCTCTGGCCGCCATCCAGGATGCAGGCGATCGGACTGTCGCCTTCGGTATCGAATTCGTCGCGCACATGCTGCGCCGTGGTCGGGCTGACATGGCCAAACTTGTTCGCCGAAGGACCAGCGATGCCGCCCTTGCCGCCCCTGAACTCACGCAGCAAGGCCTGCGCCACCGGATGCGACGGACAACGCAAGCCGACCGAGCTTTGACCGCCCGACACCTGGTCCGGAATATGCGCGGCGCGCGGCAAGATCAGCGTCAGCGGTCCCGGCCAGAAAGCAGCAATCAACGTTTGCGCCTGCGGCGGCACCGACTCAACCCAGTAACCGATGTCCGCTTCCGGCGCGACATGGACGATCACCGGATGATTGGATGGACGCCCTTTGGCGGCATAAATGCTGGCCACCGCCGCCGCGTTCTCGGCATCGGCGCCCAGTCCATACACCGTTTCGGTAGGAAACGCGACCAGCGCGCCGGCTTCCAGCTTGCGCGCGGCCAGCCGGATTGCTTGCAGATCGATGACCGGGGGTTTCATTTATGGAGCGATGCCGAGGATAGCGCAAGCCTGCGCCAGTTGTTGCTGTGCTTCCGCCATGGTCGCGGCGATGAACGTGATATGTCCCATCTTGCGCGCGCGGCGCGCCTGCGCCTTGCCGTACAAATGCAAATGCGCCGCCGGCAAGGCCAGGATCTTGTCCCATGCCGGCTCACGCGCTTGCTGGCTATCGCCGCTGTCGTTCTGGAACCAGACGTCGCCCAGGATATTCAGCATCACCGCCGGCGAATGCTGGCGGGTGTCGCCCAAAGGCATGCGCGCCATGGCCCGCACCTGCTGCGCGAACTGGCTGGTGACGCAGGCATCCATGGTGTAGTGGCCGCTGTTGTGCGGACGCGGCGCCATTTCGTTGACCACCAGCGAACCGTCCTGCAGGACAAAAAACTCGATGCACAGGACGCCGACATAATTCAACTGCCCGATGATGGCCAGCGCAGCATGCTGGGCGCGCTCGGCGGTTTCGCCGCAGACGTTCGGGCCCGGCACCGTGGTGGTAAACAGGATGCCGTCGCGATGCACGTTTTCGGCAATCGGATATACCGCTGCCTTGCCGTCGACCCCGCGCACCACCAGCACCGAAACTTCATAGGCCAGCGGCAGCATCTTTTCCAGCACGCAGGCGACGCCGTTCATGCCGGCAAACGCCTGGCGCACTTCGTCCAGGCTGCGCACCCGCGCCTGTCCCTTGCCGTCGTAACCGAGCCGCACCGTTTTCAGGATGCCGGGCAACAAGTCGGCCGGGATAGTCTCGATATCCGCCGCCGATTCAATCAGGTGATGCGGCGCCGGCAGCACTGTCGAGGTCTTGGCGCACTCGGTAAAGAAGCGCTTTTCCACCATGCGGTCCTGGGCTACCGAGACAGAGGCCGCGGCAGGCGCGACAAAACTGCTGCGCGCCAGGATCGCCAGGCTGCCGGCGGCGACGTTCTCAAACTCGGTGGTCACCGCCGCGCACAAGCTGGCCATCTCGGTCAAGGCGACTTCATCGCTGTAGTCGGCCAGGAAATGACGATCGGCGACGTGACCGGTCGGGCAATCCTGCTCCGGTTCCAGCACCGCCACCTTGTAACCCATGGCTTGCGCTTCGTGGGTAAACATGCGGCCCAGCTGGCCGCCGCCCATCACGCCTAGCCAGGTGGCCGGCGTGGTGGCGGGGATAATTGGTTCTATCGAATCATGTTGCATACTGCTCATACCGGAGGCAATTTCATATCAAGGGCAATTTGCGTCTGTTTGGCGCGAAACGCCAGCAGTTTGGCGGCCAGCGCATCGTCGGTAGTGGCCAGCATGGCGATCGCCGACAAAGCAGCGTTGGCGGCGCCGGCTTCGCCGATGGCGTAAGTCGCAACCGGAATGCCCTTCGGCATCTGCACGATGGACAGCAAGGAATCCTCGCCGCGCAGATACTTGGACGGCACCGGCACGCCCAGCACCGGCACGATGGTCTTGGCGGCAATCATGCCCGGCAGGTGGGCAGCGCCGCCAGCGCCGGCGATGATGGCGCGCAAGCCGCGCTCGCGTGCAGATTCGGCATAGGCAAACATCTGGTCCGGCATGCGGTGCGCCGAGATCACTTGCGCCTCATGCGCGACGCCGAACTCCGTCAGGATGGCGACGGCGTGCTGCATCACGTCCCAGTCCGAGGAAGATCCCATGACGATGCCGATGATCGGCTTGCCGGCAGGCTGGCTATCCTTGGTCATCATCAATCCTTCAGTGTTTCGCCGGTCAGGCTGAACAGCGCTTCGCGATACTTGGCGCCGGTTTTTTCGATGACTTCCTGCGGCAAGGTCGGCGCCGGCGCGGTCTTGTTCCAGCTGGTGACGGTTTCCAGGTAATCGCGCACGAACTGCTTGTCGAACGACGGCGGTGAAATGCCGACCTGGTAGCTGGATGCAGGCCAGAAGCGCGACGAATCGGCGGTCAGCACTTCATCCATCAAGTGCAGCACGCCGTCCTGGTCGAGGCCGAATTCGAATTTGGTGTCGGCGATGATGATGCCGCGCGTAGCCGCGTAGTCAGCTGCGGTCTTGTACAGTTCGATACTGATGCTGCGGATCTTTTCCGCCAGTTCCTTGCCGATGCGCGCTTCCATGTCGGCAAAACTGATGTTCTCGTCATGCTCGCCCATCTCAGCCTTGGCCGCCGGCGTGAAAATCGGCTCAGCCAGCTTGGCTGCTTGCTGCAAACCGGCCGGCAAGCTGATGCCGCAAATGGAGCCGGTTGCCTGGTAATCCTTCCAGCCCGAACCGATGATATAACCACGCACTACCGCCTCGACCATGATCGGCTGCAAGCGTTTCGCCACCACCGCACGGCCGCGCACTTGCTCGACCTCGTCGCCCGCCACCACCGATTCCGGCGCAATCCCGGTCAGATGGTTGGGGACAATCGCCTCCAGCTTGTCGAACCAGAAGTCAGACATGCGGTTCAAGACCTTGCCCTTGCCGGGTATCGGCTGGTTCATGATGACGTCGAAAGCCGACAGGCGGTCCGAGGTCACGATCAGGATCTTGTCCTCGCCGACTGCATAGTTTTCGCGCACCTTGCCGCGACCCAGCAATGGCAGGGAAGTAATGGTGGATTGGTAAAGGCTAGTCATGGTTATTCCATAAGTCAGAAAACCAGCCGCCGGACGGTGGAGGCACCATCCTGCAAGCTGGTAAGTTATTGCGCCCGGCCATGCCGGACGCGATTACAACATCTATCTGTTACTGGACGATCTGCGCCAGTTCGCCCTTCTTGTATTTCTCTGCAATCTTTTCCAGCGAAACCGGCTTGATCTTGGCGGCCTGGCCTTCGCAGCCGAACGCCAGGAAACGGGCTTTCACCACGGCCTTGGCGGCTTCGCGCGCCGGCTTGAGGTAATCGCGCGGATCGAACTTGCTTGGATTTTCGATCAGGTAACGGCGGATCGCGCCGGTCATCGCCAGGCGGATGTCGGTATCGATATTGATCTTGCGCACGCCGTGGCGGATCCCTTCCTGGATTTCTTCCACCGGCACGCCGTAGGTCTCTTTCATGTCGCCGCCGAATTCGCGGATTTCCGCCAGCAGTTCCTGCGGCACCGAGGAGGAGCCGTGCATCACCAGGTGAGTGTTAGGAATGCGGGTATGGATTTCCTTGATGCGTTCGATCGCCAGGATGTCGCCGGTCGGCTTGCGCGAGAACTTGTAGGCGCCGTGCGAAGTGCCGATCGCAATCGCCAGCGCATCGCACTGGGTCTGCTTGACGAAATCGGCTGCCTGCGACACGTCGGTCAGCAGCTGCTCGCGGGTCATCTTGCCGTCGGCGCCGTGGCCGTCTTCCTTGTCGCCCATCATGGTTTCCAGCGAACCGAGCACGCCCAGTTCCGCTTCCACGGTGACGCCGATCGCGTGCGAAAACTCGACCACCTTGCGCGATACTTCGACGTTGTATTCGTAGCTGGCGACCGATTTGCCGTCTTCCATCAGCGAACCGTCCATCATCACCGAAGTGAAGCCGGACTTGATCGCCGCCATGCAGACCGCCGGCGACTGGCCGTGGTCCTGGTGCATCACCACAGGGATGTGCGGGAAAGCTTCGACCGCTGCTTCGATCAGGTGGCGCAAGAAGGCTTCGCCGGCATATTTGCGGGCACCTGCCGAAGCCTGCATGATGACCGGCGCGCCGACTTCATCGGCGGCCTGCATGATGGCAGTGACTTGTTCCAGGTTGTTGACGTTGAAAGCAGGCAGGCCATAGCTGTTTTCAGCTGCGTGGTCCAGCAATTGACGCATGGATACTAGAGGCATGATGTACTCCGATAATAAAAAACTGTAATGGAACAGCGTTCAGGCCGCGCGCTATGCACAACGCATACGCACTGCGGTGCAGCGTGCCGATTCTGCTCCAACGAATTCAATACTCGCCGATCTTCATGATCTTCAGCGCATTGGTGCCGCCGATCTGTCCCATCGGCTCACCCCATGTGACAACCACCAGGTCGCCAAGTTGCACTACGCCATTAGCCAGCAGCAAATTCTGTGCAGCCTTCAGCACCTCTTCGCGGTCGATCGACTTGGCCAGTTCGAAGGTTTGCACATTGCGGTACAAGGCGGCCTTGCGCTGGGTGGCGATACTCGGCGTGATGGCGCAAATGGGGATATCGATATTGTGCCGGCTCATCCACAACGGCGTCGAACCGGATTCGGTCAGCGCCGCAATCGCCTTGACCCGTAGGTGATGGGCGGTAAACAAGGCGCCGTAGGCGATCGACTGGTCGACGCGGGTGAACTGGACATTCAGGAAATCGGCGTCGAGCTTGCAGTCTTCCGATTTTTCGGCTTCCAGGCAGATCGCCGACATCGCTTCCACCGTCTCTACCGGATATTTGCCGGAAGCGGTTTCGGCGGAAGTCATCACGGCGTCGGTGCCATCCAGCACGGCATTGGCGACGTCGGACACTTCGGCCCGGGTCGGCACCGCATTGACGATCATCGACTCCATCATCTGGGTCGCGGTGATGGTCAGCTTGTTGGAAATGCGCGCCATCTTGATCATGCGCTTCTGCAGCGCCGGCACGGCAGCGTTGCCGACTTCCACCGCCAGGTCGCCGCGGGCCACCATGATGCCGTCGGAGGCATCGAGAATTTCCTGCAATACCGGGATCGCTTCAGCGCGTTCGATCTTGGCGATCATCATCGGCTTGTGATCGTAGGGTTCGCCGGCCACATTGGCCAGCTGGCGCGCCATTTCCATGTCGGTGGCGTTCTTCGGGAACGACACGGCCACATAGTCGGCCTGGAAACTCATGGCGGTCTTGATGTCTTCCATGTCCTTGGCGGTCAGCGCCGGCGCCGTCAAACCGCCGCCCTGGCGGTTGATGCCCTTGTTATTGGACAGTTCGCCGCCGATCTTGACGATGGTGTGGATCTCATTGCCGAGGATTCTTTCAACCACCAACACGATCAAACCATCGTTGAGCAACAATACGTCAGCCGGTTTCAGGTCACGCGGCAAAGCCTTGTAATCGAGACCGACGCGTTCCTGGTTGCCCATGGCGCAATCGGCGTCGAGAATGAATTTTTCGCCATTCTTCAATTCGATCTTGCCCTGTTCGAACTTGCCGACCCGGATCTTCGGCCCCTGCAAGTCGGCCATGATGGCGACCTGCTTGCCGCAGGCTGCCGCTATTTCCCGCACCAGCTTGGCGCGGTCGATATGGTCCTGCGCCTTGCCATGCGAAAAATTCAGGCGCACCACATCGACCCCGGCGACGAACATCCGCTTCAGTGTGTCAGCATCGCTCGATGCAGGTCCGATAGTGGCGACGATCTTGGTAGCTCTTTGCATGGACAACCTTTCAGTACAACATGAACAAACCGCTGGACAGTTGGTTGTGCAACCAGCTGTCCGATTCCCGGGTGAAACTTAGCTGGCGCGCTGCAACAGGATCTCGACCGCCGGCAAGGTCTTGCCTTCCAGGAATTCCAGGAAAGCGCCGCCGCCGGTGGAGATGTAGCCGATCTTGTCGGTAATCTTGTACTTGGCGATCGCGGCCAGCGTATCGCCGCCGCCGGCAATCGAGAAAGCCTTGGAGTTGGCGATCGCCAGCGCCAGGGTCTTGGTGCCTTCGCCGAACTGGTCGAATTCGAACACGCCGACCGGGCCGTTCCAGACCACGGTGCCGGCCTGGGCGATTTGCGCCGCCAGGATTGCTGCGGTTTTCGGACCGATGTCCAGGATCAGGTCGTCGTCAGCCACATCGGCGACATCCTTGACCTGCGCTGCCGCCGTCGGCGAAAACTCCTTGGCGCACACCACGTCGACCGGAATCGGCACCGAGGCGCCGCGCTTGGCCATCATGTCGATAATGGCTTTGGCTTCCTCGACCAGGTCCGGTTCCGCCAGCGACTTGCCGATCTTCAGGCCACTTGCCAGCAAAAAGGTATTGGCGATGCCGCCGCCGACGATCAGGTTGTCGACCTTGTCGGCCAGCGCTTTCAATATGGTCAGCTTGCTCGACACCTTGGAACCGGCGACGATGGCTACCAGCGGCCGCGCCGGCTGGTTCAGGGCCTTGCCCAGGGCGTCCAGTTCGGCGGCCAGCAAAGGGCCGGCGCAGGCTATCGGCGCAAACTTGGCGACGCCGTGCGTGGTGGCCTCGGCCCGATGGGCGGTGCCGAACGCGTCGTTGACATAGATATCGCAGAGCTTGGCGATCTTTTGCGCCAGCTCGTCGCTATTCTTTTTCTCGCCCTTGTTGACGCGGCAATTTTCCAGCAGCAGCACCTGGCCCGGCGCCACTTCCACGCCGTCTACCCAGTTTTGTCGCAACTCAACCGGCTGGCCCAGCAGTTCCGCCAGGCGCTTGGCGATAGGCGCCAGCGAATCTTCCGGCTTGAATTCGCCTTCGGTCGGACGTCCCAGGTGCGACGTCACCATCACCGCGGCGCCTGCATCCAGCGCCTGGCGGATCGCCGGCACCGAAGCGCGCACGCGCGTATCTTCAGTAATATTGCCCGCCGCGTCTTGCGGCACATTGAGGTCAGCACGGATAAACACGCGCTTGCCTTGCAGCTGGTGTTGCGCGATCAGGTCGCTAAGTCGATTGAATTTCATGTCGATCAGGCAATATCAGGGAGGAAAAGTCGCTATTTTACTCCAGCAGGCTCTGTCAAAACACCGTTTTCCGCGCATGACGGGTCTCAAAACACCAGCGCCGAGACCAATATTCTACAGAGTAGGCTGCGGCGAATCCGTTAAAATGTCACTTTATACCCAAGAATCCGCCAAAGAATGGCAATGAGCGATGACAGGTCCGCTGACAGGTTATTCAGCGCCGCAATCTCATTGCAAATCAGGCAATTCTATTTACCGGAGATTTAAACATGTCCATGGACGACCGCGACGGCAAGATCTGGAAAGACGGCAAACTGATCGACTGGCGCGACGCCAATATCCACGTCCTGACGCATTCGCTGCACTACGGCATGGCAGTCTTCGAAGGCGTGCGCGCCTACAAGACAGAGCAGGGTCCGGCGATTTTCCGCCTGAAAGAGCACACCCAGCGCCTGCTGAATTCGGCCAAGATCTTCCAGATGCAAGTGCCTTACGACCTGCAAACCCTGATCGATGCGCAAATCCAGGTGGTGCGCGAAAACCAGCTGGAATCCTGCTACATGCGGCCACTGATCTGGATCGGTTCGGAAAAGCTCGGCATCGCGGCCAAGGGCAACACAGTACATGTCGCCATCGCGGCCTGGCCGTGGGGCGCCTATCTGGGCGAAGACGGGCTGGCCAAAGGGATACGCGTCAAGACTTCCTCGTTCAGCCGCCACCACGTCAATGTGTCGCTGGTGCGCGCCAAGGCCAGCGGCTATTACATCAATTCCATCCTGGCCAACCAGGAAGCGCTGACCGACGGCTACGACGAAGCGCTGCTGCTGGATACCGACGGTTATGTATCGGAAGGCTCCGGCGAGAACGTGTTCATCGTCAAGAACGGCAAGATCTATACGCCCGACCTGGCGTCCTGCCTGGACGGCATCACGCGCGATGCGGTGCTGACCATGGCGCGCGACAGCGGCATCGAAGTGATCGAGAAACGCATCACCCGCGATGAAGTGTATTGCAGCGACGAAGCCTTCTTTACCGGCACCGCGGCGGAAATCACGCCTATCCGCGAACTCGACAACCGCACCATCGGCGAAGGCAAGCGCGGCCCGATCACCGAAAAGATGCAAACCATGTTTTTCGATGTGGTGGCGGGCAAGTCGGACAAATATCGGCACTGGCTTACTCTAGTCGGAAAATAAGCCAGCGCCAACATCACTTGGTTGCAAGTAAAGCAGAAGCAAATTTGGAGAAACAGATGACTACAGTAGCAAATACGCAAACCCCGGTTGAACTCGACGGCAAGGACCTGCCGGCGCATTGCCCTAATCCGGCAATGCCGTTATGGTCTTCGCATCCGCGCGTGTTTCTGGAATTCGACAAAAGCAGCGGCAACGCCAAATGTCCCTACTGCGGCACGCAGTACCGGCTGAAACCGGGCGCGGTAGTCAAGGGCCACTGATGACAAAAGGGAGCGTGGCTCCCTTTTTTGATGGCAGCAAGGTATGGTGACAATTCGTTCAACAGTTTGAGCACGGAGGCGATATGCCGCACGTCAAATTCATGCACGGCTCGGCCGAAGAAACCGAAACCGCTTTTTACGACGCCATGAGCCGCGCCGATATCGAGGCCATGATGGCGCTATGGGCGGACGACGACGAAATCGTCTGTATCCATCCGAACGCGACGCGGCTGCATGGCCATGCCGCGATCCGGGCCGCTTTCGAGAGCCTGTTCGAGCGCGGCGGCGTGCATATCCGTGCGCGCCAGCTGCACGTGACGCATAATATGTCGACCAGCATCCATAAC
>NZ_JAQGLV010000196.1 GCF_028292705.1 Collimonas fungivorans | reverse complement strand
CATGCCAAGGGCTGGGCAATCGGAATCATCCGCACGATGGCTGATTCGACTTTCGGCGGCGGATCGAATGCGGTCGGCGGCACGATGAACATCAGCTGCATCTTGTAACGCCATTGCAGCATGACGGACAGGCGGCCGAAGGCCTTGGTGCCGGGCGCGGCGACCATGCGCTCCACCACTTCCTTTTGCAGCATGAAATGCTGGTCCTGCACCTGCGGCGCAATCTGCGCCAGATGGAACAGCAAGGGGCTGGAAATATTGTACGGAAGATTTCCGACCACGCGCAGCTTACGGTCGCCGGCCAGGGGAATGCTGGCGAAATCGAATTTCAGCGCATCGGCGGAATGCACATGCAGGCGCGCCGGATCGAAATTCTTTTGCAGGCGCGCCACCAGGTCGCGATCCAATTCGACTACATGCAATTGCCGCAGCGACTCCAGCAGCAAACGCGTCATCGCGGCCAGGCCCGGCCCAATCTCGACCATGTTGTCGTCGGCTTGCGGATCTATCGCGCTGATGATGTTGTACAGCACGGTGTCGTCGGTCAGGAAGTTCTGGCCGAAGCGCTTGCGGGGAATGTGGTTCTTCATATTTTTCTTTGTTTACGAGGCGGAGAAGCCAAAACGCTTGCAGGCCGTCTTGAAGACGGCGCAGCGTGCCGAGCTTACTCTTTCCCGGATTGACTCATGCGTGTCATTTGCGCTGCAACGTTCAGCGCCGCCAGCATGCTGCCGTGGTCGGCGCGGCCCAGGCCGGCAGCAGCCAGATCCAGCGCCGTGCCATGATCCACCGAGGTACGGATGAACGGCAAGCCCAGCGTGATATTGATGCCGTGTCCAAAACTGGCGTATTTCAATACCGGCAAACCCTGGTCGTGATACATCGCCAGCACGCAATCGGCGTCCGCCAGGTATTTTTGCTGAAACAGCGTATCGGCCGGATACGGGCCGCTGACGGCGATGCCGCGCGCTTTCGCGGCTTCCAGCGCCGGCGTGATGATATCGATTTCTTCACGTCCCAGGTAACCGCCCTCGCCGGCATGCGGATTCAGGCCCGTCACCAGGATGCGCGGCTGCGCCAGGCCGAATTTTTTCTGCAGGTCGGCATGCAGGATGTCGATGGTGCGGCTGAGGCTGTCAAAAGTGAGCGCCGCCGCTACATCTTTCAAGGCCAGGTGGGTAGTCGCCAGCGCTACCCGCAACGGCGGCGTGGTCCGGTCCGTGGCCAGCATCATGACTACCTGCGCCGTCGCGCTTTTCTCGGCGAGGTATTCGGTATGGCCGGTGAACGGCACGCCAGCGTCATTGATCGTGCTTTTCTGCAATGGTGCAGTGACCATGCCGTCGAAAATCCCCTGCTGCGCGCCATTGATGGCGATATCCAGCGTGCGCAACACGGCGCGGCCGTTGCGCGCATCCAGCTGGCCCGGCTGCACATGCGCATCGAGCGGGCAGTCGATCACTGCAATCTGGCCAGGGGGAAAATTCGGCAAGCCGTTGTTGCGCAAGGCTTGCTGCGACAATGCTACGAGCTGGATCTGCGGGTCGATCTCGGCCGCGATCATCGCCAGGAAAGCGGCATCGCCGATCAGCACGCTGTTGATTTCGGCGCGCAACTGCCAGGCCGCCCTGATCGACACTTCAGGGCCGATGCCCGCCGGCTCGCCGCAAGTGACGGCCAATATCGGCCGCCTTTGCGGTTTCAGCGGAACGGCAGATGATTCAGACATGCACTACTCTCAAGGCTGGCTGGTGCGCCGCAATCAACGGTCGTCGTTGCGGTATTCCACGTAGGTCCGGTCGCGCAATTGGCGCAGCCAGTCGTTGCTGGCTTCTTCCGTTTTACGTTCACGAATCGCCATCCGCGCCGTCAGGCGCTGGCGTTCCTTGGATACGTCATTGGCCTTGCGCTCCACCACCTGGATCAGGTGGTAGCCGAATGGCGACTCGATCGGATCGCTGATCTGGCCCGGTTTCAGCGCATCCATCGCGCGTTCGAATTCGGGCACGGTATCGCCCGGGTAAACCCAGCCCAGGTCGCCGCCCTTGGAGGCCGACAAATCGTTCGAATACAATTTGGCCAGATCTTCAAACGTTGCCGCCTTGTTGTCGATACGCTCCTTCAGGTCGACCAGGCGGCGGCGCGCTTCGGCTGCCGTCACGGTAGGCGTCACCTTGATCAGGATATGGCGCACATGGGTCTGCTGGACTGGCGCAGCTGCCGTGTCAGTCGCAGCTGCCGCGGCAGCTGCGCGCTTGTTAACCAGCTTGATGATATGAAAACCGTTGGCGCTTTTCAGGATGCTCGACACCTGGCCCGGATTCAGGTTCGCGACCGCCTCCACAAACAGCGCCGGCAGGCGGTCCTGCGCGCGCCAGCCCATGTCGCCGCCCGTCAGGGCATCGCTGGCATCGGAATAGGCCGCGGCGACGGCAGCGAAGTTACCGCCCGACTTGATCTGCTGCATAGCTTCTTCAGCGCGCTTGGCGCGCTGTGCAATCTGCTCGGCCGAGGCATTTTCCGGCACCCGGACCAGGATCTGCGCCAGATCCAGTTCCTGGGCGGTTTGTTTGTTAGCGCTTTCAGCGGCGATGTAGTTGTCGACTTCCGATTCCGAAATCTGGATCTTGTTGTCGACTTCGCGTTCACGCAAGCGCTGCAACAGCATTTCCTGGCGAATTTCTTCGCGGAAAGATGCGTAAGGAATCTTGTCCTGCGCCAGCTGCTTCTGGAAATCTCCCATCGACAATTTATTCTGCTCGGCGATCCGGCTGATCGCTCGGTCCAGCATGACGTCGTCCACCGACAGGCCGTTTTCTTTCGCCAGCTGCACTTCGGCGCGTTCCAGGATCATGCGTTCCAGCAATTGTTTCTGCAGTTCGGCAACCGGCGGCAATTCGATGTTCTGGGCGCGCATGCGTTGCACCACATCGCTCATGCGCTTGGCCAATTCCTGCTGGGTAATCACGTCCGTATTGACCACTGCGACAATCGCATCGACGGTCTGCGGATTGGCCTTGGCCACAGCTGGCTTGGCGACCGGCGCGGTAGTTGGCACAATCGCCGGCGCAACCGCTGGCGGCGCAGTTTGCGCCGTCGATGCGGCTTGGGCCCAGGCGCCGCCGGCAGTAACGGACAACAGCGAGAATGCCATTGCAGCGAGTTGGATTTGATTGGTTTTACGCATAATTGGAAAAACGTTCATAAGTGAAAATGACGGATTCAACGGCTAATGAAAGAGTCGGGTTGATTAACATTCTGATAACCTGGGACACTGCTGCGCAGGGCTTGGATCGGATTGGACCCGATGCTTGACAGACCATTCAACTCAAGTTGCACGAATATACCCGTAGTCGAGCGGGTTGACGAGGTCGGCGTACGCTGGCCGACCACGCGGAACACCCAGCAGTCGGCCTTGTATTCCAGCCCGAGCAGGCTTTGTCCGACCGTTTTTTCCTGCAAGGAATAACTGACCCGGCCGACACCGTACCAGCGGCGGCTCAGCGGCCATTGGGCCGATACGTCGAATTGCTTCAGGTATTTATTGTCCAGCAGCAGCGGATCGACGTTATTGTGATCCAGCTGGTAGGAGAAATTGATGACTTTTTTCGGGCCCGGCTGCCATTTGATGATGGAGCTGGCGCGCACCCACTGGTTATTGCTCGGACTATACTGGATCGTATTGTCGATACCGAGCGCCTGAGTCACCTGCCCGCCTGCCGACAGCAGCAGATCCGAGCGGCTGGTGGTGATGGTATCGGTCGTCCCCCCCAATGAAACGCGCGGCGGGGTAAAGTAAAAGCGCTGGCCGATACCCAGGCGCAAGCGTTCTATCCCCGATTCCTCGATAAAGCGTGAAATCACCGCGGCCGTCAGCTGGTTGGCGTCGCCGATACGGTCGTGGCCGCTATAGCGGTTCTCGGTAAAAATCTGGGCAAAATTAAAGTCGGCCACCGCGCTGTCAAACAACGGATATTGGCTCTGGTCACGGTACGGGGTACGCACATAGAACAAGCGCGGCTCCAGTGTCTGCGTCATCTGGTTGCCGAAAAATTTGGCGTCGCGCTCGAAAATCAAACCGCCATCCAGCGAAAAGGTCGGCAACACCCGGCTATAACTATTCCCCAGCGGAGTTGCACCTGCCGGAATCGGATTCGGTATGCCAAATTTATTCGGCGAGATGTTATACGACGTTGCATCCAGCTGGATCTTCGGCGTAATGAAATAGCCCGGACGAATAATCGGATAAGAAAGTTGTGGGTTAACGTAGATGCGATCGCCGCCCAGCGGCAACAAAGTGCTGCTGGTTTGCGGGAAGTCGTATTGGCTATTCCTGAAGCGGGTGTACTGCGCGTTCACGGTCCAGTCAAAACCATAGATGTCTTGCTTGCCCGCAGTCAGGGTGACTTGCGGCAAGCGGTCGTACGGACGGCTGAGTGTCGGATTGCCGTTGGCATCAAAATCCTGCAATACCTGATAGCGCGAAGCCAGCGCCGCCACGTTCCAGAATGAACCGCTATAGTTCAAATCGAATTCCCGATTCAACACCCGCGTTGAGCTTTGGGTGATCGAACGCGTGAAATCATCGGGATAATTGTTATCCGAAGCAAAATTAACATTCCAGCCCATAGTGAAACCAGGCGCCAGCGTCTGCGAATGGATCGATTGCACCGCATAACGGTTGGTCTTGGTCAGCTTGTCGTCCGGCAGGTACTCAATCTTGGTTTGGCCGCTGTAGCCATCCCCAATGTAACGTGCATCTCCGCCCATTTGCAAACCACGCTGGGTAATGATGTTGGGGTACAGCGTGAAATCGCGATTAGGGGCGATATTGAAATAATAAGGCAGGTTGAACTCAAAACCACCGTTGTTGGTGGTCCCTATAACCGGCGGCAAGACACCGGACTGGCGCTCGTTCGATAAAGGGAAAGACAGGATCGGCGAACCAAGTATGGGCACGCTCTTGAAATACAGGACGCCGTTGTGGGCAACCCCTTCGCCCAGCCCGCTGTCGACATCCAGCGTACTCGACTTGATGTACCAGTCCGGCTTGGTGCTCGGGCAGGTGGTGTAAGTGCCGGTGATGATTTTTGACTTGTCCTCGTCGATAAAATCGATGCGTTCCGCACTGCCGTGGCCATCATTGGCCTTGAACCAGTAGGTCGGATTGGTCAGGAAACCTTGCCCGGAATCCATGTTCAGCTTGAGGTCGTCGCCGGTGTACTTGTCGCCGTAGCGGTTCATGCGCACGCAGCCGTGGGCTTCCGCCTCGTTTTCGACAATCCGGTAAGTCGCCTTGTTGGACTTGACGTTAGTCTCGCCGCGCGTCATGTCGACATCGTTATCCAGGTTGATCAGCCGGTCCGGGCGGCCGGTCATCTGCTCGGCCTCTACTGTGGTCGGCGCATCGCTGTCGTTGACGCGCGGCGGCTTGGCGCTGCTTTGGGTGGTGGGGACAGTCGGCGTGACCGTTTCAGTCGTTTGTGCCCATGCCCACATAGGCATGGACGCCGCCGCGACGACCGAAGCCACCAGGACAGTCATGCGCCGCAAGGCAGGCAATTGGGACGCGGCCCCACCTGGACGTGACTGGGATTGCTTGGGGAGCGCTGAGGAGGACCGGGTCATGAAATGAATTTGGCAAACACCATAGCAGGCGATTTTTTGAAATTAATCCCTTATTATATGGGAACTCACCACCGATAACTGTAATACTGGATTGCTCAATGCCTTTGTCACCGTCTGCCCCTGCTTTGCCTGATCTGCGTCAGACCCAAATTGTCGAATGGTTAACTGCGCTCAGCGCCGTCCCGACCCTCCCTGCAACCCTCCGCCCAGCCTCTGCGGACGCCAGTTTCCGGCGTTATTTCAGGCTGGATACGGCCGGTCCAGGCACGGTTGACGGCAAGACCCTGATCGTCATGGATGCGCCGCCGCCGCAAGAAGATGTGCGGCCGTTCATCGAGATTGCCGGACTGTTTGCCGGCATCGGCCTGTCGGTGCCGGTTATCCTGGCGCAAGATGTCGAACGCGGCTTCCTGCTGCTGTCCGACCTCGGCTCCACGACCTACCTGCAGCAACTGAATGACGATAGCGCGCCGAAACTGTATATGGACGCCATCGATGCCCTGGTGTTGCTGCAAACCAAGAGCCAGCCCGACGTCTTGCCCGAATACGACCGCGCCTTCCTGTTGCGAGAATTGCAAATATTTCCCGAATGGTATTTGGGCAAACACCTGAAGGCAACGCTGACCGACCAGCAAACCGCGGATTTGAACAAGGTGTTCGATGCCATCCTGGCCAACAACCTGGCGCAGCCGCAGGTATTCATCCACCGCGATTACCACTCGCGCAACCTGATGGTGCTGCCGGCCGGCAATCCCGGCGTGCTGGATTTCCAGGGCGCGCTGTACGGCCCGATCACCTACGACATCGTCTCGCTGCTGCGCGATGTCTACATCCAGTGGGAGGAAGCGCAAGTGCTCGACTGGATGATCCGCTACTGGGAACGCGCCAAGCGCGCCGGCCTGCCGGTCGCCCCGGATATCGACACCTTCTACCGCGATTTCGAATACATGGGGCTGCAGCGGCACCTGAAGATACTCGGCCTGTTCGCTCGCCTGTATCACCGCGACGGCAAGGAAGCCTACCTGAAAGACATCCCGCTGGTCATGGACTACGTCCGCAAGACCGCGCTGCGCTACCGCGAGCTGATTCCGCTGGTGCGGTTGCTGGACAAGCTGGAAGACAAGACCGTGCAAGTCGGTTACACGTTTTAAGCGCATTGGGGACAGAGTTTAAGAGTCGCCGCAGCGCGACGAATTACTCTGTCCTCAATTGATTAAACTATAGGTTTGAAGTATCAGAAAAATTTAGCAAAACAATGAAAGCCATGATTTTTGCCGCCGGCCGCGGAGAGCGCATGCGCCCGCTGACCGACTCCATTCCCAAACCCTTGCTCAAGGTGCGCGGCCGGCCGCTGATCGTCTGGCACATCGTCAACCTGGTGCGCGCCGGCATTACCGAGATCGTGATCAATCACGCCCATCTCGGACAGATGATCGAAGACACGCTGGGCGACGGCAGCAAATTCGGCGCAACCATCGCCTACTCGCCGGAAACGGTGGCGCTGGAAACCGCCGGCGGCATCGCCAACGCCCGCCACCTGCTGGGCGAAGCGCCGTTCGTGGCGATTGCAGGCGATGTCTACTGCCCGCATTTCGATTTCGCACAGGTCAAGCATACGCTGGAAGACAATGACATCTGGGGCCAGCCGTATGCCCTGGACAAACGCGACAACGCCTGGCTCTACCTGGTGAAAAATCCGCCGCACCATCCGCAAGGCGATTTTGGCCTGCACAGTTTTTCCGTCAGCAACGATGGCGAACCGGGCCATACCTACACGTTCTCCGGCATCGGCGTTTATCGCCCCGACATGTTCGACGCCGTCAGCGCCGGCCAGTCGGAAAAACTGGTTACCCTGTTGCGCGAATACGCCGCGCGCGGCCAAATCGGCGGCGAGATATATCGCGGCGAATGGACCGATGTCGGCACCATCGAACGCCTGAATCAACTGAACGCGCCGCTGTAGTCATCGACAAATAAGCGGCAGCAAACCAACCTACTCCAGAAAGACGCCAGCATGACTCCTTACAGCACACGCCGCAGCAAACTGATTGCGCAAATGCAGGCCATGGGCGGCGGCGTCGCCATTATCTCGACCGCTCCCGAGGCGGCCCGCAACGCCGATTCCGATTTCCCTTACCGCCACGACAGCAGTTTCTATTACCTGTCCGGCTTCACCGAACCGGACGCCGTGATCGTGCTGGTCGCCGGCAAGGATCCCAAGGCTATCCTCTTTTGCCGCGAAAAAAACCTCGAGCGGGAAATCTGGGACGGCTTTCGTTTCGGCCCCGACGCCGCACGCGAACAGCTCGGTTTCGACGCGGCCTATGCCATCGACGCCATCGACGAAGAAATGCCGAAACTGCTGGCCGACGCGCCGGCAATCTTTTATTCGCTAGGCAAACAAGCCAATCGCGACGCCCAGCTGCAAGGCTGGCTCAACAAGCTGGGCGGCCAGGCCCGCGTCGGCATCAGCGCGCCGGCCACCATCCACAGTTTGGATCCGTTGCTGGCCGAAATGCGCCTGTTCAAGGATGCGGGAGAACACGCGATCATGCAGCGCTCGGGACAGATTGCCGCCGGCGCCCATTGCCGCGCGATGCGCATGGCGCGCCCCGGCCTGCGCGAGTACCACCTGGAAGCGGAAATCCTGCATGAATTCCGCAGCAACGGCGCTGAATCGCCGGCCTATACCTCGATCGTCGCTACCGGCGCCAACGCCTGCGTGCTCCACTACCGCGCCGGCAACACCGAACTCAAGGATGGCGACCTGGTGCTGATCGATGCCGGCTGCGAATTCGAAAGCTATGCGTCCGACATCACCCGCACCTTCCCGGCCAACGGCGTATTCTCCGGCCCGCAAAAAACCTTGTATGAAATCGTGCTGGCAGCGCAGCACGCGGCGATCGCCGCAACCCGGCCGGGACAACGTTTCATCGACGGCCACAACGCGGCGCTGCGGGTGCTGGCGCAAGGCATGCTGGATACCGGCCTGCTCGACAAGAACAAGACCGGCACGCTCGACGACGTGATCGCCAACGGCGACTACCGCCAGTTCTACATGCACAGCACAGGCCACTGGATCGGCCTGGATGTGCACGACGTCGGCGCCTACCGCGAACCTGGCGAAGCGGCCCCCGAAGGCCAGCAAAAACCGTGGCGCAAGTTGCTGCCCGGCATGGTCACCACGGTCGAACCCGGCATCTACGTGCGTCCCGCCGAAGGCGTGCCGGAGCAATACTGGAATATCGGCATCCGCATCGAAGACGACATCCTGGTCACCGCCGACGGCAACCTCAACCTGACCAGCGACGTCCCGACAGCGCTGGCCGAGATCGAAGCGTTGATGCGCAAGTGACGTCGATGACAAAAGCAACTACAGCGGTAACGACAACCCCCACCATCGTCGTGTTCGACCTCGGCGGCGTTCTGTTCGACTGGAATCCGGATTACCTGTACCGCAAGCTGATCGCCGACGAGGCCGAACGCAAGTGGTTCCTCGCAAATGTCTGCAATGGCGAATGGAATGTCCAGCAGGATGGCGGCCGTTCGCTGAGCGAAGCGACCGCCATGCTGAGCGCGCGCCATCCGGATCATGCAGAGCTGATCAGCGCTTTCTATGCGCGCTGGACCGAAATGCTGGGCGGCACGCTGGCGGGAGGCATGGCGATTTTCGAGGCGCTGGAAAGCGCCAGCGTGCCGCTGTATGCGCTGACCAACTGGTCGGCCGAAACTTTCCCCTATGCCCGCAATACCCATCCGTTCCAGCCGGTGCTGCAGCGTTTCAAGGATGTGCTGGTGTCCGGCGAGGAAAAACTGATCAAGCCCGATGCGCGCATTTACCAGCGCATGCTGGAGCGCATCCGCAAGCACTATCCGGCTGCCCAGGCGGAGCATCTGGTATTCATCGACGATGCCCAGCGCAACGTCGAGGCCGCGCGCGCACTCGGCTGGCGCGCCATCCACCATACCGATCCTGCTGTCACAGCGACCCAGCTGCGCAAATGGGGTTTACCGGCATGAGCAAGCGCACCGATCAGCAGCAGGCCGAAGTCGACATCGCCATCTGCGGCGCCGGTCCAGTCGGCCTCAGCCTGGCTGCCTTGCTGGTCAAGCGCGGCGTAGCCGCCGACAACGTCGCCCTGATCGACGCCAAGACAGTCGAACAGGCAAGGCAGGATCCGCGCTCAATTGCGCTGTCCTATGGCAGCCGCCAGATCCTGCAAGAGATCGGCGCCTGGCCGATTGCGGCCACCGCCATCCACCAGATCCACGTATCGCGCCGCGCGCATTTCGGCCGCACCCTGATCCAGCGCGAGGAATTCCAGCTGCCGGCGCTCGGCTACGTCACGCGTTACGGCACCCTGGTCACCGCCTTGGCTGCATTGCCGGCGCTGGCCGGCGTCCGTTTGCTGAGGCCGGTGCAAGTCAGCGCCAGCACCGAACAGGACGACGGCGTGGAACTGCAATTGTCGGACGGCCGTATGCTGCGCAGCAAATTGCTGGTGCAGGCCGAAGGCGGCCTGTTCGGCGCTCAGGACGACAAGTCCCTGCAGCGCGACTACCAGCAGATCGGCATCGTCGCCCACGTCCAGAGCAGCGCGCCGGTTGCGCACCGCGCATTTGAACGCTTTACCGATCAGGGACCGCTGGCGCTGCTGCCGCAGGACGACGGCCACGGCAACAACTACGCCCTGGTATGGTGTGTACGCCCCGCCATGGCAAGCGAACTGCTGGCGCTGGACGATGCGGCGTTCCTGGCGGCGCTGGCGCAAGCTTTCGGCGGCCGGCTCGGGCGATTTACCAAGACCTCGGCCCGCAACAGTTTTCCGCTCGGCCTGAATGCACGCCCGGCAGCCACCGCCAGGACCGTCGCGATCGGTAACGCTGCGCAAACCCTGCATCCGGTTGCCGGCCAGGGATTGAACCTGGGCCTGCGCGACGCCACGGTGCTGGCGCGTTTGCTGGCCAGCGAGGTCGGCAGCATCGGGCCGAATATCGGGCCAGATGCGCTGCATCAGTTTGCCCTGGCCAGAAAGACAGACCGAAGTTTGACCATCCATCTCACCGACGTCATGGCGCGCATCTTCGCCAGCGCCCCCGACGGCGCCCTGTCGCAAACCCTGCTCGGCTTATCGCTGGGGCTGGTCGATATGGTGAAACCCGCCAGGCGTCTGCTGGCTCAGCAAATGATGTTTGGCCGACGCTGAATCCACGCCCGCTCGCATAATGAAAAAAGCCGCAGCAGTTTTACCTGATGCGGCTTTTTTAACGAGAACAGTCAGCGTCTATTCAACTGCCTTCACCATATCTTCAATCACCTTCTTGGCGTCGCCGAACACCATCATGGTCTTGTCCATGTAGAACAGCTCGTTGTCGAGCCCGGCGTAGCCGGCGGCCATCGAACGCTTGTTGACGATCACGGTCTTGGCTTTATAGACTTCCAGGATAGGCATGCCGGCGATCGACGATTTCGGATCTTTCGCGGCAGGATTGACGACGTCGTTGGCGCCCAGCACCAGCACCACGTCGGCCTGGGCGAATTCGCCGTTGATGTCTTCCATCTCGAACACCTGGTCGTAAGGCACTTCCGCTTCCGCCAGCAGCACGTTCATGTGGCCAGGCATGCGCCCCGCCACTGGATGGATCGCGTATTTGACGATCACGCCCTTGTGCGTCAGCTTCTCGGTCAGCTCCTTCAAGGCATGCTGGGCGCGCGCCACCGCCAGGCCGTAGCCCGGAACGATGATCACGGTTTCCGCATTGCCCATCAGGAAAGCGGCATCGTCGGCCGAACCGGATTTCACCGGCCGCTGCTGTTGCGCCGCGCCGCCGGCGGCAGCCGCCGCTTCGCCGCCGAAGCCGCCCAGGATGACGTTGAAGAACGAGCGGTTCATGGCCTTGCACATGATGTAGGACAGGATCGCGCCGCTGGAGCCGACCAGCGAACCGGCGATGATCAGCATCGAGTTGTTCAGCGAGAAGCCGATGCCGGCAGCCGCCCAGCCGGAATAGCTGTTGAGCATCGAGACCACCACCGGCATGTCGGCGCCGCCGATCGGGATGATGATCAGCACGCCGAGGATGAAGGCGATCAGCGCCATCAGGATGAACGGCAGCCAGGCCTGGGTCAGCACAAAAATGATGCCGAGGCCGATCATCGCCACCGCCAGCAGCAGGTTGATGAAATGCTGGCCGCGGAAACTGACCGGCGCGCCCTGGAACAGGCGGAATTTGTATTTGCCCGACAACTTGCCGAAAGCGATCACCGAACCGGAGAAGGTAATCGCGCCGACGAAGGTGCCGATGAACAGTTCGATGCGGTTACCGGTTGGCAGCGCCTCGCCATGCGCAGCGATACCGAAAGCCCAGGGCTCCGACACCGCGGCGACCGCGATACACACTGCCGCCAGGCCGATCAGCGAGTGCATCGCCGCCACCAGCTCCGGCATCTTGGTCATTTCTACCCGCTTGGCCAGCATGGCGCCGATGCCGCCGCCCACCACCACGCCGCCGGCCACCAGCCAGAAGCCGAGGCCGGCTCCCTGCGACTCAGCCTTCAGCTTGACGATCAGGGCAATCGTGGTCACCACTGCGATCGCCATGCCGGCCATGCCGAATGCATTGCCGCGCCGCGCCGAAGACGGATGCGACAAACCTTTGAGCGCCTGGATGAAGCAGACCGAGGCGATCAGGTACAACAAGGTCACCAGGTTCATGCTCATTGCTGCGCTCCCTCTTTGGCGGCAGGTTTTGCCTTAGGCTCTTTTTTCTTGAACATTTCCAGCATGCGCTGGGTCACCAGGAAGCCGCCGAATACATTAACGGCCGCCAGCGCCACCGCCAGCGTGCCGGCGATCTGGCCGACGATGCCTTCGGTCAGGCCGGCCGCCAGCATGGCGCCGATGATGATGATGGCGGAAATGGCGTTGGTGACTGCCATCAGCGGCGTATGCAGTGCCGGTGTAACGGTCCAGACCACGTGGTAACCGACGTAGATCGCCAGTACGAAAATGATCAGGTTGGTGATGGTGTGCGTGACTTCCATGGTTTCCCCTTGATAGAAGGACAGCGCTGCCGATTTGCGCAGCTCGAGCTTCGCCTTAGATTTTCTTCAGGCCGGTAATCCGGTTGTTGTCGTCGACAAACACCACTTTCGGCACGTAACTAGCGGCCTCTTCATTCGAAAGCGGAGCATAGGTGCAGATGATCAGCAGGTCGCCCAGGTGGGCGCAGCGGGCAGCCGCGCCGTTCAGGGAAATCTCGCCACTGCCGCGCTTGCCGCGGATCGCGTAGGTCGAGAAACGCTGGCCGTTGTTGACGTTGTACAGCTCGATCTTTTCAAACTCGCGGATGTCGGCCGCTTCCAGCAAGTCTTCATCGATCCCGCAAGAGCCCTCGTAGTGCAGGTCAGCCTGGGTGACGGTTGCGCGATGGATCTTGGCGCGCAGCATGATGCGTTGCATATCTTGTTTCTCCAATTT
>NZ_JAQGLV010000194.1 GCF_028292705.1 Collimonas fungivorans | reverse complement strand
CGGCTGAAGCCGACCGGATTGCCGCGCCGGCCGAGGCAGGTCGGCACCGCAATGCCGGCGCCTTGACGCAGCGCCGACGCCAGCGCCTGGATGGTCGCCGCCTGCACATAGGGCATGTCGGCCAAGGCAATTATCCAGCCGGCGGCATCGGCGGTCTGCTCCAGGCCGCAGACCAGCGACGCCGCCATGCCGTCATCGGCGGTTGCGCATGGCACCCAAGGGTAAGCGGCAACTTGTGCGGCCAGATCCGGGGTGTTATCGCGCAAGACAACACATATGGGCAAGGCCGCCGCCAGATTGCCGGCAGCCGTCGCCAGCACCGTCCGGCCTTCAACGGTCGGCAACAGTTGCAGCAATTTGCTGCGCGCACCGCTAGGATCAAAACGCCGGCCGCGGCCAGCGGCCAGCAGCAGGCCGATGATTTGTCCGCTTACTTGTGGCTTATGTGATTGAACACCCATGACAGGCTTCAGGGAAAAGTCGCGCTCGCCGGACGGCAGGCGCCTGGTTCATTTCAAAGAACTGAATTTTGCTTCCATGGCTTTCGCATCGATCCAGCCTGGCGTACGGGAACCGTCTGCAAAGATGATGGTAGGCGTGCCGGTCACGTTCAACTTCTGGCCGAGCGCCAGTACCTTGTCGTTCGGCGCCTGGCAGGCGGCCGGCGCGGCGGCGGCGGCTTTGCCGTCGACCATCAGGTTGGTCCATGCCTTGTTGCGGTCGGCGCTGCACCAGACGTTGCGGGCCTTGACGGCGGAATCGTCGGCCAGGATGTTATACAAGAAGGTGTACACGGTAACGTTGTCGACTTCCTGCAGCGTGGTCTTGTGGAAGCGCTTGCAATAGCCGCAATTGGGATCTTCGAACACCGCGATCACACGCTTGCCGTTGCCCTTGACCTTTTTCATGGCCAGCTCCAGCGGCAAGTCCGAGAACTTGACCTTGCTCAGTTCGTCTACCCGCTCGCTGGTGAAGTCGCGCGAAGTCTGGGCATCCATGATGCGGCCGACGAACACATACTTGGCGGCGGCGTCGGTATAAAAGATATCGTTGCCGACACGTACCTCGAACAAACCGGAATACGGAGTCTTGGTCACTTCATCTACCTTGACGTTATCTCCCAGGCGCGGCTCTATCAGTTTCTTGACCGCAGCTTCCTGCAAGGTCTCGGCGCCGGCAGCGCTTACCCACAGGCCCATCAGGGCCACCAACATCAGGCTTATTTTTTTCATCGTTGTTCCAGTTATTCTTTATCAGCTGTCCGACCCAAAGCGTGGGCCATCAATTGTCTTTTTAAGACCGGTACTTTATCCAGCAAGTTCAACCCGGCATTGCGCAGCAAACGCAAGGGCCCGAAATCGAAGCCAAACAGCCGCTCCAGTCCATCGGTCGTCATTTGCATCAGAAATATTTCTTCCTTGCGCGCGCGCGCATAACGCGCCAGCAGGCCGGCATCGCCGCAATCGCGATGGGCGCCGCGCTCGGCCAGCACCTCGACCAGCGCCGCGACATCGCCGAAACCGAGATTCATGCCGTGTCCGGCCAGCGGATGCACCACGTGGCCGGCGTCGCCGACCAAGACGACGCGCGGCGCCACCAGCGAATGGGTTTTGAGCAGGGATAAAGGAAATGCTTGCGCCAGTTCCGGCTGCAAGGGCTGCAACTGCCCGAGCTTGTCGCCGGCCAGCGTCGTCAGGCGCTCGGCCATTTCCGACAAGGGCTCATTTAATAGTTCAAGCGCCAGGGCCTCCGGCGCCGACCACACCAGGGATACCCGCTGCCCAGGCAACGGCAGCAAGGCGACAATGCCCTCGGTTTCGGTGAACCACTGGTAGGCAATACCATGATGCGGCCGCTCACACGAGAAATTGGCGACCACGCCGCGCTGCTTATATGAGCGGTAATCGATCCCGATCTGGCATTGGCTGCGCACCCAGGATTGGGCGCCGTCGGCGCCCACGATCAGGGCAGCGCTGACCGTCTCGCCCGACTCCAGCTGCAGCGCCGCCGCATCCGTATCTACTTGCAGAGATTTGACGCGGCCGCTGAGCAGCTGCACGTTCGAGGAAAATTTCAGCGCCGCATCCAGCGCCTGGTTGAGATTGCGGTCTTCCACAATCCAGGCCAGCGCATCGACCCGCGCGCTGTAAGCGTCAAACGCAAGATTGCCGGCTGCGCTGCCGGTCCCGCCTTTGATCGCCATGCCTTCTACCGGACTTATCCGTGCAGGATCCAGGGCATCCCACACCTTGACAGCCGACAGCAGGCTGCGCGCCACATGATTCAGCGCGTAGACGCGCGTGTCCCAAGCCTCTGGTCCTGCAACCGACGCCGGCGGCGGCATCCCCAGCAAAGCGACACGCAAACCCGCCTGCGCCAAGGCCAGCGCCGCCGCCTTGCCGACAGCGCCATTGCCGACGATGCAAATATCGTATTTCGCCATCGGCGCGGCGCCGGTATTTTTCGAGATTGATGCGATATCTTTCATGCCGCCATTATAACGACTACGCTTGTAAAGCCTCGCGCGCCCCATTAAATAAGGGTTTCCTGGCCCTCCGACGGGAAGTTGCCGCCCACAAATCAAGCAGCGCAAAGTTTTTTCAAGAAGTTTCAACAAGGGGCTTTGCGGATCGAAAATGTTTTGCTATACTCCTGTCCCTTGGCCTGGTAGCTCAGTCGGTAGAGCAGAGGATTGAAAATCCTTGTGTCGGTGGTTCGATTCCGCCCCGGGCCACCAAAAACGGAAAAAGGGCTTAGCTTCGGCTAAGCCCTTTTTGCATTTGCGGCGCATTACGTAACAGTGAAAACCAGTGAAAACCCCCGGCTCAGGCCGAATACGGCAGCATGTAGGAACAACAGGCCGGCAATGCTTTTTTCGTGATCTTCCCGAGATTTGGTAAGATCACAAAACAGGACAATATTTTATATACCCTTAAGCAAACAGATAAGCGAACCATTTGCCGCCTAAACGTTCTATAAACCAATCCGTCAGCACTTTCCGCTTTGGTTGCCTATATACCTCACTGCTTTATGCTCAAAAACAAATCCCGCAAGCCGATTGAAATAAAAATTGCAACCGTGGTAGCCGTATCCGCCATCTTGCATGATTCAGATCCGATGGTGCTGGAAGCCGCTTTGCAGGAGATGACCGGCGGCACCGCTGACTTCTTTGACAATGAATTTGCTGTCATCGATGTTGCCGCACTAGGGCCGGACCGCTCGCCCATAGACTGGCCGCAACTGATAGAGCTGCTGAAGAAATATCGCCTGAACGCAGTTGCCGTACGCAATGCCCCGGCGGAAATGGAAGCCGACATCATCGCCAGCGGCCTGAGCATCGATCACGTCGTTGCGGCTCGCCAGGAACCTGCAGCTGCAGCTCCGCCGCCGCCCGCCGCACCTGCCGCCGCGCCTCCCAGGGCTGCGGCCAGCACCATGATCATCGATACACCGATACGTGCAGGGCAACGGATCTATGCGCGCGACGCTGACCTGGTGATCACCGCCACAGTCAACAATGGCGCCGAAATCATCGCCGACGGCAGCATCCACGTCTACGCGCCGCTGCGCGGACGAGCCCTGGCCGGCGCCAGCGGCGATACCTCGGCGCGCATTTTCGCCGCCAGCATGGAGGCCGAACTGGTTTCCATCGCCGGCGTCTACCGCACTTTCGAAAACGGCTTGCCGCCGGAACAAAAGGGCCAGCCGGCACAAATTCGCCTGAGCGGCGACCGGATTGACGTACTATCGCTCAACTCCGCTTCCCGAATTTAATTTACAAAAAATATCCGCACATCCAAAGGAGCTCTTCGTGGCAAAAATCATCGTTGTTACGTCCGGCAAAGGCGGGGTTGGCAAAACCACCTCCAGCGCCAGTTTTGCATCTGGCCTGGCCATGCGCGGCCACAAAACCGCTGTACTCGACTTTGACGTCGGCCTGCGCAACCTGGACCTGATCATGGGCTGTGAACGGCGCGTGGTGTACGATCTGATCAATGTGGTCAACAAGGAAGCAACCTTGACCCAGGCCTTGATCAAGGACAAGCATTGCGAAAACCTGTTCATCTTGCCGGCTTCGCAAACCCGCGACAAAGATGCTTTGACCGAAGAAGGCGTGGAGACCGTCCTCAACGACCTGGTGAAGATGGATTTCGAATACATCATTTGCGATTCGCCGGCCGGCATCGAACGCGGCGCCGTGATGGCGCTGACGTTTGCCGATGAAGCGATCGTCGTCACCAACCCTGAAGTATCGTCGGTGCGCGACTCCGACCGCATCCTCGGCATCATCCAGGCGAAATCGCGGCGCGCGCAAAACGGCGGCGAGCCGGTCAAGGAACATCTGCTGATCACCCGCTATTCGGCCAAACGCGTCGAAGCCGGCGAAATGCTGTCGTATACCGACGTCCAGGATATCCTGCGGATTCCGCTGATCGGCATCATTCCTGAATCGGAATCGGTGCTGCACGCCTCCAACCAGGGTAATCCGGCGATTCATATCAAGGGCAGCGATGTCGCCCTGGCCTACGAAGATGTGGTCTCGCGCTTCCTCGGCGAGGACGTCACCCTGCGCTTTACCTCCTATGAAAAACCGGGTTTCCTGCACCGCATCTTTGGAGGGAAATAACATGGCATTGCTCTCGTTCTTGTTTAACAGCAAGCCTAAAACAGCGTCGGCCGCCAAGGAACGCCTGCAGATCATCATTGCCCGCGAGCGCAATGGCCGCTCGGGCCATGATTTCCTGCCGGCGCTGCACAAGGAGCTGATCGAGGTGATTTCCAAATACACCAAGGTCAATGCCGACGACATCAAGATTTCCCTGGATCGCCAGGGTAATCTGGAAGTGCTGGATGTCAACGTGGTGCTGCCGGACGCGTAAGCCGACATTTCTGACTGCAGCTGAATTCAGCGCAATGCCGCGCTGGCAGCAATCCGTGCAACGACCGGCCAGGATCGCAGGCCCGGACAGGTTCTCGTTATTGAGCGCCACTGGTGGAATTTTACAAATCCCGTCATACACTGTATGACAACCGCATATATCGCCAGACATTCAACCGAAACGGTTTTGGCATGGGCTTTGTCAAACACATCCGGCACCACTGAATTATTTAATTTTTTGTGGCAATTGAAAGACACTGGAAATATATAGAATATTTATCTACAGCAATGTAGCAATAAGATTAATATACTCCTTGTATTCGCCACAACACCGATGCCGGCCCCCAGCGCTGAAGTCACCTAACATATATAAAATATGAGAATTGCTGTCCTTGATGACGACCCCAGTCAAACCGATCTAGTTTGCCAGGTGCTCACATCCAGTGGGCATATCTGCCATCCATTCCAGAGCGGCAAAGAGATACTGAACCAGCTGCGCCGGGAAAGCTACGACATGCTGGTCCTGGACTGGCAGGTTCCTGATCTCAGCGGCCCCGAGGTATTGCGCTGGGTCAGAGACAAACTTCCCAAAACCATCCCGGTGCTGTTCATCACCAGCCGCTCCGGCGAGGATGACATTGTCGAAGGCCTGGCCGCCGGCGCCGACGACTACATGATCAAGCCGATCCGCCGCAGCGAGCTGGTGGCGCGCGTGCAAGCCTTGTTGCGGCGCGCCTATCCGATCCAGAATTCGAGCGAACAGATCGTATTCAACGATTATCTGTTTGAAACACGCTCAGGCCGCCTGACCCTGGCCGGCAAGCCGATCGAGATCACGCAAAAGGAATTCGACCTGGCGCTGTTGTTTTTTCGCAACCTAGGCCGCCCTCTGTCGCGCGCCTATATCCTCGAAGCCGTATGGTCGCGCGATGTCGACATTCCTTCCCGTACCATGGATACCCACGTCTCACGGGTGCGGAGTAAGTTACAATTACGACCAGAAAACGGCTATCGACTCGCTCCGGTTTATAGCTACGGTTATCGACTAGAACAATTAACAGGATAAGGCGCGTTTCGGTTGCGCTGATAGACAGATATGCGCAGCACATTCACCAAAATAGCTTTCCTGGCGCTCTGCCTTGCAGGGGCGCCGCTATTTGCTGCCCCGCCGGCGCTGGACCCGGCCGCGGTGCAGGTGGGTGCGGCGACCATCACTTATCGCGCGCAACTCGGCGACACCCTGGGCGTGATCGCCGCCCAGCTGACTTCCAGCAAGAACAACTGGGTGCAGCTGGCGAAACTCAACCATATCGAGAATGACCGCACGATCCCGGTCGGCACCGCCATCATCATTCCGGTGGCGCTGCTGCCGGACGATCCGAGCACGGCCCAGGTAGCCGCCATGTCCGGCAATATCGACGCTGTCGGCGCCGACGGCCGCCCGATCGAGATCAGCATCGGCACTACCTTGAGCGAAGGCACTATCATCAATACCGGCAGCAACAGCTTCCTGTCGCTCAGCCTGCCGGACCAGTCGCATGTCGCCCTGCCGTCCAATAGCCAGGTAAAACTGAGCAAGCTGCGCACCGCGCGCTATACCAACAGCCCGCGCACCGAGATCACGCTGCTCAAAGGCCGTGTCGAATCCAAGGTTTCGCCGCTGGACAAGAACAAAGGCCGTTTCGAAGTCCATTCGCCGCTGGCGGTGGCCGGCGTGCGCGGCACCGACTTCCGGGTCGACCTGGTCGGCGACAGGGTGATGACCGAAGTGCTCAGCGGCGGTGTCGCGGTGGCCAAGAAAAACCAGGCGCCGGCGCTGACCCTGCACCCGGGGCAAGGCAACGTCACCAGCGGCAAAGGGGTGGGCAAGGCCGTTGCGCTGTTGCCGGCGCCGCAGCTCAACGGCCGCCCGCAGCTGCAAGAACGGCCGACGGTGCGCTTTAGCGTCGCAGCGGTGGCCGGCGCCCGCAGCTACCGCGCGCAAATCGCCACCGATGCCGACGCGCGCAATGTCGTCAGCGAAGCCGAGTCTAACAATACCGAACTCAAGATCAACGGGCTTGAGGACGGCAAGTATTTCGTCCGCATCACCGCACTCGACCAGAGCGGTTTGCAGGGGCTCCCGCAGATCACCGCGTTTACATTAAAAGCCCGGCCCGAACCGCCGATCTCGATCGAACCTAAAAACAAATCGCGCGCCGAAGATGTCATGTTCAGCTGGGCCGAAGTCGGCAACGCGCAAGCTTATCATCTGCAAGTCGCCAGCGATGCCGAATT
The DNA here is from genome assembly GCF_028292705.1 of Collimonas fungivorans. Classification (GTDB taxonomy): domain Bacteria; phylum Pseudomonadota; class Gammaproteobacteria; order Burkholderiales; family Burkholderiaceae_D; genus Collimonas; species Collimonas fungivorans_B. Next base: position 6,378 of record NZ_JAQGLV010000194.1, on the reverse strand, counting down.
CAGGCAGCTGGTGCTTGACCAGCCGGCCGTCGCCGCGCCGCAGTTCAGCGCCGGCAAACTGGCGCTGGGCACTTACTTCTGGCGCGTGGCGACCATCGTCGAGCAAGGCAAGGGCAGCGACCAGGGACCTTACGGCGATCCGCAACGCTTCAACTTGCTGCCGGCGCTGCAGGTTCCCAAGATTGCCGACGCGATCGAGGGCGACCTGTCGTTCCGCTGGAGCGCAGAACCGGGACAAACATTCGTGGTCGATATCGGCCGCGACGCCGGCTACTCGGCGCTGCTGCTGACGCAAACCACGGCGACGCCGGAGATCGCCGTCCCGCGCCCGGACAACGGCACTTATTTCATCCGCATCAAGGCGATCGACGCCGACGGTTACGTGGGCCCCTTCTCGCCTTCGCAAAAAGTGTATATCGGCAGCCGCTGGATCACCAGCGACGGTTCGCCCCTGCTCAATGTCGGCGGCAACACCCAGACCGGACATTAAGCCAGCCACGACCATGCAACCTTTCGCCAACTGTTCATGATCAAGCAGGTCATTCCGCTCATCAAACGGGTAGCGTTCCGCCAATGGATGGCGATCACCATACTGATGCTGATCGTCGCCGGCAGCATGGGCTATGTGAACGGCCTCGGCCGCCTCGACCGGACCCTGTACGACCAGTTCATGCGGGCCGATTCGCGGCCGGCGCGCGACGACATCATCATCGTCGCCATCGACGACTACAGCATCAGCAAGCTGGGCCGCTGGCCCTGGGAACGCAGCCTGCACGCCAAGCTGCTGAACCGGATCATGCACGCCAATCCGCTGGCGATCGGGCTGGACGTGATCATGCCGGAGGCGGAACAAGGGCAGTCCCCCGGCCAGCGCGCCGATGACCGCGCGCTGACCAAGGCGCTTGCGGCCAGCAAGCTGACGGTGCTGCCGATTGTCGTCGCCAGCGCCGGCCCCGGCCTGAAAGCGCTGCCGCCGACGCCCGACTTCCTCAACGCCGCGCGCGGCGTCGGCCACATACACCTGGAACTCGATCCGGACGGCGTGGTGCGCAGCGTCTTTCTGCAAGAAGGCCAGGATGATAAATGGTGGCCGCATTTTGCGGTAGCGCTGGCCGGCGTCGCCGGGCAAAAAATTACCGGCGCCAACGGCAGCCTGCCAGGCGCACGGTTAAGCGAAACGCCGGCTGAACCCGGCCCGCACAAGACCGACAGCTGGCAGCGCGATTACCAGATCCAGATCCCGTTCGCCGGCGGCAGCGGCCATTTCCGCTCCGTGCCGTATGCCTCGGTACTGCGCGGCGACGTGCCCGATCAGTTTTTCACCGGCAAATACGTATTGATCGGCGCCACCGCGCTCGGCATGGCGGATACGTTCCCGACGCCGGTGTCGGGCACCTCCGGCGTCATGCCGGGCATCGAGATCAACGCCAATATCCTGGCCGGCCTGCTCGACCACAAATCGATCAGCATCGCGCGACCGCTGCAGACTGCGCTGTTCAGCATCGTGCCGGTACTCATCGCGCTCTCCAGCTACCTGCTGTGGACGCCGCGCATCTCCTTGCTGATCACCGCCACCCTGATGCTGCTGACGATGGCGGTCAGCTATCTGCTGCTGACACTGGGCATCTGGATCGCCCCGACCGCGGCCCTGATCGCGCTCGCCATCGCCCATCCCATATGGAACTGGATCCGCCTCGAATCGGCGATTTCCTATCTCGGGCAAGAATTCATGCTGCTGGACCAGGAGCCGCACCTGCTGCCTGAGGTGAATACGGAACGGGCGCCGCAGCAAGTGGAAGACTTGCTCGAGCAGCGCATCAACGCCATGCGGGTCGCAGCGCGCCGGGTGCGCGATTTGCGCCAGTTCATTTCCGACAGCGTCAACAGCCTGCCGGACGCCACCCTGATCACCACCATCGACGGCCATGTGCTTGTCTCGAACCAGTTTGCGCGGGATTATTTCGCCGCCGCCGGCATCCGGAATATCGACGGCGCACTGCTGCCCTACCTGTTTTCCAACATGAGCACGCCGCAAGCCGGCAATACCGCCGCCGGCCACGTCTTCAGCTGGTGGGACCTGATCGATCTCGAGCATGTAGCCACCCTCACCAGCGGCACCACGGTGCAGGACCAGCAAGGGCGCGACCTGCTGATCAAGAGCGGCCCCTGCCACTCCGCGCATCAGGTGCTGACCGGCTGGATCGTCAGCATCGTCGACATCACCATCATCCGCGCCGCCGAACGCAGCCGCGACGAAACCCTGCGTTTCCTGTCGCACGACATGCGCGCGCCGCAAGCCTCGATCTTGGCTTTGCTCGAATTGCAAGGCAACCCGTCCTCGGCGCTGCCGCAAAAGGAATTTTTCGCGCGGCTGGAGCAGGCGGCGCGCAAGACCCTGGGGCTGGCGGATAATTTTGTCCAGCTGGCGCGCGCCGAATCGTCCGAATACCGGCTCGAAGAAGTCGATTTCCAGGATGTGCTGTATGACGCCGTCGATGAAATGTGGAGCCTTGCCAACAACAAGAAGATCGAGCTGATCACGGATATCGAAGGCCAGGAATTCCTGACCAATATCGATCGCTCGCTGATGGCGCGCGCGCTGTGCAACCTGATTTCCAACGCCATTAGCTACAGCTTGCCGGATACGCGGATTACCTGCACCTTGCGCCTGAAATACGTCAAATTGCTGCCGCAGGTAGTCTGCCGCATCACCGACCAGGGTTTTGGCATTGCGCCGCATGACCAGGTCAAACTGTTCCAGCGCTACCAGCGCGTCAGCGCCCCGGGCCAGCCGCACACGGACGGCACCGGCCTCGGCCTGGTGTTTGTAAAAACCGTGGTGGAACGGCATTTTGGCGAAATCTCGCTGGAAAGCACCCTGGGCGAAGGCAGCACTTTCATTGTCACTTTGCCAGCCCTCACCTGAGCTGCGGCCAGCGCCGGCCAGGCCGGAATTTCCTCCCCGGCTACTAAGAGTATAATCTTGGGTTAACAATATTGCCCCGATTCACTGCCACCCCTGCTGCCAACCGCATCCATGCACCTGCTAACCGTCGGACTCAACCACACCACCGCGCCCGTTTCCCTGCGCGAAAAGGTGGCTTTCCCGGCTGACCAGATCGGTCAGGCGGTGATGGCGGCGCGCGCCTGGTTCAGCGGCGGCAACACTCCCAGCATATCGGACGAGGCTGCCATCCTGTCAACCTGCAACCGCACCGAGCTGTACGCGGCGGGCAACCTGCAGCACGGGGTCGACGCCTCTATCGACTCCACCGCACATTTCCTGGCGCATTACCACCAGCTGCCTTACGCCGAGCTGCGGCCACATTTGTACACGCTGCCGCAAGACAATGCCGTGCGCCATGCGTTCCGGGTGGCTTCAGGGCTGGATTCGATGGTGCTGGGCGAAGCGCAGATCCTGGGCCAGATGAAGGATGCCGTGCGCCATGCGGAAGCCGCCGGCGGGCTCGGCACTTACCTGCACCAGCTGTTCCAGCGCACCTTCGCGGTCGCCAAGGAAGTCCGCAGCACTACCGAAATCGGCGCCCATAGCGTTTCCATGGCCGCCGCTGCGGTGCGCATGTCGGAACGGATTTTCGATACTGTCGCCGGCCAGCATGTGCTGTTCATCGGCGCCGGCGAAATGATCGAGTTGTGCGCCACCCACTTTGCCGCGCAAAATCCGAAATCCCTGACGGTCGCCAACCGCACCCTGGAACGCGCCGAATTGCTGGCGCACCGTTTCAATGGCCAGGCGATACGGCTGGCCGAATTGCCGACGCAGCTGGGCAATTTCGACATCATCGTTTCTTGCACCGCATCGAGCTTGCCGATCATCGGCCTCGGCATGGTCGAACGCGCGGTCAAGGCCCGGCGCCACAAACCGATGTTCATGCTGGACCTGGCCGTGCCGCGCGATATCGAAACTGAAATCGGCCGCCTCGACGATATTTTCCTGTACACCGTCGACGACCTCGGTTCGATCGTGCAGACCGGCATGGAAAATCGCCAGGCCGCGGTAGCCCAGGCAGAAGCCATCATCGAAACCCGGGTGCAGTCATTCATGCACTGGGTAGATAACCGGGCGGTGGTGCCGCTGATCCAGGACCTGCAGGAATCGAGCGAAGCCATGCGCCGGCTGGAGCTGGAACGCGCCCGCAAGATGCTGGCCAAGGGCGAGGATATCGAAGTAGTCCTGGAAGCGCTCTCCAAAGGCCTGACCGCCAAATTCATGCACGGCCCGCAACAGGCTTTGCACAATGCCCAGGGCGACGAACGCGCGCGCCTGGCAGCCCTTCTGCCGCAACTGTTCCGCACCAAACGTTAGCGCAGCTGCCGCTATCCCCCGCGTGGCCGCGAGCAATCGTGTCGCCCTGCGCACTGCTGCATCCCCCTTTTCGATTCGCCTTGCCCTGACTGAAACCCGCCATGAAACCATCAATGCTCGCCAAGCTCGATCAACTCGCCAATCGCCTGGTCGAAGTCGGCGACCTGCTGATGCAGGAAGACGCCACCGCCAGCATGGACAGCTATCGCAAGCTGACGCGCGAACATGCGGAACTGGGGCCGCTGGTCGAGCTGTACCAGGCCTATCTGCAAGCCGACGCCGATATCGCGGCGGCGCAAGAAATGCAATCCGACCCGGACATGAAGGAGTTCGCCCAGGATGAGATCGTGGCGGCGAAAGCGCGCATGGAGCAATTGGAGGGCGACCTGCAGAAGATGCTGCTGCCCAAGGATCCTAACGACGAGCGCAATATTTTCCTGGAAATCCGGGCCGGCACCGGCGGCGATGAATCGGCGCTGTTCGCCGGCGACCTGCTGCGGATGTATACGCGCTTCGCCGAACGCAACCGCTGGCAGGTCGAGATGGTGTCGGAATCGGCGTCGGAAGTCGGCGGTTACAAGGAAGTCATCGTGCGCGTGATCGGCTTCGGCGCCTACTCCAGGCTCAAGTTCGAATCCGGCGGCCATCGCGTGCAGCGGGTACCGGCCACCGAAACCCAAGGCCGCATCCATACCTCTGCCTGCACCGTCGCCATCATGCCGGAGGCGGATGAAGTCGGCGATGTCGACATCAATCCCGCCGATATCCGCATCGATACCTACCGTGCCTCCGGCGCCGGCGGCCAGCACATCAACAAGACCGATTCCGCGGTGCGCATCACACACATGCCGACCGGCATCGTGGTCGAGTGCCAGGACGACCGCAGCCAGCACAAGAACAAGGCGTCTGCCCTGAAAGTGCTGGCGGCGCGCATCAAGGATGGCCAACTGCGCGCGCAGCAATCGAAAGAAGCCGCGACCCGCAAATCTCTGATCGGTTCGGGCGACCGCAGCGAGCGGATCCGCACCTACAATTTCCCGCAGGGCCGGATGACCGACCATCGCATCAACCTGACCTTGTACAAGCTCGATTTCATCATGGACGGCGACCTGGAAGAGCTGACCAATGCGCTGGCGGCAGAGCACCAGGCTGACCTGCTGGCGGCGCTGGGAGATGCGGTCTAAACAGCGCGCAGCCGATCTGAAAATCGCATATGCTAGCGGCTGGCGCGGAACCAAGCAGCGCAGGCTGCATCTGACCCGCGACAGACAGGCTCTCATCGACCCAAATCACAACCAAAAATGAAAACTTCCAAATCCGTTTTGCTTGCAGTTGCCTTCATCGCCCTGGCCATCCTGGGCGGCGCATTGTATTTGCAGCACTACCAGGACATGCAGCCTTGTCCGCTGTGCGTGATACAGCGTTATGCATTTGCGGCGATTGCGCTGATTTGCCTGATTTGCGCCAGCTTGCCTGCCGGCGCCCAGAAAGCCGGCGCGGGAATCGGCATCCTGGCGGGACTGGGCGGCGCCGGCACCGCCATCTGGCACCTGTGGGTCATCGCCCATCCTTCGACCTCGTGCGGCCGCGATGCGCTGGAAGCACCGATGAACGCGCTGCCGCCGGCCACCTTGCTGCCGTCCGTGTTCAAGGTAGACGCCTACGCGCTCTGCTCGACCCCTTACGACCCGATCCTGGGCCTGTCTATTCCGCAGTGGTCGCTGCTGTGGTTTGTGGTGCTGGTCGTGATCCTGGTCGCCACACTGTTCAAACGCAATAGCCGCTACTAGGCGACCTGGCGGAATGGCTTAGATAATGGCTGGAATTCCCGATACGTTTGCAATTGAGGCCGGCGCCAGCATCGCCGCGATATTGAAGCAGGCACCGCTCAACCCGCTGGAAAACCGCATCCTGCTGATGCACGCGCTGCAGCTGACGCGGATACAGCTGATTACCCAGGACGAGCGGACTATCGACGCCGGGCAAGCGCAGCAGCTGTCGGCCTTGTTTCAGCGGCGCTTGCTGGGCGAGCCGATTGCGTACATTGTCGG
>NZ_JAQGLV010000174.1 GCF_028292705.1 Collimonas fungivorans | reverse complement strand
CAGCACGGCTTGCACGTACAATCCGCGCGCGCCGAGTTCGGCGTTCAGGGCTTGCGAGTAGGTCAGTACATAGGCCTTGGTCGCGCCATATACGCCTAGCGGGAATTCCGGCGCCAGCGCCACCACCGAAGCAATGTTCACGATGGCGCCTTCGCCCTGGGCCACGAATCGCGGGATGACCGCGGCCGCAAGCCGCGTCACTGCGGTGATGTTGAGGCGGATCAGGCGATCCTGCAGCTCGACGTCCGCATCCAGGAAGCCGCCCGGCGCCGCCGCTCCTGCATTGTTGACCAGCAGCCCGATCCGCGCATCCTCGCGCAGCCGGGTCTCGACCAGCTTCAGGTCAGAGGCTTCGGTCAGGTCGGCCTTGATGATGTCGATGCTGACGCCGGTTTCGGCGCGCAGGCGCGAGGCCAGCGCCGCCATGCGTACCTGGTCGCGCGCCACCAGCACGAGATCGTGTCCGCGGGCGGCCAGGCGCTCAGCGTAAGTGGCGCCGATGCCGCCGGATGCGCCGGTGATGAGTACGGTAGTTTTAGCTTGCTTAGTCATGAGGAATCCTGGTTTTGGTTGTTGAAAAGAAATATAGATAGATAATGAAATTATTATTCATTATGATCATCATCATTACAATCATGATCGCCGTAATGTATAATGTCAAGCATCAAAAGGAGAGGTCATGAAGATAAGCCGCGAACAGGTTGTCGAAAACCGCACGCGCATTCTTGATGCTGCTGCCCGCATGTTTCGCGAGCACGGCTTTGAAGGCGTCACCGTGGCGCAGATCATGAATGCCGCCAGCCTTACGCATGGCGCGTTTTACGGGCATTTCACATCCAAGGACGATTTGATCGCCCAGGCGTGCGCGCATGTCTTGACGCCGCCAGGGGGCGACCCCTATCCGGAGCGGATGGCCGATTTTGCCGCGCAATACCTGAGCGCCGCCCATCGCGACGATCCCGGATGCGCCTGTCTGTTTTCGACGCTAGGCACGGAAGCCGTGCGCGCCGGCGATGACGTGCGCCATGCCATGACCGAGAGCGTCCGGCGCCAGGTCGAGAAGTTCAGCCGGAGCGCGCCGGGGCAGACTGCCGAGGAGCGGCGCCGCGCCGCGGTCGGCAGCTGGTCAGCCATGATCGGGGCGCTGATGCTGGCGCGCCTGGTCGACGATGCCGAATTGTCCGATGGATTGCTGGCGGATACGCTGGCGTGGCTGGAAGCGGGAAAATAAATGTTGTCATCAGGCAGTCACTGAAAGAAGCCATAATCGCTGGATTCAATTTCACTCCACATGGCCATGCACCTCTCAGATACCCGTCGCCCATCCCGTCCAGTCCTGATCCTGACCCAGCTCGCCGCTGCCGCTGCATTGACCGCCTGCGGCGGAGGCGGCGACAGCAGCAACCTGGCCTCGGCCAAATTCCAGACCCTGGACGGCGCCGCGCCGCTGGTGATCGGGCATCGCGGGCTGCCGGGGCTGTATCCGGAAGAGACGCAGCCGTCTTATGAAGCCGCGGCCGACGTCGGCGCCGACTCGCTGGAAGAAGACCTGCACCTGAGCAAGGATTGCGTGCTGGTTGCCCGCCACAATCCGTGGCTGAGCGATAACACCAACATCACGACCGTGGCCCAGACCAATGCCACCGTGGCAGCGCGCAAACGCACCGTGCCGGGCGTGCTGGTGAATGTCAGCTACTCGCTCGCCACCTACGGCGGCCCGGCGCAATACCTGAGCGACCTGACCGATCCCAACGACCCGAAATCGGTGCTGAAATCGCTGGTGGTGGACGGCGAGGACCATACCGGCGACTGGTCGATTACCGACTTCACCGTCGCCGAGCTGAAACAATGGATAGGCGGCACCACCTACGATGCGCGCGACCAGCGGCCGACCGCGCTGAACGGCAAATACCCGATCCTGACGATGCAGGAAATCATCGATATCGCCAAGGCCAAGGGTGCAGCCAGCGGCCGCACGATTTCGATCTATCCGGAATCCAAGAATCCGTACTGGAACAATGCACAAGCCATCGCCAACGGCTGCGGCAGCGGCAAGCACCCGTTCGAAGATGCGATCATCAAGCTCATCAAGGACAACAACCTGAACAGCAAGACTGCGCCGATCTATGTGCAGAGCTTCGATCCGGCCAGCCTGAAGTACATGCGCTCCGCCGGCCTGAATACGAAGATGGTGCAGCTGGTCGACGGCAACGACGTTAACTACAAGACCGGCGAGATGATTTACCAGACCAGCGACGTCTACAACTTCGTCGATGGCCGGCCATACAGCTGGACCCTGGCCGGCGACGGCCGTTACTTCGGCGCCATGCTGACCCCGGCCGGGCTGGCTGAAATCAAGACCTATGCCGACGGCATCGGCCCCTGGAAACCGCAGGTGATGGCGCATACCATCGTGCCGTTCAAGGCGACCAACACCGACGGCACGCCGTACACCGGCTCGCTGGCCGACGTCAACACGATCACGCCGACCAGCCTGATCGCGGATGCGCACAAGGCTGGCCTGTTCGTGCATTCCTATACTTTCCGCAACGAGCAGAAGTACCTGGCCGGCATCTACAAGGGCGACCCGAGCGCGGAATTCCTGACTTATTTCCGGGCCGGGATCGACGGCGTGTTTACCGATTTCGCCAACACCGGAGTGGCCGCGCGTACTGCCTTTATCAAGGAATCCAGGCAGTAAGGCGGCGGTTCAGGCGTAGCTCAGTTTGGGCTGGAAATCACCGCGGCCTTCCGGCATGACGTCGAACAGGTTCCACATCGGATCCAGCATGTCGTTGTGGCGGTAGTCCTGGCCGGGCTCGGACGGCACGTAAAGCATCTCCGAGCCCCAGGTATGGCGGATCACGCCGTCGCTGCGGTGGAATACGTTGAGCATCGGCATGTCCCATTCTTCACCATCCTTGAAGTCCTGCTGCCTGCGCATCTGCGGGCTGAGGGCGCTGGAATCGCCGAAGTAGTCGCTGTCGTAGCTATTGCCGTCGGTGGACAGCAGGTGCAGCCCATGCCAGCCGCGTTCCTTGGCGAAAGCGAGGATATCCGCCAACGGCCGCTTGGCGACCACCACGAAGTTGAGGCGCTGGTCGATGTGCCGTACCTGGCCATCGATGCCGTCGAGGAAATGGGTGCAACCAGGGCAGGGCCGCTTGCGCTCCGGGCCGTACATGAAACTGTAGATCGCCAGCGTATCCTTGCCGGGCGCGAACAGTTCTGAAACATGCACAGGACCATCGGCGCCGACAAAACGATAATCCTGTTTCAATTCGCCGCCGGGAGGCAGGGCACGGCGCCGGGCGGCGACGCTCTCGATCTGGTGCCGCAGCGCCATCTCCTCGGCCAGCAGAGCGGCGCGGGCGGTACGGTAATCGGCGCTCTCGCCGGGAAAACGAAGTTGCTGCAGTTCAGGTCTGGCGGACATGACAGGCTCCTTTGTCTGGCGTTCAAGCAACCAGTATATACACGGAGGATGCGGTCACAAGTCGGGTATGCAGGACGCTTATGGCCTGCCTGACAAGGTGTTTGCCTTTCATCAAGCCCAGGCGACCGACAGCAGCATCACCGCGCCCACTTCCAGCAGGTCGCCGAGGCCGTGCGCGATCATCGGCGCCAGCAGGCTGCGCGAACGTTCCATCAGCCAGACGTAGGTCAGGCCGAAGAGGAAGGCGTAAAGCTGCTGGGCGATAGCCTGGTACAGCGGATCCTGGAAGAAGCTGCCGTAGTGGGCGGCGCCGAACAGCAGGCTCACGATCACGCCTGACACCGGGATCTCGAACCGGGCCAGGCGCACCCGTCCAGGCACCAGCACGGTCAGCATGCCGACCAGCACGCCGCGGAAGATGATCTCTTCGTTGGGGCCGGCGACGAACATCACCGCCAGCCAGCCGGGGATGCCGATCGCGGTCATCTCGTAGCCGCCTTGGGGTGCAGTGCGGCTGAGCAGCTGCGGCCAATAGTCGGCCACCAGCATCAGCAGCGCCATGCCGATGCCGATCAGCACCGCCAGGCCGGCATAACTGCGCTGCGGCGGCCAGCGCAAATAAGGATCGGCCTTAGGCAGATAGCGGCGCATGACCAGGACCGCCATCAGTCCGACCGCAATCTGGAACAGCTCGGCCAGGGCGACAAAGGCCCAGACCTGATGGTGGAACCAGTCGGCCTGATGCTTGAACAGCCAGCGTGCGGCTTCGCGCGCCGGCCACAGCATGAGCTGCATCAGGATCGCGGCGAGCACGATCGGCCAAAGGCGGAACTTGAATCCGGTAATTTCAAAAAGCGGGCGGCTGGGCGCGAGGGCGGTGGTATCGGTCATGGACTGACGATATCAGGCAGCGGCCGCGGCGGTCTTGAACGAATGTTTCAGCGTGCTGCGCCAGGCGCCGGGCGAACGGCCGGTGAACGCCTTGACGTCGCGGTTCATGTGCGCCTGGTCGGCATAGCCCGCGGCAGCGGCGATCTCGATCAGGCTGGCGCCGCCATCCACGATCATGCGCCAGGCCAGGCGGGCGCGGGCTTCGATACGGTAGCGCGTCGGACTGACGCCATAGACGGCGCGGAACCAGCGGAACGCCGTCACCCGCGACACGCCGTGTTCCAGCGACCAGAGCTGCACGCCCGCGGGATCGGAAGCGGTCAGCGCCTCGGCCAGCAGGTCCGGCGCTTCGCTCAGTTTGCCCTGGCTCTGGCGCCAGCCGTGCGTGAGCGCCGCCGCGGCCTCCAGCGAATCGCGCCCGGCCAGGCGGATCACCAGGTCGGGATCGGCCACCTGGCCGCATGCCGATTCAGCGACAGGCATGGCAACCGGCAAATTCAGGACCCTGGCGCCGCGCGGGATGGCGCGGTTCCAGTGGGCCGAAAAGGGTGCGTGCAACAGCACATCGCCGGCCCGCACATGCCAGCGTCCGCGTTCGCCGGCTTCCTGGTAGCCGCCGTCGAGCACGATGGTGGCATAGGCTTGCGCATGGACGTGGCGCGGAATCACGGTTCCGGGCTCAAGGATGCAACTGGGCGTTTGCTGGAAACTGGGCATGCTGGAAAAGGGATGCGTAGTGATGGATTGCATATTGCAGCATATCGTTACCTGAAGGCAAGGCGACTCTGCTCCGGTAGCAGGCGACTGGCAATTATGTATTGCAAAGCCAAAATTTAACCATTATGATTGCCCTAAGCGAATTGGTCCAACCAATGGACCTATAGACCGATTGTCATCAACCGGCAAGCAAGTCCGCACAATCAACAATATGGAGACAGTGTTCATGAGGCTTCAAGGAAAACGCATCCTGGTGACTGCAGCAGGCCAAGGCATAGGACGCGCCAGCGCCTTGATGTTTGCCCGCGAGGGTGCGCAGGTGCTGGCTACCGACATCAACCAGGCGGCGTTGGACGAAACCGCCGCGCTGGCCCGCGCCGCCGGCACCGAGCTGACCACCCGCCATCTCGACGTCACCGACGCCAAGGCCGTGGCGGCATTGGCACAGGCCGGTTCGTCTTTCGACGTGCTGTTCAATTGCGCCGGTTTTGTCCATCACGGCAGCATCCTCGACTGCACCGAACAGGACTGGGAGTTCTCCTGGAACCTCAACGTTTCCTCGATGTACCGCCTGATCCGCACGCTGCTGCCGGGCATGCTGGCGCAGGGCGGCGGTTCCATCATCAACATGGCGTCGGCCGCTTCCAGCGTCAAGGGCGTGCCCAATCGTTTCGTGTACGGCGCCACCAAGGCAGCGGTGATCGGCCTGACCAAGGCGGTGGCCGCCGATTTCGTCGCCAAGGGCATCCGCTGCAACGCTATCTGCCCCGGCACCGTCGAATCGCCTTCTCTCGAAGCGCGGATCAAGGAGCAGGCGCGGCAGCAAAACGTGCCGATTGCCGATATCGAGGCCGCGTTTGTCGCCCGCCAGCCGATGGGACGGGTCGGCAAGGCCGACGAAATCGCGGCCCTGGCCTTGTACCTGGCTTCCGATGAATCTTCCTTTACTACCGGCGCCATCCATCTGATCGATGGCGGCTGGTCCAATTAATCAATCCCTGTTGAATAACGTCACCATGAAAGCGAAACCATGAAGTTGTTGAGATACGGCCAGAAGGGCCAGGAAAAACCCGGCGTGCTGGATGCACAGGGACGCGTGCGCGACTTGTCTGGCGTGGTGACGGATATCGCCGGTCGCTTCCTGACGCCGCAGGAGCTGGACAAGCTGCGGGCGCTGGACCTGGACAGCCTGCCGCTGGTCGCCGGTACGCCGCAGCAAGACCTGCGCCTCGGACCTTGCGTCGGCGCCGTCGGCAAGTTCATCTGCATCGGCTTGAACTATTCCGACCACGCCGCCGAATCGGGCATGGAAGTGCCGTCGGAACCGGTGGTGTTCAACAAATGGACCAGCGCAATCTGCGGTCCGGACGACGACGTCGAAATCCCGCGCGATTCCCTGAAGACCGACTGGGAAGTGGAGCTGGGCGTGGTGATCGGCCTGGGCGGCCGCTACATCAGTGAAGCCGACGCCCTCAAGCACGTCGCCGGCTATTGCGTGATCAACGATGTCTCCGAGCGCAAATACCAGCTCGAACTGGGAGGCACCTGGGACAAGGGCAAAGGCTGCGATACTTTCGGCCCGCTCGGTCCCTGGCTGGTGACCGCCGATGAAGTGGCCGATCCGCATGCCCTCGGCTTGTGGCTGGAAGTGGACGGCCATCGCTACCAGAACGGCAATACTTCGACCATGGTGTTCCAGGTGCCGGCGCTGGTCAGCTACCTGAGCCGCTTCATGAGCTTGCAGCCTGGCGATGTGATTTCCACCGGCACGCCGCCTGGCGTCGGCCTCGGACAGAAGCCGCCGGTCTACCTGCGCGCCGGCCAGGTGATGCGGCTCGGCATAGACGGCCTGGGAGAGCAGCGCCAACGCACCATCTCACTTTAAAGAGAACCACGATGACGACAATTCGATCAATCCGCGTGCTGGATGTGCGGTTCCCAACCTCGCAAATGCTGGACGGCTCGGACGCGATGAATCCGGATCCCGACTACTCCGCCGCCTATGTCATTCTGGAAACCGACCAGCCCGGCCTGGAAGGCCATGGCCTGACCTTCACCATCGGCCGCGGCAATGAAATCTGCTGCGCCGCGATCAAGGCGATGGAACACCTGGTGGTCGGCCTCAAGCTGGACTGGATCAGCGCCGACATGGGCCGCTTCTGGCGCCACATCACCTCCGACAGCCAGCTGCGCTGGATCGGCCCCGACAAGGGCGCGATCCACCTGGCCACCGGCGCCGTCGTCAATGCGGTCTGGGACCTGTGGGCCAAGGCGGAAGGCAAGCCGCTGTGGCAGCTGGTGACCGACATGTCGCCCGAGGAACTGGTGCGCGCCATCGATTTCCGCTACCTGACCGACTGCATCACGCCGGAAGAAGCGCTGGCCTTGCTGCGCGCGCAGGAACCGGGCAAGGCTGAGCGCATCCGCTTGCTGCAGCAGGACGGTTATCCGTGCTACACCACTTCCGCCGGCTGGCTGGGTTATGAGGACGCCAAGCTGCGGCGGCTGTGCCAGGAAGCGATCGACAACGGCTTCAACCATATCAAGCTCAAGGTCGGGCGCGACCTGGAAGACGACATCCGGCGCGTCACCATCGCCCGCGAAGTGATCGGCCAAGAGCGGCAGCTGATGATAGACGCCAACCAGGTGTGGGAAGTCGGCCAGGCGATCGACTGGGTCAACCAGCTGGCGTTCGCCAAGCCGTGGTTCATCGAAGAACCGACCAGCCCGGACGACGTCGAGGGCCACCGCAAAATCCGCGAAGGCATAGGCGCGGTCAAGGTCGCCACCGGCGAAATGTGCCAGAACCGCATCATCTTCAAGCAGTTCATCATGCGCGGCGCGATCGACGTGGTGCAGATCGATTCCTGCCGTCTCGGCGGCGTCAATGAAATACTGGCGGTGCTGCTGATGGCGGCCAAGTACAAGCTGCCGGTGTGTCCGCATGCCGGCGGCGTCGGCCTGTGCGAGTATGTGCAGCACTTGTCGATGATCGATTATGTCTGCATTGCCGGCACTAAGGCAGGGCGGGTCACGGAATATGTCGACCATCTGCATGAACATTTCGTCGATCCTTGCGTCATACGCAATGCATCGTACATGCCGCCGACGGCGCCCGGGTTTTCGATTACGATGAAACCTGAGTCGCTGCAGCAATACCAGTTCCGCGGCTAGCAAAGCGCATACTAGTAGACAAAACAAATAAAACAAATAAAAAACGGAGACGGCAAAGTGGATCTACATCTGGCGGGAAAAGTGGTGATCGTGACCGGCGGCGGCGCAGGAATAGGCGCTGCGATTTCGCTGCAGCTGGCGGCGGAAGGCGCGATTCCCGTGATCCTGGGCAAAAGCCAGCCGGCGCCCGAATTCAAGACGGCGTTGCTGGCCTTGCAAGACAAGTCGCTCATCCTCCAGCTCGACCTGATGGATGAGGACAAGTGCCGGCAAGCCGTGGCGCAGACCGTAGTCGAATTCGGACGGCTGGACGGCCTGGTGAACAATGCCGGCATCAACGACAACATCGGCCTCGACGCCGGCCGGGCCGCCTTCGTGCTGTCGCTTGAAAAGAACCTGATCCACTACTACACGATGGCGCATTTCTGCGTACCGCACCTGAAGGCCAGCCGCGGCGCCATCGTCAACATTTCTTCGAAGACGGCCGTGACCGGCCAGGGCAACACCAGCGGCTATTGCGCCGCCAAGGGCGGGCAGCTGGCGCTGACGCGTGAGTGGGCGGCGGCGCTGGCGAATGACGGGGTGCGGGTCAACGCCGTGATCCCGGCCGAAGTGATGACGCCGCTGTACCGCAACTGGATCGCCAGTTTCGACAATCCGGAGCAGAAACTGGCCGCGATCACCAGCAAGATACCGCTCGGAAAACGGCTTACCACGGCCGAGGAGATTGCCGACACCGCAGTATTTCTCTTGTCGCAGCGCGCCGCGCACACGACCGGGCAATGGGTGTACGTGGACGGCGGCTACAGCCATCTCGACCGCGCCCTGACCTGAATGCATCTTGATAGATTGATTTAACACGGTCGGCGGCAGCGCCGGCAGTGCATCATGAGAGTAGATATGCAGCAATCAGAAATTCCTACGCCGGACTGCCTTATTTCGCTGGAAAACGTGACCAAGCGTTTTCCCGGCGTGCTGGCGCTCGACAACTGCCGCTTCGACCTGATGCGCGGCGAGGTCCATGCGCTGATGGGTGAAAACGGCGCCGGCAAATCGACGCTGATGAAAGTGCTGGCCGGGGTCTATCCCAAGGACAGCGGCGAAATCCGCATCGAAGGGCTGCCGGTCGAAATTCCTACCCCGCGCGCCGCGCAGGCGCTGGGCATCGGCATCATCCATCAGGAACTCAACCTGATGAACCACCTGAGCGCCGCGCAAAACATATTCATCGGCCGCGAACCGCGCGGCCGCTACGGCCTGTTCCTCGACGAAGAGGCGCTGAACCGGCAGACCAAGGCGATTTTTGAACGCATGCGGCTGGACCTCGATCCCAGCACGCTGGTGAGCGAACTGACAGTGGCCAAGCAGCAGATGGTGGAAATCGCCAAGGCGCTGTCCTTCGACTCGCGCGTGCTGATCATGGATGAGCCCACGGCTGCGCTCAACAACGCTGAAATCGAAGACTTGTTCCGCATCATCCGCCAGCTGCAGTCGCACGGCGTCGGCATCATCTACATTTCGCACAAGATGGACGAGCTGCGGCAGATCTCCAACCGCGTCACGGTCATGCGCGACGGCAAATACATCGCCACCGTGCCGACCGCCACCACCTCCATGGAGACCATCATCGGCATGATGGTAGGGCGCCAGCTCGACAACGGTGACCAGGCCATCCCCGACACCTCCGGCAACGATGTTGTGCTGGAAGTGAAGGGGCTGCAGCGCGGCGCGTTCATCAAGGATGTGAGTTTCAGCCTGCGCAAAGGCGAGATCCTCGGTTTTGCCGGCCTGATGGGCGCCGGCCGCACCGAAGTCGCGCGCGCCATCTTCGGCGCCGACCGCATCGACGCTGGCGAAATCCGGGTGCACGGCGCCAAGGTGACGATCAGGTCGCCGCGGGACGCGGTGGCGCACGGCATCGGTTACCTGTCGGAAGACCGCAAGCACTTCGGCCTGGCTACCGGGCTGGACGTCAAGACCAATGTCGCCATGTCGAGCATGAACCGGTTCCTGACCCAGGGCCTGTTCCTGGACCAGGCGGCGATCCGCGACACCGCGCAGGATTACGTGCGGCAGCTGAGCATCAAGACGCCGTCGG
>NZ_JAQGLV010000169.1 GCF_028292705.1 Collimonas fungivorans | reverse complement strand
ACTGTCACGCCGTCGATCACGGCGATGCCAAGCTCTTCTGCAATCGCCTTGCAGAGATCGCTCATGCCGGCGCAGCCGAGCACAATGCTGTCGACCCTGTCCTGCTCCATCGCCTGCCGGCATTCGGCCAGGATGATGCGGTACGCGTCCGAGCCCGGCCGCTCCAGGTCCAGCACATTCAGTTCGCAAGCGCGTACCTTGCGGCAAAAACGCTGCATGCCGTATCTCTCTGCCAGGTGCCAGGCAATGCCGCAGGTCCGCTCCAGCGTGGTGACCACGCTGAAACTGCCGCCGATCAGGCTGGCGGCATGCATGGCCGCTTCGGCGATGCCGATCACCGGACCGCGCGCGGCTTCGCGTGCCGCGTACAGGCCGGGATCGCCGAAACAGGCGATCACGTAGGCATCGACGCCGGCCGCCTCGCCCTTCCTGATTTCATCGAGGATGCCCGGCACGCTCAGCGCTTCGTCGTAGTGGCTTTCAATCGACGCCGGCCCCATGTCCGGGCTGACCGCGACCACCTCGGTGCCGATGGCGGCGACCCGGCGTGCACACTGGCCGATTTTCTCGGTCATGCTCCAGGTCGTATTGGGATTGATGATTTTGATTTTCAAGATCAGGCGCTCGCTGCTCCTGCCGCCTTCGGTACTATCTGCTTATCGCTGATGGTCCAGTAAATCGCCAGGCCGCAGGCCATGCCGATGAACCAGGTGAAATTGGCCAGGCTGCCAAGCGACGGCAGCAATACGCACAGCACCGGAATCGCAGCCGACGGAATCAGCGCGATGATGGCCTTGGAGTTATAGCCATTGCTGTACCAGTAAGCGCCCTTCGGATTCATGGTGTACAGGTCGTCGACGATCACTTGCTGTTTTTTCACCAGGTAGAAATCGGCAATCAGGATGCCGAACAAGGGGCCGATGAAGGAACCCAGGATGTCGAGCGTGTAATGGATCACGTGCGGATTGTTGAACAGGTTCCAGGGCGTGATGAAAATCGAAGCGACCGCGGCAATCATGCCGCCCATGCGCCAGCTGATCAGCTTCGGCGCCACATTGGAAAAATCGAAAGCCGGCGAAACGAAGTTGGCGACGATGTTGATGCCGACCGTGGCGATCATGAAAGTCAGGCCGCCCAGCACCACCGCAAAGGTATTGTCGATATGGCTCACCATCTCCACCGGATCGGTAATCAGCTTGCCGTACAGCGGCAAGGTGGCGGCGATGCAGACAACCGTCAGCAACGAGAAGCCGAGGAAATTGACCGGCAGGCCCCAGAAATTTCCCCGCTTTACCGATTGATAATCCTTGCCGTAGCGCGAAAAATCGCCGAAGTTGAGCATCGGCCCCGAGAAATAAGACACCACCAGCGCGGTAGCATTGATCATGATCGGGATTGCCGCCGCGCCGCTGTATTTGATGCCGCCCAGGTTCAGGTCGATATTGCTCCAGCCGGCCTTGCTGATCAGCCAGGCGGCCAGCAGGAACATCACCACGTACACCGCCGGCCCGGCCCAATCGATGAACCGGCGGATGGCGTCCATGCCGGTCCAGAACACGATCGCCTGCAATACCCACATCACCATGAAACCCAGCCAGCCGAGATAAGACAAGCCGGCGAAACCGTATTGCTTGAGGTCGGCGTAAATCGCCAGCTGCGGGAAAAACTTGAGCACGATCAGCAGGAAGGCGCCGGACGCCAGGTAGGTCTGGATGCCGTACCAGGCCACCGCAATCAGTCCGCGGATAATCGCCGGGATGTTCGCGCCCAGCACGCCGAAGGTAGTGCGGCAGATGACTGGATAAGGGGCGCTGGTGACCTGGCTGGGCTTGGCCACCAGGTTGGCGAAGAATTGCACGATCATGATGCCGGCCAGCAGCGCCACCAGCACCTGCCAGCTGCTCAGCCCGAGCGCAAACAGGCTGCCGGCGGTCACGTAGCCGCCTACGCTATGCACATCGGACATCCAGAACGCAAAAATATTGTAGCTGCCCCAGGTCTGTTTTTTCAGCGGCGCCAGGTCGTCGTTGGTCAGCCGGTCGTCGTACGAGGGCTTGATAATCGCATTGTGCTGTTCCATCGTGACTCCTAATCCAGAGCGTTAACAAATCAGGCCAGGCAAGAATTGAATCGCCAGGGCCTGGTTTTGATTGGCAAAGCTGGTCGACGATGAAATTCGATAAATCATCGACAATCAGATATATGATTGCGCACAATCATGAGCATCCTGTAAGCCAGAATCGTGCCAAGCATCGTAGCAGCCGAGTGGCCAAGAATGGGATGGCTGTGAAAAAAGGGATTTTTCCGACCGTGGAACGGGCGGTGGCAGCAAGGTTCCGGCGGCTGGAAAACTGCACAAACTGGTGCAAAACCAGCCATTATTGTGCACCTGCCTCGCAATGATGCAAATTTTCAGGGGCTGGATGCGCGAAAGCCAAGCTAGCCGTGCAAGCTGCAGGCTTCGGACTTATACTGTTGCCATGTCAATGGAAAAATGCTGCGATTCATGTATAAATTGTGCACAATGTCGATATTGAATACGCCTGGAACCGAACCGGAGGCCGCGGCATGAGCGCAGTTCCCAGAGACGAGCAAGCCGAATTGAGCAACGATGAAATCGATGCTCGCATCCACCTCGCCATCATCGACGCCATCCTCGACCACCAGCTGCCGCCGGGAACACGCCTGGTCGAAGCGCCGCTGTGCGAAGCATTCGGCGTCACGCGCGGCACCTTAAGGCGGGTTTTTGTGAAACTGGCGCATGAGCGCGTGATCGACCTGCAGCCGAACCGCGGCGCGGTGATCGCCATGCATGACGTGAAGGAAGCGCGCGAAGTATTCGAGGCGCGCGTCATCCTCGAAGGCGGCTCGGTCAAGAGCCTGGCCGGCAAACGCAAGGTGTTGCCGGAATTGCGGGCGCTGGTGAAACGCGAGCATGCGTTGCGCGAACAAGGCAACTGGGGAGAATGGATACGCCTGTCGGGCGAATTCCATATCAAGCTCAGCGAAGCCAACCAGAACAACATCGTGAGCGCCTACCTGCGCACCCTGATCGCCCGCACTTCCCTGCTGATAGGTTTGTATGAAACGCCGAAGCGCAACAGCTGCTCGGCCGACGAACACGGCGGCATTCTGGATGCGATCGAACAAGGGGATGCGGAACGCGCCGCCAGGCTGATGGAACATCATCTGGGCGAATACGCCACCGAACTGCTGACCGAAACCAGCCAGCCCAAGGAAGTCGATTTCGCCACGCTGTTTTCGCCGGTGCGCGCGGCCTGACGTTTCGTTCCCGGCCTTAGTCTTTGCCGGTGTTGGCCTGGTCGTCCAGGCTTTTCAGGAACTGCATTTTCTCGGCGATCTTGGACTCCACCCCGCGCGGCACTGGCTGGTACCAGCCAGGATCGTGTATGCCGTCCGGCAGATAGGTCTCGCCGGCCGCATAGGCATGCGGCTCGTCGTGCGCATAACGATACTCGTGGCCGTAGCCGAGTTCCTTCATCAGCTTGGTCGGCGCATTTCTCAGGTGTACCGGCACTTCCCGCGATTTGTCCTTGCGGACAAACGCCATGGCCTGGTTGAAGGCGTTGTAGCCGGCATTGCTCTTGGCCGCGATCGCCAGGTAGATGACTGCCTGCCCCAGCGCCAGCTCGCCTTCCGGCGAACCCAGCCGTTCATAGGTCGCCGCGGCGTCGTTGGCAATCTGCATTGCGCGCGGGTCGGCCAGGCCGATATCTTCCCAGGCCATGCGCACGATCCGGCGCGACAGGTATTTGGGATCGGCGCCGCCGTCCAGCATGCGGCACAGCCAGTACAGCGCGCCGTCCGGGCTGGAGCCGCGCACCGATTTGTGCAAGGCTGAAATCTGGTCGTAGAAATTATCGCCGCCCTTGTCGAAGCGGCGCGCATTCAGGGTCAGCGCATTTTGCAGGAACTCGCTGGTGACCTGGGTCACGCCGGAAGCCTTGATGGCGCTGCCGCTCTGCTCCAGCAGGTTGAGCAGCCTGCGTGCATCGCCGTCGGCATAACCGATCAGGGTATCGACCGCGGCATCGTCAAACTGCAGGTGCGACAATACCCGCTCCTGCGCGCGCGCCAGCAGCAGCTTCAGTTCATCCTCGGTCAGCGCCTGCAGCACATACACCTGCGCCCGCGACAGCAAAGCCGAGTTGACTTCAAACGAGGGATTTTCGGTAGTGGCGCCGATGAAGGTCACCAGGCCGGATTCGGCATACGGCAGCAAGGCGTCTTGCTGGGACTTGTTGAAGCGATGGATTTCGTCGACGAACAGGATCGTATGCTTGCCTTGCGCCAGGTTCTGCTGCGCCTGCTCCATCGCCGCACGGATATCCTTGACACCCGAAAACACCGCCGACAGCGGGATAAATTCACAGTCGAAGGCATTCGCGGTCAGCCGCGCCAGCGTGGTCTTGCCGACACCGGGCGGTCCCCACAGGATCATGGAATGCGGCTTGCCGGATTCAAACGCCAGCCGCAGCGGCTTGCCCGGCCCCAGCAGGTGGCTCTGCCCGATCACTTCGTCCAGGGTCGCCGGACGCAGGGCTTCAGCCAGTGGCGGTGTGGGTTCTACTTTGAAGAGATCGGACATGGTTCGGTGAAAAATGGTCTTTGTTTGAAAAATCAAATGTAATGCAGCATCTGCAATGCAACAGCGGCCGCCCCGAAAACCTGCCGGCTACGGCCCGATGCGCGAAGATGGCGATTGTGAGAGAATCCCTGTCGATTTTGACCAGCTCTCCGCCTCGCCATGCCCTTTGTCGTCACCGATTCCTGCATCCGCTGCAAATACACCGACTGCGTCGAGGTCTGCCCTATGGATTGCTTCCGGCAAGGGCCGAATTTCCTGGTGATCGTCCCCGAGGACTGCATAGACTGTTCGATGTGCGTGCCTGAATGCCCGGTCGGCGCGATCTACAACCAGACCGACTTGCCCGACGAACAGCGCCATTTCGCCGAAATCAACGCCCGTCTTGCCGCCCATCCGGACTGGAAACCGATCACCCGCTCACAAGCACCGTTGCCTGACCACGAAGCCTGGCGCGAGGTCGCCAACAAGCTGGAGTTCCTGGAACAGGCCTAGCCGCTCAACCTCTCGCTATTGATTGAGCACATCCGCGCCCTTGGGCACGACAAACTGGAACTGCCCGGTCGACAGCGGCGGATTCTTGACGAAATTCTTGAAGGTCAGCAGCGACACCTGGCCAAACGAATCACGCAGCTCCATCGCCTGCGGCACACCGTCCTTGAGGCCGATGCCGATATGGTCGAAGGTGGTGTCCTTGGCTTTCGGCGTCGCTTCCAGCCACTCCATGCCATCCTTGGCCTGGCCTTCTTTCAGGACAAAATTCTTTTCCAGGTCGTTGCTGCCGAACAGGATCGCCGCCGGTGAAGAGCCCAGCGCATTGCCCAGGCTCTTGGTGGTGACCTGGTTCAGGTCCTTGTCGTAGATGTACAGCTTGTCGCCGTCGGCTTGCAGCACCTGTTCGTACGGCTTCTGATAAGTCCAGATGAACTTGCCGGGCCGGGCGAAGATGAAAATGCCGCTGGAAGTGCTGGTGACCTTGGGCGCCTTGCCTGCGTCGATTTTCACCAGCTGCTGCGAGAATTCACCCTTGGCCGACTGCGTGCTGCTGACGAACGACTTGAACTGCTCCAGCGCGCTGGCATGGGCCAGCGACGGCAGCAGCGCCATGCTCAGCGACAGGCCGACGATCAGGCGGCCCGATTTGAACTTGGCGAACATGTTGCTCTTGCCGGCCATGCTGGCGATGATTTTCTTTTGCATATTTTATTGCTCCGTGTTGCTATTCCCCGCCGGCACCAGGATTTCCCGGTTGCCGTTGGATTGCATGGTTGAGACCAGTCCGCTTGTTTCCATCTGCTCCAGCAAGCGCGCCGCGCGGTTGTAGCCGATGCGCAGATGGCGCTGCACCAGCGAAATCGAGGCGCGCCGGTTCTTCAGCACCACCGCCACCGCCTGGTCGTACAATTCGTCGCCTTCGGTGCCGCCAGTCCCCGCGCCGCCGCCGAGCGGGCCGTCGGCGCCGTCTTCCAGCACGCCGCCTTCCAGTATCCCTTCGATGTAGTTCGGCTCGCCCTGTTCCTTCAGGTAGTCGACCACCCGATGCACTTCCTCATCCGAAACGAACGCGCCATGGACCCGGATCGGCAAGCCGGTGCCGGGCGGCATGTACAGCATGTCGCCCATGCCGAGCAGCGCTTCCGCCCCCATCTGGTCGAGAATCGTGCGCGAATCGATCTTGCTGCTGACCTGGAACGCGATCCGGGTCGGCACATTGGCCTTGATCAGGCCGGTGATCACGTCTACAGATGGGCGCTGCGTCGCCAGAATCAAGTGGATGCCGGCGGCGCGCGCCTTTTGCGCGATACGCGCGATCAGCTCTTCCACCTTCTTGCCGACCACCATCATCAGGTCGGCCAGCTCGTCGATGATGACAACGATGGTCGGCAGTTTTTCCAGCGGTTCGGGCGCATCCGGCGTCAGGCTGAACGGATTCGGGATTTTTTCTTCGCGCTTGTCGGTGTCGGTGATCTTCTGGTTGTAGCCGGTCAGGTTGCGCACACCCATCTTCGACATCAGCTTGTAGCGGCGCTCCATCTCGTTGACCGCCCAGTTCAGCGCATGGCCGGCCTGGCGCATGTCGGTCACCACTGGCGCCAGCAGGTGCGGGATGCCTTCGTAGATCGACAGCTCCAGCATTTTCGGGTCGATCAGGATCAGGCGCACCTGGTTCGGATCGGATTTATAAAGCAGGGACAGGATGGTGGCGTTGATGCCCACCGATTTACCCGAGCCGGTAGTGCCGGCCACCAGCAAGTGCGGCATCTTGGCCAGGTCCGCCACCACCGGATGGCCGGCGATATCCTTGCCGAGCGCGATGGTGAGGCTGGAGACGCCGTCGTTGTAGACCTTGGAGCCAAGGATCTCGGTCAGGCGCACAATCTGCCGTTTAGGGTTGGGCAATTCCAGGCCCATGAACATTTTGCCGGGGATCACTTCCACCACGCGGATCGAAGTCAGCGACAGCGAACGCGCCAGGTCGCGCGCCAGGCCGACGATCTGGCTGCCCTTGACGCCGGTCGCCGGTTCGATTTCGTAGCGGGTAATCACCGGGCCGGGATAAGCGGCCACCACCTTCACCTGCACGCCGAAATCGGACAGTTTTTTCTCGATCAGGCGGCTGGTGAATTCCAGCGTCTCGACGCTCACGGTCTGCTGCTGCGGCGGCGCTTCGTCCAGCAGCGACAATGGCGGCAGGTTGGTGTCCGGCAAATCCGTGAACAAGGCGGTTTGCCGCTCTTTTTCCACCCGCTCCGATTTCGGCACGGCAACCACCTGCGGCTCGATCCGGATCGGCGACGCCACCACGATCTTGGCGCGTTCCTGCACCACTACTTCTTCACGCTTGACGGCGGCGACCTGACCTACTTTGCGGTCTTCGCGCGCGACATAAAAATTCTTCAGCCACAGCAGCCCGTTCTCGATGCCGGCGCCGATGCGCTCGGCCACGGTCAGCCACGACACATGGAAAAACAGGCTGATGCCAAGTGCGAACAACAATAGCAGGAACAAGGTGGAGCCGGTAAAACCGAGCGCGGTTTGCGCGCCGCTGCCGATCAGCTGCCCCAGCACGCCGCCGGGCGCGCGCGGCAACTGCATATGCAGCGACGACATGCGGGTGTATTCGATGCCCATGCTGCCGACCAGGATCAAGGCGAAGCCGGCGCCGCGGATCAAGCCTTCCTGGTGATGCTCGGGCTCGCCCGTCTTTTCCACCAGGAAACGCTGGGAAATGCGCCGGTAGCCCTGCCACAAGGTGCGCAGCAGCAACGCGCACCACCACCATGCCGAGGCGCCGAACACGAACAGCATCAGGTCGGACAGCCAGGCGCCGATGCGCCCGCCCCAGTTATGCAGGTGCGGCACCACATTGGCGTGCGACCAGCCCGGATCGGATTTCGAATAACTGGCGAAAATGATGATCAGGTAGGCGGTGATGACCGCATAGATGATCCAGCGCGCTTCATACAGCAGCCGGACCAGGCGGCTCGGCAAAGGCTGCGCCTCTTGCGGCTTGGTGTTGCGGGTATAGGCTTGGCTTGTTCTAGTCATAAATCCGGTTGGTGTTACTTCGTTATCACTTTACAGGTGCGCGGAATGCATTCGCAAGTTGAAATTATGCACCTAATACCTATATATATAACCAGTGTTTGATATTTCCATTTGGTTTCCATTTGAAACATGAGCAAAAAACCAAGCTTGGCGAACGAGGATTTTTGATGCGCCGCACACTTGAAAGCGTCGGCTCGACTATAATCTTACCGAGTTTTTGAGCGCAATTTGATGATCTTGACAATATTTATCCGCCACCAGCGGCCATAAATCCGCATTCATCATCTGATCAGCTGGGGACAGCATCATTCGCCGCAAGTTTGCGCTGGCGGCAACCCTGTCCGACAACTGTTTTTGATATCTGTTACCTGAGGCACACGATGACCACTACCAAACCCTCCAAGCACGCCCATGTCCTGATCCTCGGTTCCGGGCCTGCCGGTTACAGCGCCGCTGTCTATGCCGCCCGCGCCAACCTGAAGCCGGTCCTGATCACCGGCGTCGAGCAAGGCGGCCAGCTGATGACTACCACCGACGTCGAGAACTGGCCCGGCGACCCGCACGGCGTGCAAGGTCCGGAATTGATGCAGCGCCTGCTCAAACACGCAGAAGAATTCAACACAGAGATCATTTTCGACCATATCCACACCACCAAGTTGTCGGAAAAACCATTTCGCCTGATCGGCGACTCCGGCGAGTACACCTGCGACGCCCTGATCATCGCCACCGGCGCCTCGGCCCAGTACCTCGGCCTGCCGTCGGAAGAAGCGTTCATGGGCAAAGGCGTCTCGGCCTGCGCCACTTGCGACGGTTTCTTCTACCGCGGCCAGGAAGTCGCCGTGGTCGGCGGCGGCAATACCGCGGTGGAAGAAGCGCTGTATCTGTCGAACATCGCCAGCAAGGTCACCTTGATCCACCGCCGCGACAAGTTCCGCGCCGAACCGATCCTGGTGGACCGCCTCAACGCCAAGGTGGCGGAAGGCAAGATCGTCATCAAGTACAACCACACGCTGGATGAAGTCACCGGCGACGCCAGCGGCGTCACCGGCATCAACATCAAGTCGGTGGCCGACGGCAGCGTCACGCCGATCACGCTGCACGGCGTCTTCATCGCCATCGGCCACAAGCCGAACACCGGCATTTTCGACGGCCAGCTGGAAATGCACAACGGCTACATCAAGACTAGGACCGGCCTGGAAGGCATGGCCACCGCCACCAGCGTGCCGGGCGTGTTCGCTGCCGGCGACGTCCAGGACCACATCTATCGCCAGGCCATCACCAGCGCCGGCACCGGCTGCATGGCGGCGCTGGATGCACAGCGCTTCCTGGAAGACTGAGACCCTGTCCTGAAGGCCGCGACAGCGTTATCGTCGCGGCCTTCAGGACCGCCGCCCTCCATAACCAAACACGCACATCATGGCCGGCCCGATCAAAGACTTCAGCGCCCTCAAATCGCTGCGCAAGGAAATCAAGGCGCAGGATGAAGCACGCCAGGCCGCCGCGGCCGAAACCAAACGCCGCGAGCAGGAAGCACGACGCGACGCCGACATCTTCCGCAGCAGCATCGGCAACGTCAAGCCGCTGGCGGTTCCGTCCAAATTCACGCCGGACATCCCGCGCCCGCTGCCGATCGCGCGCCAGCACCTCGCCGACGAACAAGCCGCGCTGGAAGCATCGCTGTCGGACGATTTCAACATCGAAACCCTGCTCGACACCGATGAAACGCTCAGCTTCGCCCGCAACGGCATCGGCCCCGACGTCATGCGCAAGCTGCGGCGCGGCCACTGGACCATCCAGCAGCAGCTCGACCTGCATGGCCTGCGGCGCGAAGAAGCGCGCGAAGCCCTGGCCGAATTCCTGCGCCTGGCGGCCAAGCGCGGCTGGCGCTGCGTGCGCATCATCCACGGCAAGGGACTGGGTTCCATCAACAAGGAGCCGGTGCTGAAATCCAAGGTCCGCAACTGGCTGGTGCAGAAGGAAGAAGTACTGGCCTTCTGCCAGGCCACCGCTGCCGAAGGCGGTTCCGGCGCCCTGCTGGTGCTGCTGAAAGGCCAGACTGCCGCATGACCGTCGAGCCGAGTCCCTTCCCTCGCTAAAACAAACCCATCTGACCTGACAAGCGGTCTTTTTCCGGCGGCACGTATGGCCGCCGGAAACGGCTCGTATCCAGCGTGCCGAACGAACCGCCGTGCGTCAGGCCGAACCTGACTACGGCCTTTTCAAAACGCTGCCGCAACAGATCGGCCCACACGCCCTCGCCGCGCATGCGGGTGGCAAAATCAGCGTCATAGTCGGCGCCGCCGCGCATCTCGCGGATGCGGTTCATCACGCGGTTGGCGCGCTCCGGAAAATGCGCCTGGAGCCAGTTCTTGAACAAGGGATTCACCTCCCACGGCAGACGCAATACGGTATAACCGGCGCGCACCGCGCCAGCCTCGGCGGCCGCCTCCATCACGCGTTCCATATCCGGTTCGGTGATGAACGGAATCATGGGCGCCACGCTGACACTGACCGGGATGCCGGCCTCCGCCAGCGTGCGGATGGTGCGCAGACGCCGCGCGGGCGTCGCCGCACGCGGCTCCAGCGTGCGGGCAATGGACGCGTCCAGCGTAGCGATGGTGACCGCCGCCACCGCCTGCCGCTTGGCCGCCATGGCGGCCAGCAAGTCGATATCGCGCTCGATCAGCGACGATTTGGTGATCAGGGCCAGCGGATGTTCGCAATCGTGCAGCACCTGCAAGATGCGCCGCGTCAGCAACAATCCGCGCTCGCAAGGCTGGTAGGCATCGGTGTTGATGCCCAGCGCGATCGATTCGGCGACATAAGACGGCCGCGCCAGCTCGCGCAGCAGCAATTCCGGCGCGTTCACCTTGGCAAAAATCCGGCTCTCGAAATCCAGCCCGGGCGACAGCCCCAGGTAGCTATGGGTCGGCCGCGCGAAACAGTAGATGCAGCCGTGCTCGCAGCCGCGGTAGGGATTCAGCGAGACATTGAACGGCAGGTCCGGCGAGGCGTTGCGGCTGAGGATGCTCTTTGCCTGTTCTTCGGTGACGATGGTGCGCAGCGCGGCCGGCTCCTGCAATTCATCTTCCGCCGCCCAGCCGTCGTCGAACTCCTCGCGCTGCGCAACTTCAAAGCGGCCTTGCATGTTGCTGGTCGCGCCGCGGCCCTTGCGCGCCACGCCGGGAGGCTGGAACTGGATTACCTGGGGAAAAGGCTTTTTTTGATAATCTGACATCTCGGCACCAATATACTGTACATATATACAGTATATTAGCGCAAATCCTGCCTTTTGCAACGGCAGTTCACATGCGCCATGCTATTTCGGCAAACGACGCCAGACATAAACCACGGGAACACAAAGCAGGAGCGCCAAAGCGCTGCTGGCGACGCTCCAGCCCATCCCGTAGCGGTAGTTGTTATCGATGATGCGCAGGGAAAGAGCCGCGCCGCGCACCAGGCCAAGGAAAACGAAATGCGCCGGGAAAATCACCAGGGTATTTTCTGAAAGCCAGGCGGCTATCCCTGATGCCGGGAATAATTTAGAAACACATAAAACGGCGGCGATCCCGAACAGGGAAACCGGCAGGTAAAGCAACGGTTGCGCGCCGAAATACATGGTGGCCAGATCCACCCTGTCGTTCAATTGCCCGACGCCGACCAGCAGCGCACAAGCAATCAAGCCCGCCAGGAGCAGATGGCCAGCGCGCATGTTGTCAAACCAGGCGCGTTCGCGGACATACTGCCCGATGGCATAAAACGACAGCGCTGGCCACATCGTATCCAGGCCAAGCAGCAGCCTGTAAGGCGGACGGCTGACGGCCAGCGTGACGGCAAATCCGAGAATCACAAACCAGCACGTGGCGGCGGTCAGGTTCAACAGCTTGCGCGCTGCCTGGTACAGGATCACCGTCGCTACCAGGCAAGGAAAGAACCAGAGCGGCGGATTGATATACAGGTCTGGCTCCAGGCCTGTCAGCAAGCCGGCGACGGGGTCGTACCACAGGCGTCCGACAGACAATGCCGCCTTCGCTCCGATGTTGCGGGTAGCCAGCCAATACAGGTAAGCGAAGCAAAAAAAAAGGAAATACGGCCAGGCCAGGGTGCGCAATATTTTTTTTGCATTGCCGTACACGGATTCGTCCAATTTGCCTGGCTTGAGCAAGAATCCGGAAATGAAGAAAAACAGCGGCACGTGGAAGCTGAACAGCAGGCGCACCATATAGTCCGACAAGCCTTTGCTGTGGCCGATAACGATCAGGACAATGCCGATGGCCTTGGCATTGTCGATGAACACGTAGCGAGCGGCTGCGCTAGGGTTGAGCGATGAACGTTGGAGCGATGGAAAAAAACTCATCTGGAAAACTACGGGAAAGGCAATGCCGCATCAGGCTTGGCGGCCAGGATCACCCGCTTGAATTCCGCCTGTATGCGCAGCAGCGCCGAGGGCGACTCGGCTTCGAAGCGCATCACGATGACCGGGGTGGTGTTGGATGAGCGCGCCAGGCCGAAGCCATCTGGATATTCGACGCGCAAGCCATCAATCTTGATGATGTCGTCGGCCCCGGGAAATTTCGCCTCGCCTTGCAGTTTTTCGATCAGGCTGAAATTCTCCCCTTCTTCCAGTTTCAGCTGCAGCTCAGGCGTACTGGACGATTGCGGCAAGGCATTCAGCACCGCCGACGGATCGTTTTCGCGGCTCAGCAGTTCCAGCAGGCGCACGCCGGCGTACAGGCCGTCATCGAAACCGTACCAGCGGTCCTTGAAGAACACATGGCCGCTCATTTCGCCGCCCAGCGGCGCGCCGGTTTCACGCATCTTGGCCTTGACCAGCGAGTGGCCGGTCTTCCACATCAGCGGCTTGCCGCCGTGTTCGGTGATCCACGGTGCCAGGTGGCGTGTGCATTTGACGTCGTACAGGATCTCGCGGCCCGGATGGCGCGTCAGCACATCTGCGGCAAACAGCATCAGCTGCCGGTCTGGATAGATAATCTGGCCATCCTTGGTCACCACGCCGAGGCGGTCGCCGTCGCCGTCGAAGGCCAGGCCGATTTCGGCATCGGAATTTTGCAGGGCGCGGATCACATCCTGCAAGTTTTCCGGATGCGCCGGATCGGGATGGTGGTTGGGGAAAGTGCCGTCCACTTCGCAGAACAGTTCCTGCACCTCGCAGCCAAGCGCACGGTACAGCTCGCCGGCAAAGGCGCCGGCGACGCCGTTGCCGCAATCGACCACGATCTTCATCGGCCGCGCCAGCTTGGTGTCGCTGACGATGCGCTGCAGATAAGCCTGCTTGATGTCGTGCCGCCGGTAGCTGCCGCTTGGCACAGATATGGTTGCCTCGACGCTGCCGTCTTCGATGGCCTGGTACAGCTGCTGGATGGCGTCGCCGTATATCGCCTCGCCCGCCAGCACCATCTTGAAGCCGTTGTAGTCGGGCGGATTATGACTGCCGGTAACCATGATGCCGGACTGTGCGCCCAGCACATGGGTCGCAAAATACACCATCGGCGTCACCACCACGCCCAGATCGATTACATCCACACCGGCGTCCCGCAAGCCGGCCGCCAGGGCGGTGGCAAGTTCAGGTCCGGACAGGCGGCCGTCGCGACCGATAATGACCGTTTTTTCACCCTTCGTCCGGGCTGCAGTACCGAAGGCCTGCCCGATCTGGCGCGCGATGCCGACGTCTAGGGTTTTACCGACGATTCCGCGAATGTCGTAAGCCTTGAATATGGAATTTTGAATCGGGAGCATAGTGTTGTACCAGGTTGGCTGCCTTAGCAGCGTTTATAGATGTCTTCGAAACGCACG
>NZ_JAQGLV010000167.1 GCF_028292705.1 Collimonas fungivorans | reverse complement strand
ATTCCGGCGGTGCGCACCCTGGTGACGGTGACGCCCACGACTTTCTTCGAACGGCTGCAAGGACTGGGTTTCCAGCTGCGCGAATCCGGTGACTATTACGGCTACAGCCTGGCGCTGGGCAGCGCCGACGTCAGCCTGCTGGCGCTGAGCAATGCCTACCGCGCGCTGGCCAACCAGGGACGCTACAGCGGTGTGCGCACTGCGCTGAGCGATCCTGCGGTAAAAATGCACAAGGTGATGGATCCCGGCGCCGCTTTCATCATCGGTGACATCTTGTCCGACCGCAGCGCCCGCAGCCGCACGTTCGGCCTGGAGAACGCGCTTTCGACGCGCGTCTGGGCGGCAGTCAAGACCGGTACTTCCAAGGACATGCGCGACAACTGGGCGGTCGGTTATTCGGACCGGTATACAGTGGGCGTCTGGGTCGGCAATGCGTCGGGTCTGCCGATGTGGGACGTATCCGGCGTGACCGGCGCCGCGCCGGTCTGGCAGGAAGTGATGCAATACCTGCACACGCGTGACCAGCTGCGGCAGCAGATTCCGCAAAAACCGGCCGGCGTGGTGGAGCAGGATATCCGCTACCAAGACAAGATTGAAGCGCCGCGCCCGGAGTATTTCCTGGCGGGGACAGAGCAAAGCCTGATCACCACCGCCAAGTCAGACGACATCAGCATTGCCATCCGTTATCCGACGCCGGGCATGCTGGTAGCGCTGGACCCGGATATTCCGCCGCAGCGGCAGCGCATACGGTTTGCCGCAGATGGTTTATCCAGCGGTACGTGGCGGCTGGATGGCAAGCTGCTGGCGCTGCCGGTGGCGAAGACCGGTAAGATAAATGGTAAGACAACCAACCGCCAGGCAGCAGCTTCCGATTCGCCGCTTGCTCTCGACTGGATGCCATGGCCCGGCCGGCATGTGCTGGAATTGCTGGACCATAAAATGGCTGTGGTTGACCAGGTCCGTTTCGAAGTGCGCGGCGCGGTTGCGAATACGGCGCCGCAGGGAGCAGCAGGCCGCATCGGCAAAAAATAAGCGTAACGTCGCCGATCCGGGCCGTCTACGCGTTGCCGCGCAACTTGGCGACGCTATCTTCCGCGCCTTGCCGGCGTGCCGCAGCCGCCACTTCTTTCGTCACAATGGTTTTCCCTATAGGCGCCAGCGCAATGCCGGCCAGCTTCAGGTGCTGGACGCCGAACGGAATGCCGATGATGCTGATGAAGCAGGCGATGGCCGACAGTACGTGGCCGATAGCCAGCCAGACGCCGGCAAACACGAACCACAGGATATTGCCTACCAGGCCCAGGCCGCCGGTGCCGATATCGTCCCTATTGTTCAGTTCTTTCCGGCTCACGGCTTCCCTGCCGAAAGGGAAGAAAGTGAACTGCCCGATCACAAAACAGGCTTTGCCCCATGGGATGCCGACTATCGTGAGGAAGGCGACGGCGCCTGCCAGCCACCAACCCAGGCCCATGAACACCCCGCCCAGCACAAACCACAGGAAATTGAGGATGGCGCGCATATCGTTTTCTCTCCATTGTTGCGAAATTAATTAGGGTCAGAGTCGAATAGTTTATTTGGCCCTGACCCCGAATTGCAAAAGAGAAAAATGTAACACCGTAACCGGCCAGCCACAAGAACATCAGCGAACGCTACCACTTGCAGCCGCCATCTTTTTTTGACAATACCGCATCGGCGGCCAGCACCAGTGGCGCCAACAAACCGAAAGGGCGGCCGACGTCGAGGCAGTCGGCACGCGCGCTGCGTTGAATGTCCTGCGCCAGGCGGCTGTCCGGCCGAGCTTCGAGCGGATGCGTTTGCAATTGCGAGACGGCGGTGCCGTTGCGCCTGCTGGCGGGATCTGTGGCTATCTGTCGGGCCGTTTTCAGTGCGGCGTCCAGATCCACGCGAGGTTGTTTGCCCTGCGACTGGGGGATGGCTGCCATGTCGCTGATGCTGTTTTCGCGCGGCGGAGCAGGCAGCGGCGGCGTTATTGTATTTGCGCGTAGAGACGATTTATCAGGGCGCGAGCCATGCTGCACGACTACTGGCTTGGCCGGCGATAGCGCTCGTACCGAGACTGGCAGGGGCGGCGCTGCCGGCAGCAGCAACAGCGTCATCGCTGCCTGCGCAGCCGGAGCGGCATCGATTGTTTTGTGAGGGCGGAACAGTTGCAGCAAACCGACATGCAGCAGCAAGGACAGCAACAAGCCCAGGCTCATTGCACGCCGGTTTACCGCAGCAGGCCAGCGGCTCTCGTTAGCCATGTTTTCAGTGTTGATCAGGAAGGGAGTCGGTTTCCCTTGCAGCAGCCTTGTCGTCCGGCTGGTAACTCAGCAGGTCGCCCGGCTGGCAATCCAGGTAGCGGCAGATCGCTTCCAGGGTTTCCAGGCGCACGCCCTTTACCTTGCCTTGTTTTAGCAGGGACAAGTTTTGCTCGGTGATGCCGATGGCCGCTGCCAGATCCTTGGATTTCGCCTTGCGTTTTGCCAACATGACGTCCAGCGTAATGACGATGCTCATTTATACGAACTGCCGATTTTCTGCGTCGACTTCGCTGGCGCGTTGCAGGATGCGGGCGATCACGGTGATGCAGGCCGCCATGAAGAGGGCGACTATCGCATTGCTGTCAAAGCCGATGTTGAGCAGGCGCTGGCCCGCCGGCCGGGTGATCGTCAGCCAGACGGAAGACAGCGGCCCGCACAGGAAATCCAGCAGCACCCACCACGCGATGCCGTGGCCGACCCGGCCCAGGTGGATGGCGGCCGCCGGCGAGAAATATTCGCCTAGGGCATAGCGCCGGAACAGCGCGCGCAGCTGGAACAAGCCGTATCCCAATGCCAGCAGCGGGATATTGGTGAGGACGATGGCGCCCAGCAGCTGCCATGGCGGCAGGGTGGAAATGTCGATGCCAAGCTTGGTCCCGGCGTTGGAAAAATCCAGTACTTGACTGAGCGTATCGGGAAACAGCCAGCCGCCGATATTGAAAACCAGTATGGCAACCAGCAACAGCATGGTAAGGCTGGCCATGCGCTGGCTGGTTTGCGCAATGCGATCTTGTTTCATGCAGCGTCCTTGGGTTTATTGCTTGTTATTGAGGTGGATGGAAATGCAGAAGGTGTTGCCAAGACGCGCTATGGCCTGGTCGGCCAGGGTGTGCTGGAGGACCATTTCGAGTGAGGCGCTGATGCCCAGATGCGGCAAGATCCTGGCGGCGAGATAGAAACCCAGTATGGCAATGGCCAGCCATGAGCAGAGCGCGGCCAGGACGCGGCGGACCAGGGTGATGATGTTTTGCTGCACGACGCCTCCTGTTCGATAGGATGGTCGTATTTTAATATAAAATTATCGTAAAACAATAATAAATCAGTATTTTTTAATCATTTAATCAAATTTTTACAACGCGCGACAATACCTTTCTGTCATGGCTGCCCGCTTCATGCCAATTTTTTTCGCTTCCCTGGCAGCAAATCGTCCAGCTTGCCGCTCGCAAGCCCGGTCCCAAGCAGGGTGATGGCGCAGCCGGCCAGCATTGCCGGTGTGATTTTTTCATCAAGGAAAACGGTGCCCCAGATCAGCCCGAAGACCGGAATCAGGAAAGTGACGGAGGCGGCATAAGCGGCACCCACCCGTTCGATCAGGCGGAAATATAAGATGTAGGCAAGGCCGGTGCAGATCACGCCGAGGGCAGCGACGCACAGCCAGATTGAAGGCGCGATCGCCTGTTGCGGCCAGGACAGCAGCGCCGGCGGCAGCAGCACGACAGAGGCGGCCAGCTGGCTGCCGAAAGCGACCACCAGCGGCTGGACTCCAGCCAGGCGCCGCTTTGAATAGTTCACCGCAAAACCGTAGCACACGGCAGCCAGCAGCGCGGCGGCGATCGCCAGCGGCACGCCGGCAACGCCGGCGCCCGCGGTATCCCACACCAGCACGGCAACCCCGGCCAGGCCCAGCATCAGGCCGCAGACCTGGCTGCGGTTCATGGCTTGCCCGAACCACAGCGCTGCGATCAGGGCGGCCCAGATCGGCGTGGTTGCGTTCAGGATGGAATCGATGCCGGCGTTCACGTACAGCGTGGAATAGGCAAACAGGCCGAATGGAATCGCAGAATTGCTGATGCCGACCACAAACAAAGGCCATGCCTTGCTGCGGCATTGGCTGCGGGCGGCGGCTGAGCGCAGCACCGGCGCCAGCACCAATGTGGCGATGCCGACGCGCAGCGCGATCAGCGCAAAGGGACCGAATTCTGGCGCGGCAATCCGCAGGAAGAGAAAAGAGGCGCCCCAGATCGCGGCGAGCAGGAGCAATTCGATAAAGTTCATGGCGAGTGTCCGTCAGTTGGCGAGCAGCAGCTGCTGCGTAACTGAAACATAGGACATATCCAGGTCCTGGACACTCTGGTTCTTGCGATCGAATTCGGCGGTCCGGCCCCGGCCAGCGCCGGAGCCGTTGCAACTCCGGGCCTTATTGCGCCAGGCGCTTCACCAGGCGGTAGAGGAATTCCCGGCCGTCGTACAGGCGCTGGATTTCGACGCGCTCGTCGAGGCCGTGCGTGCGGCGGTCCGAAGGTTCGACAAACAGGCCTGACACGCCATACATGGGAATTCCCGCATTACGCATATAGCTGCTGTCGGTGGCGCCGGTGCTCATGGCCGGCACTACCGGCACGCCAGGCCACATATCCTGGGTCAGTGCTTCGACTGTCTTCACCAGGTCGCCGTTCAGCGGCGAAGCCGGGCTGCGCAGCGGTTTGTTGGTGTAGCGCACCGCGATCTTGTCGTTATTGATCACCTGCTTGAGCTGGCGATCAATATCGTCGGGATCGTCTTGCGGCAGGATGCGGCAGTTGACGGTGGCCTTGGCCGATTGCGGGAGTGCGTTTTCGGCATGGCCGGCGTTGACCATGGTGGCTACACAGGTGCTGCGCAGCTGCGCATTGTAGTCAGGGACCGCCGACAGGCGTTCGATTGCAGCGGCATCCGGCTTGCCGCTGCCGACCGCGCGCATGTCTGCGGCCAGCTGGCCGCTGGCGAATGGCGCGCTGCGGGCGAAATAGCCGGTGGTGACCTCGGCCAGGTGCACCGGGAAGCGATAAGCGCTCAGTCTGTTCAGGGCTGCGGCAATGGCATAGATCGGATTGTTGGCAGTCGGGGTCGAGCTGTGGCCGCCGGCATCGCGCGCTTCCAGTTCGTAGGTGGCGTAGATTTTCTCGGCGACCTGGATCCGGTGCAGGTTCGGCTTGCCGTCGCGCAGTTCGCCGCCGCCGCCTTCGTTGATGCCGAACTCTGCCTTGAGCAATTCCGGCTTGTTGGCGATCAGCCATTTGGCGCCGTTGCTCTCCACATCGCCACGCTCTTCATCGGTGGTCAGCGCCAGGATGATGTCGCGGCTGGGCTTGAATCCTTCCTTCTTGAGCTGGCTCAGCACCGAGACAAAAGCCGAGGCCATCGCCTTGTCGTCGATAGAGCCGCGGGCGGTGAAATAGCCGCCGGTTTCCTGCAGCTGGAAAGGATCGGTCTTCCAGTCCTCGCGCTTGGCTTCGACCACGTCGATATGCGCCAGCAACAGCAGCGGCTGCTTGCTGCCGTTGCCCTTGAATCGCAGCACCAGGTTGCCTTTGCGCGGGAACGGTTCGATCACCTGGATATCGGTGGCCGTGAAACCGGCGTCCAGCAAATGTTTTTCCATCGCGTGCGCGGCTTTTGTAGTATCGCCCGCGGAGTGGCTGGTATTGATTTCCACCAGCTCTTTATAGATGTCGTGGTAGCGCTGGGTTTCCGGCGTCAGCGTTTGCGCCGACGCCATGGTGCCCAGCGTGGCAAGGGCAAGAGCCAGTGTGGCTTGTGTCGGCAAGCGGCCAATCTGCATTCTCATGGACTTCCTTTCTTGGCGGAGTGGATGGATCAGGATGGATCGGTATCGTCAGGAATTTCCATGGTCATTATCGCCGAACTCAAGCATTTTCCGTGAGCGTCCAGCGCGAGCGAGCGGGTGACGCCGCCGCCCAGGGCGCGTTGCATGACGAAGTTCAGCGCCCCCAGGCTTGGCAACGCATAGCGCAGCACCTCGCCGTGCACGATGCCCGCGAAATGCGCTTTAACGCGTTCCGGGGTCAGGTATTTTTCCAGCAGCGCGTAATCTTTCTCCTGGTAGGCGATCACCGAGATGTTCGAGATGTCGCCTTTGTCGCCGGCGCGGGAATGGGCAAGTTCGCGTAGTTTCATCTTTTTCCTCACTCGAAATGCACAGAGGTCGTTACTTGCCGGCGCGGCAGCAGGCATGACTGCACCGCGACCACTTCCTTCGCCGTCTTGGTGGCGCCGCCGCCGCCGGCCGGACCGCAGGTGTACAGCGTTTCGACTTCGTTGCCGATGCGGATGGCATCGCGCATGCTGTCGCTGCGGGCGCTTACGCGGATCCGCACTTCATACGGTTCGCTTGCTTGCGCAGACAAGGCGGCGCCGTGGATGGCGTCGACTCCCAACAAGTCATAGCGGATTTCATCGAACGCCGCCGCGCTGAGTTGTAGCCGTTCCGCGACAATCGCCTGCGCCAGCTTGCCGCGCGCCAGCGCGCCCGGCCCGGCATAGGAAATCTGCCCTTCGCCGATGTAGCTGTCGATGTAGCCTATCGATACTTTCAGGGTATCCGGCCTGGCGCGGCCGGTGGCGCCTCGCACCAGCACCCGGTCGGGACCGATTTTCTCCACGGTCGCCGCGGAAAAATCGGCCACCACGTCCGGCGTCAAGTAACTGGCGGGATCGTGTATTTCGTACAGCAGCTGTTCCTTGCAGGTGGCCGGCGTTACCTGGCCGCCGGAACCCGCCACCTTGGTGATGACCACCGAACCGTCTTCCGCCACCTCGCCGATCGGGAATCCCAGCCGCGCCAGTCCCTGCACATCTTTGTAGCCGGGATCGGCGAAATAGCCGCCGTTGACCTGGCCGGCGCATTCCAGCAAGTGCCCGACCAGCGTGCCCTGGCCGAGGCGGTGCCAGTCATCCATGGCCCAGTTGAATTCGTGGATCAAGGGCGCCAGGAACAGCGCCGGGTCGGCCACGCGGCCGGTGATGATCACGTCGGCGCCTTGCGCCAACGCTTGCACCAAGGGCGCGGCGCCGATATAGGCGTTGGCCGAGAGCAGCTTGTCGCCGAGGCTGTTGACGGCGATGTCCTGGTCGCTGGTGTAGTCGCCGGCTTTCAGGGTGTCGAGCACATCGTCGCCGGTTACCGCGGCCACCTTCAGCTTGAGCTGCATGGCCTGCGCAATCTGCCGGACCATGGCGGCGGCGGCCAGCGGATTGGCGGCGCCCATATTGGTGATGATCTTGATTTTTTTCTCGCTGCAGATGGCGAGCACAGCCTGCATCCGTTCCGCCAGCAGCGGATCGAAGCCGAGCGCAGGATCTTTCATCCGGGTCTGCTGGGCGATGGCGATGGTGCGCTCGGCCAGGCATTCGAACACCAAGTAGTCGATCTCGCCTTTCTGCGCCAGTTCAATGGCGGGTTCGATGCGGTCGCCGGAGTAACCGGCGCCGGCGCCGATGCGGATATGTCTCATGCTGGTTTCCTCAATCTAAAGCGCGCCTCACAAGGGAAAGACGCCGATCACGACGCAGGTGATGGTCATGATGACGGACGCAGCGAACAGGTATTTGAAAGTGTATTTCTGATGGTCGGCCAGGTCGATGCCGGCCAGGCCGGCCACCAGGAAGGTCGCCGGCGTCAGCGGACTAACGGGGAAGCCGGTGGTCATCTGGCCCAGCAGCGCGGCTTGCGCCACATGCAGCGGCTGCACGCCCAGCATGTGACCGACTTCGGCGATCACGGGCAGCACGCCGAAATAGAACGAGTCGGGATCGAACACCATCGACAACGGCATCGACAGCAGACCGAGCGCTACCGGGATATGCGAGGCCATCGACGGCGGCACCAGGCCGACCGCCATCTTGGCCATGGCGCTCAGCATCCCGGATTTGGTCATGATGCCGGTGAACACGCCAGCGGCGAACAGGATGCTGGCCATCAGCAAGGCAGCTTTGGCGTGGGCATCGATACGTGCGCGCTGCATGTCGGCGTTGCGGTAATTGATCATCAGCGCCAGCACCACGCCGATCATGAACATCACCACCGGATCGATTTTTCCGCTGATCATCACGCCCAATACAAACACGGTCAGCACGATATTGATCCAGAAATTCTGCGGACGGCGTATGTTCTTTTCCGCTTCCGACAATTCGTGGGTATGGACGAAACCGAGCGGCGCGCCCTTGGTCAGGCCGAGCCGCCGTTCTTCTTTCAAGCCGAGGTAATAAGCCACGGAAAAAACGAACACCAGGCCGACGATCTGCACCGGGATCAAGGGCGTGAAGATTTCACTGACGGGGATGTGCAAGGCGGCGGAAGCGCGGATCATGGGGCCGGTCCACGGCAGGAAATTGACGCCCGCCGCCAGCGAGGCGACGCAGGCCAGGATGCGCTTGTCTATGCCAAGCCGCGTGTACAACGGCAGCATGGCCGGAATCGTCACCAGGAAAGTGACCGCGCCCGAGCCGTCCAGGTGGATCAGCAGCGCCAGCAACGCGGTGCCGGGCACGATGCGGGTAGGGCGGCTGCCGACGATGCGCAGGATGGCGGAGATGATCGGATCCAGCATGCCGGCATCGGTGACGATCCCGAAGAACAGGATGGCGAATACGAACATGCCGGCCACCGGCGCAATGCTGGTGATGCCCGATACGATGAATTTCGAAGTCTCCAGGCCAAAGCCGCCTATCAGGGCGGCGATGATGGGAATTGCGATAAGCGCCACCAGCGGCGACATCTTTTTTGTCAGGATCGCCGCCAGCAGGGTGACGATAGTAATGAAACCGAGTAATGCCAGCATGTTGTCTGTCTCCTATCCCTTGGATATTTTTATGGGAATACTTGTTATTGCTCTTGTTTTAAGCGCATTCTGGGAGCTGTAATTTGTGCTGTAAAATGAATTTTTTCGATGGATTGATCGTAAAAACGGATTAATCGATGAAACTCAATATCTCCACCCGTTCGCTGCACGCCTTCCTGGCGCTGCAGGAATGCAAGCATTTCACCCATGCCGCCGAGCGTTGTTTCATGTCGCAATCCGCCTTCAGCGTCATGATCCAGAAGCTGGAAGTGGCGGTAGGCGCCAAGCTGTTCGAGCGCGATACGCGCAATGTCACGCTGACCGCAGAGGGTGAACTGTTCGCGGAAGTGGCGCGTTCGCTGGTGAGCGATATCGAATCGGCGTTTGCGGACATGAGCGACTATGTTGCCAGGCGCAAGGGCAGGGTTGCGATCGCTGCCTTGCCATCGCTGGCGGCGAACGGTTTGCCGGCGGTGATTGCCGAATACAAGCGGGCTTATCCCGGGATCACGGTGCAGCTGTTCGACGCCTTGTCGGACCAGTGCCTTGCCATGCTGCGCCAGGGCAAGGTGGATATTGCCTTGACCGCGCCGGGATCGGGCCTGATCGAATTCGATACCAAGACCTTATGCAGCGATCCGTTTTACCTGGTGTGCCGCCAGGATCACGCGCTGGCCGGCAAGCGCCGCATCCGGCTGTCTGACCTGAGCGGCTGCGAGCTGATACACCTGGCGCGCTCCACCAGCGTGCGCCAGCATGTCGAGCTGCTGTTGCGCGGCATATCGGTGATGAATTCCGGCCTTGAGGTGGAGCATCTGGCTACGGTGGCGGGTTTGATCGAATCCGGCCTCGGCGTCAGCATCGTGCCGGAGCTGACCTTGTTCCAGTTCCGTCACATGGACCTGGTCAGCATCCCGATCGATGCGCATGACATCGTGCGGCCTATCCTGATCGTGAAAAAGAAAGAGCGTTCTCTTTCGATTGCGGCGCAGGGTATGTCGGAACTGATTGAAAAGCGGCTGCATAACATCGGCAACCGCGCAGCGAAGCGTTAGTGCAGCTGCATGCCGAAGCGTTCGGTCCTTGGCATCCAGTTGCCTTTGATATCGGCCGACACCAGCACCCGTTCCGCGCGCCCGATCAGCAGCTCGCGCGGCACGAAGCCGAAATGGCGGTAGTCGCCGCTGTTGTCGCGGTTAT
Organism: Collimonas fungivorans; assembly: GCF_028292705.1. Classification (GTDB taxonomy): domain Bacteria; phylum Pseudomonadota; class Gammaproteobacteria; order Burkholderiales; family Burkholderiaceae_D; genus Collimonas; species Collimonas fungivorans_B. The sequence goes on along the minus strand of NZ_JAQGLV010000167.1, from coordinate 17,327 downwards.
CGCCTAGCATCATGTAGTGGTCTTGCGGCACCGTGATCGGGCCGAAATTACGGTCGGCGTTGACTTGCGGCAGCAGCTGGATGCGATGCTGTTCCGCACCCATTTTTTCATTCAGGCGCAGGGCGACCAGGGCGCCGCCATGGTCCAGCGGTTCCGGCGCGCTGCCCAGCATGGCGTAGCTGGCTTCCTGGCCGTTGATGATCATCTTTTCATCGCGCATTTCGACGGTGTCGCCGGGCAGGGCAATCACGCGTTTGATGAGCCTGGTTTCATCCAGCGGCGAAAAGAAGGTGACGATGTCGCCGCGCTTCGGTTCGCCGAGATGGCCGATGACGATATTGGTGAGCGGGACTTTGAGGTTGAATGCAAGGCGGTTGACGAACACCACGTCGCCTTCCAGCAGGTTGGGACGCATCGAGCCGGACGGAATCGGGTTCCAGTCGGCGACGGCGGTGCGGAATATGCCAAAGAGGAAAAGGAATAGCAGGAAGCCCTTGTTTAGACGCACCCAGTTTTTCATTTCATTTCGCCTTTCAGTGGTATTCAGCCCTGCAATCCGCATAGTATGCCACTTATTCCTCTCACAATCCCGACCCCTGGAATCGTCCCAAATCTTGCCAATCAGTTAAATGGGGTCAGAGTTTTTTTTCGCGCCTTTTGCGAAAATTACTCTGACCCCATTTAACGGGCTACGGAGTGCTTACGGTGGCATTCGACGAGCAGCTGACGAGTAGCTGAAAGAAAATAATTCGACTCTGACCCTAATTATTTATTCTTAATCAGCGGCACCAGGTCGAAATGATCTGCCTGGTACTGGAACAGCAAGCAGTCTTCTCCTTTGTTGCACCCGCTGTAATGCGGAAGCTTGGCGGGCAGGTTATAGAACGAGCCGGCTGGATATTCGACGCGCTTGCCATCGATGACGGCATAGAACGTTCCTTTCAGCACTACAGTCGGCAGGTTTTGCGAATGGGTGTGGAAAGGATTGTCTTTACCCGCCGGGAATATGACAAATGCTTCATACGGGCCTTTGCCGGTGAGATTGCCGCGGACGTTGGCGTATTTGATGCCGCCTGTGCCGGGGATCTCGACCCATTTCAAATCTGCCGCGGGCAAGGAAACCAGCTTGCTTGCATGTTTCGGTTGGCTGTCGCCTGCTGTCGGTTCTGCCTGCAGTTGCGAGGAAAATAGTAGCGCTGCGGTGGACAGCAGGATTGCGGATGCGATTCTCATCAGGATGCTTTCGGCTATTTAGATCAGTGGCAGTTGCAGGATTTGCGCGGTCGTCGCGATGGCGCCGAAGGTGTCGGCGATGGTCGCCAGCGACGCGCGATGCAATGCGGCATGCGAGAGCACGGCGCCGTCGGCGATATCGAGATCACGTGTTGCGCAAGCGTCGTCGGCAACGATGACTTCATAACCGTGCGGCACGGCATCGCGCGCCGCGCCGGCTACGCAGGCGTGGGTCATCAGGCCGCTGATGATCAAGGTCTTGATGCCGGCTGCCTTCAGGCGGCTGTCGATGTCGGTGGTCGGGAATACGCTGACGGAGGATTTCTGCAACACGGTATGGTGGGCTGCGGGTTGTAATTCAGCATGGAACTGGACCGTGGCGCCGTCCTCGGCAAAAATCGGCGTGCCGGCCGGGGTGACATGCTGGACATGGAATACCGGAATGCCGGCCCGGTCGGCGAATTCAACCAGGCGCCGGGCGTTGCCGAGCGCGCGCGTGCCGTCGGGAATCGGCATCTTGCCGCTGAAGTATTCGTTTTGAAAGTCGATGACCAGCAGGGCGGTGCTGCCAGCCTCTATCGCGGCCGGTGCGGCGGCGCCGGCGATGGTGCGGATGGTTGGGTGGTTCATCTTGAAGCTCCTGTTTGATTGGGCATGACGAACGCCAGTCGCTCATCTCTGCTTTTCCCTGGGCTCGCTGCATTGAGCGCCGGAACAGGACGAAGTATCGGGTTTCAAGGTCGGCGGCGAAAGTGTCCCGATAGACATAATATGATAGGATCGGGCCATGTTGAAATCAGCCCATATTCCTGAGGTTGCGCCCGAGACAGCCCACACCGTAGCGGTGATCGCGTTCGAGGGCATCAGCCCGTTCCACCTGTCCGTGCCCTGCATGGTGTTCGGCGACGACCTTGCCCGGCTGGGCGCGCCGCGTTACCGTTTGCTGATATGCGGCGAGCAGGCGGGGCTGATCCCGACCATGTCGGGATTCAATATCGATGTGCAGCATGATTTGTCTGCGCTGGCGGAGGCCGATACGGTGATCGTGCCGGCCTGGCGCGATCCCGACGAGCGTCCGCCCGAAGCCCTGCTGCAGGCTTTGCGCAAGGCGCACGCGCGCGGCGCCAGGATCGTCGGTTTATGCCTGGGAGCTTTTGTACTGGCCGAAGCCGGTCTACTGGACGGCCGTGCGGCCTCCACCCACTGGGTGTGGGCCGATGATTTCGCGCGGAAATACCCGCGCGTCAGGCTGGACCAGAAAGTGCTGTACGTGGACGACGGCGACATCCTGACTTCGGCCGGCACCGCCGCTGCGATCGACTGCTGCCTGCATCTGCTGCGGCGCGACCATGGCGCCGAGGTGGCGAACCGCATCGCCCGGCGCATGGTGGTGGCGCCGCACCGCAATGGCGGCCAGGCGCAATATATCGAACAGCCCTTGCCGGCAACCGGCGGCAGCGACCAGCTCACCACCACCCTGGACTGGGCCATGGAACATCTTGAGCAGCCGCTGTGCCTGGATGTGCTGGCGGCGCGGGCGGCCATGAGCCGGCGCAATTTCACGCGCCGCTTCAAGATGAAAACCGGGACCACGGTATCGCAATGGCTGCTCAATCACAGGCTGGCTGCGGCGCAGCGGCTGCTGGAGACCAGCGACAAGGCGATCGACCGCGTCGCCGAAATAGTCGGCTTCGGCTCCACCGTGTCGCTGCGCCAGCATTTCACCTCCGCGTTCTCGGTTTCGCCCGCCGCCTACCGCAAACAATTCCGGCGCCAGTGAGCCGCCGCGCTTTGTACTATACAATTCGGGCTAGTTCCAGCCTCCTTATCCTCCATCAGCAGTGAAGCAATCCGCAATGACAGACCATTCCGCAGCAAGCCCCGAAGCACACGATGCCCACGATGAAACCGCCGCCGGCGACCAGAAAATCCAGGAACCGCGCCTGTGGCAGGACGACGGCTGGACCGCGCGCATCATCAAGAACGACGATGACGACGGCTGGGCGGTAGCGATGATCAAGGACGGCGAACCGGAACCGGCGCTGATCGGCCCCTGGACCATGGGCCGCGACAAGAAGAATCCCAAGCCGCTGGACCCTTCGGCCTTCATCACGCTGGTCAAGACCGCCTCGGAGTTCGTGCGCCGCCACGAGCAGCAATTGCACGCCATGCTGCACAAGAGCATCGTGGTGGACAGTGGGGAAACAACGCTCAATGTCACGCTCGACATCATTCCCGACGACGATTTTCCTTATGCCTTGCTGACCGCTCACGATGCCGACGGCGAACAGCTGGCGCAGGTACGGGTGGCAGCGACTTTCAAGCTCAGCCAAAGCAGCGCCAGCGCCTGGATAGCCAACGAATTCCGCACGCCGCACTAAAAGCAGGGAGAAATCGGGGATAGTGCTTGGAGCGATTTAAGTTAAACCTTATACTGTGTATTTATACAGTTTTTGGTGAGCAATGCCGCACAAGTTACGTATCTTCCTCCTGCTTTTCTTTTTCAGTTCTACGGTTTTTGCCACAGATTGTCCCTCTCATTACGCTGCCGGCCGCGCCCCTGAAATCCTTAACGACAAGCTGGCGCGCCAGACCCAGGAGTTGTGCTACCAGGCTTTTGCCGTCATGCACTCAGGCGTTACGCGCACCCCTTTATGGTCGGCCGAGCATCTGACGCGCAGCAATATCGACGCCGCCCGCACGCTGTCTCGCGAAAATTCCTTTCATCCCGAACCCGGCCTGCTGATCAGCGGCCGCGCCGAGCTAAAAGACTATGCGCGCTCCGGTTTCGACCGCGGCCACATGAGCCCTAACGGCGACATGGCGAACCGCACTTCGCAGTATGAAAGCTTCAGCCTGGCCAACATGATCCCGCAGAATCCGCAGAACAACCGCCATGTCTGGGCCGAGATCGAAAGCGCGGTGCGGCGCCTGGCCGAGAAAGACGGCGAGCTGTACGTGATTACCGGACCGGCGTTCCTCGGCCAGGACCTGCAAAAGATCGGCAATGTGCTGGTGCCGACTTATATCTATAAAGTGGTCTATAGTCCGAGGAGGCAGCAGGCCGCCGCCTACTTCATCAAGAACGAAGATACTTCCCGTTACCAGGCCTTGTCGGTCACGCAGCTGGAAAACACCTTGCGCATCGATCTGCTGCCCGGCGTGCCGAAGCGCATCAAGGATGTGGCGATGGCATTGCCGGGTGCAGGCCAGCACGGCGGCAGGAGCGCTCCGGAAAAAAGAGAAGAGCCGGCTGTCCAGGTCAAGAAGATCGAAGCGGATTTGCTGTCCAGGCTATTCAACGACGGCTTGAAAATGTTGCTGAATTTCATCACAAACCTGATCCATAAAGGATGGTCGCATGTCTAAATTTACCCCGTTCTCGGATGAGAGCGCCACTCTCACCATCGGCAAGCTGAATGTCGAGAATCGCCTGGACCGGGTCAGCCTGTTCGGCGATCTCGACCTGACCCTGGACCAGCGTGGGCTGGAGCAAGCCAAGACGCTGCAGTCGTTGCTCAACCGGGTGGTGGAAGAACTGGAGTCGCGGACCTTGCCCGCGGTGCTGGCTGCGCCGCCGGTGGTGAAGGTCGACAATCCTTTTTGAATGCCCGGAACCACAGCTTGCCATTTCATGGTGAGCTGTGCACCAAAGCTGATCACCGTTCTAAGTGTTTTCAGTACAGTTCCCCAGGACTGTCAGTACAGTTTTGCATGTAATTCAAAAGTGTATCTAATATCTGCGCTGGTATTTCGCAATAATCAAGCCATCCTGTTCCTTGCGGACGGTGCGCTGCCACGAATTGTCCTGCCTCGCCTTCGCTCCGTCCGCTGTCGGCCCCTGCATGTAATGGGCTTGCATGGCGAGCGGTAAATGTCGCGTATGAAAATATGTGAGTGCAGCAAGAAGAAAATACAAAAAATATAAAGCAGCAAGCAGCAGCCAACCCAGGAGGAGACACCATGTTTTTCAGCAAGCATGTTCCACTGCAGGCGCGATCTCCCTGATCGTCATTGAGTTTTTTATCATCGCTTTGCGATGATGTCCACGTTGCGTTTACCCTTGTAAACACAACGTGTTTCAGCTCGTTCGCAGATTAATTTCCCCACGTTTTACGATGGAATTTTTTCCGTTACAGGCATAGAACTTGCGTCATCGACCATCGATGCAAGCTTTCAATGACCCGCCATTTCAGGAGATGTGAATATGATCAATCGTCGCGATTTTCTTAAGCTTTCCGCACTCGCCGCACCGGGCGCATTGTCGTTTTCCGACGTGTTCGCGCAATCGGATGCGATCCAGTTTGCTTGTCCGGTGCCGATGTCGGGTCCGTTCGCCGCTAATGGAAAATATGCCGACATGGGCATGAAGCTGGTGCTGCAAAAATATAACAAGGTGCTAGGCAAGAGCCTCAGCTACACGGCAATCGATACCGAAGGAAAACCGGCCACGGCAGTGCGCAAGGTGCAGGAAGCGATCGAAAAGGGAACGCATTTTTTTGCCGGCGGTATCCTTTCTTCAGAGTCGCTGGCGATGGGCAAGGAAGCAGGAAAAGCCAACAGCATTTTTGTCACCACCGCGGGCGCCGACGAAATCACCGGCAGCGAATGCAATCGCGCGACCTTTCGCTGGTCGGTGCCGACTTTCGGCGCGATTGAACAAACCGTTCGCCCCTTGCTGGAAAAATTGCCGAAGGCGAAGCGCTGGTACACCATCACGCCGCAATATGTCTTCGGCGACGGCCTGCTCAATGCGGCCAAGGCGATCTTCAAGGAAAAGGGCATCGAGCACGTCGGCAACAGCTACCACTCACTGGCTGAAAAAGAATTCAGCGGCTACCTGACCAATGCGATTGCAGCCAAGCCCGATGTGCTGTTGTTGCTGAATTTCGGTTCACAGTCATCCGATGCGCTGCGCCAGGCAGTCAGCTTCGGCATGAAAAACAACATGACCATCCTGGTGGCCTGGGCTTCCGGCCTGGAACAGTTTGAAGCGTTGGGCGCGGATATTTGCGACGGCGTGTATTTCGGCGCGCAATACTGGCACGGCATAGATTCGCCGTTCAACAAGGAATTCGTGCAATACGTCAATACCAGCCTGAAGATCGATCCCAACTACAGCTTGGCCGGTTCCTACATCTGCACCAAGATCATGCTGGACGCCATGGTCAAGGCCAACAGTGCGGATCCGAAAGCGGTGATTGCAGCGATGGAAGGCATGAAGTACGAAGGTCTCACCGGTACCGAAGAAATCCGCAAGGGCGACCATCAGGTGATCAAGAACTACTATCTGCTCAAGGGCAAACCGAAATCGAAGATGCGCAACAAGAACGACTATGCCGATATCGTTTCCTTTGGCAAGTCGTTCCTGCCGCTGGACAAGACCATGTGCAAGCTCGCCTGAACACATCGAATTGCCGCTGCAGGCGACCCTGCAGCGGCGCGGCGGATCCGTCTGCTTACGAAGATTGAGGTTTCATGAATATATATCTGCTGCAAATCGTCAACGGCGTCGGCATCGGCATGCTGTACTTTCTGCTGGCAGTGGGCTTGAGCATTGTGTTCGGCTTGTTGCGCTTCGTCAATTTTTCGCATGGCGCATTTTTCCTGCTTGGCGCCTACCTGTGTTTCCAGATGGGTGAAATGGGAATGAATTTCTGGTGGACGCTGTTGTTCGCGCCGCTGGCGGTCGGCCTATTCGCCTGGCTGATCGAGAAATTCGCGTTGCGGCATATCTATCAGCTACCGCATCACTTCCATATCCTGTTCACGGTCGGCCTGGCGCTGGTGCTGCAGGAAGCTGTGATTTCCTACTGGGGCCCGCTGGGCAACAATATTTCGCCGCCTGATCTGCTGCAAGGTGTGGTGATTGTCGGTGATTTTGTCTATCCGAAGTACCGGCTGTTCGTGATCGCCTTTACTGCGCTCATGGCTTTGCTGCTGTGGTGGGTGCTGGAAGGAACGCGGCTGGGATCGATCGTGCGCGCCGGCAGCGAGTCCACTGAAATGGTAGGGCTGTTGGGCTTGAATATCGACCGCATCTTCAGCCTGGTGTTTGCGCTCGGCGCCGCCACCGCCGGCCTGGCCGGGGCGCTGGCGGGGCCGATCCGCGGCGTCGAACCGTTCATGGGCGTGGAGGCCCTGGGCATTGCCTTCGTGGTGGTGGTGATCGGAGGCCTCGGCAGTTTCTTCGGCGCGCTGGCCGGCGGCATCCTGGTTGGCGTGCTGCAAAGCCTGATGAGCACAATCTGGTCGGAGGGCGCGCACCTGACGATATACATCGCCATGGCGGCAGTCATGCTGCTGCGTCCAAACGGCCTGTTCGGCCGCGCCAGCTGAGGAGATGCCATGAAAAACCTCATCCATTTCCGCTTCACCCTGCTGGTGATCGCTACTGTCCTGATCCTGCCGCTGACGCTCAGTTCCGGCACGCTGGCGACTGAAGTCCTGATTTTTGCGCTGGCGGCGCTGGGCTGCAATCTGCTGCTTGGGTATACCGGACTGATGTCGTTCGGCCAGGGAATTTTCCTCGGCATCGGCAGTTACGCCAGTGGCCTGGCCTTGCTGCATCTCCATGTACAGCTGCTGCCGGCGTTGCTGGTCGCGATGCTGGCCGGTGCGCTGGTTGCCTTGCTGGTGGGCTGGTTTTCGATCCGCCAGCGCGGCACTTATTTCGTGATGCTGACGCTGGCTTTCTCGCAGATGTTTTATTTCCTCGCCTACACCATGAAGGATGTCACTGGCGGCGACAACGGCTTGCTGAATATCCCGCGGCCGGACCTGAGCCTGTTCGGCGCCAAGCTGATGACGATAGGTACGCCATGGCAATACTACAGCCTGGTCACCGTCATCTTCGTGTTTGTGTTCTGGCTGTTGCAACGCATCGTCGACTCGGTGCTGGGCCGCACTTTGCTGGCGATACGCGACAATGAGACGCGCGCCGCCGCGGTCGGCTACGACGTCACCATGTTCAAGCTGGTGGCATTCGTGATCTCGGGCGCCGTCACCGGCCTGGCCGGAGGCCTGCATGCCGTGATGACCGGCATCGCACCTTTGTCCAACATCGAGTACCACGCCAGCGAATCGATCCTGGTGATGACCGTCATCGGCGGCGCCGGCAACCTGTTTGCGTCGGTGCTGGGTGCGGCGTTCTATGTCTTGGCCGGCAACTGGCTGTCTAGCCTGTGGCCGCGCTGGCTGATGCTGCTCGGCTTTCTGCTGATCGGCGTGAGTCTGTACATGCACAAGGGTTTGTACGGTGTGGCGCAGTCGCTGCTGCAAAAGTTCGGGCGGCAGGGAGCGGTTACCGATGCCGAGCCGTTGAACGGCAACTCGCTCAAGGAGAAATGAGCATGACAGTTCCTATCCTCAAGGCAGTGAAGGTGACCAAGCGCTACGGGAAATTCACCGCGGTCAACGGCGTTACGCTGGACATCATGCCGGGCACCGTGCATTCGGTGATCGGCCCCAACGGCGCCGGCAAGACCACCTTGTTCCATACGCTGACCGGCAGCACGCCGATCAGTGAAGGCAGCATCCTGGTAGAGGGCGAGGAAGTCTCGCACCTGCCTGGCTACAAGCGAGTGCGCAAAGGCTTGGCGCGCTCGTTCCAGGTGACCAGCCTGTTCCCCAACCTGAGCGTGCGCGAAAACCTGCGGCTGGCGGCGCAGGGCGCACGGCCGGCGCAAGCCTTCAATCCCTGGCAGCGAGCGGAATCGCTGCCAGCCGCTTGCGAACTGGCCGACAGCCTACTGGCGCAGCTGAACCTGCATGGCGTCGCTGAACGCATTACGGGCGAGCTGTCGCACGGCCAGCAGCGCCGGCTGGAAGTCGGCATGGCCATGGCGGGGCGGCCCAAGGTGATTTTCCTGGACGAGCCGACGTCCGGCATGGGCATCGACGACATCGCCGAGATGAAACGGCTGATCCACGGTTTGCGCGACAGCTATACCGTACTGCTGATCGAACACAACATGGATATCGTGATGGATATTTCGGACAGCATCACAGTAATGCAGCAGGGTCAGGTGCTGGCCGAAGGCAAGCCTGACGCCATCCGCAACGACGAACGCGTGCGCCGCGCTTACCTTGGCAGCATGATTACCGGAGGCCGCGCATGATACTCAAGATCGAACAGATCCATAGCTACTACGGCAAAAGCCACATTCTGCAAGGCGTATCGCTCAGCGTCGCCGAAGGCGAGGTGGTGACGCTGCTGGGTCGCAACGGCGCCGGCAAGACCACCACGCTCAAGAGCATTGTCGGCGTGCTGCGGCCGGCGCAGGGTAAGGTGCTGTTCCAGGGCGATAACCTGGCCGGCCTGGCTTCATACAAGATCGCGATGCGCGGCGTCTGCCTGGTGCCCGAGCACCGCGGCATTTTCAAACTGCTGACGGTGGAAGAAAACCTGACCATGGCGGCGCGGCGCGAATCAGCCTGGCAGCTGCAGGACATTTACAAGATTTTCCCGCGCCTGAAAGAGCGGCGGAAGAACGGCGGCGGCCAGCTGTCGGGCGGCGAACAGCAGATGCTGGCGATAGGGCGGGCCCTGATGACCCATCCCAAGGTGCTGATGCTGGACGAGCCGGTGGAAGGGCTGGCGCCGGTGATCGTCGATGAAATCGTGGCGCAGCTGAAACTGATCAAGGCCACCGGCATGTCGATCGTCCTGGTCGAACAGAACCTGGAAGTCTGCACCCAGCTGGCGGACCGCCATTACATCCTGGAGCAGGGCAGTGTGGTGTACAGCGCCAGCAATGCCGATTTCCTGGCGGACGACAATGCCAAGGACCGCTACCTGGGCGTGAATCTCGCGGCGTGATCGCGCGACGCTATTGCAATTTACGGAGCAAGCACATGGAAACAGATGCAACAATCGACAATCTGCGTATAGACGGCGACCGCTTGTGGCGTTCGCTGATGGAACTCGGCGCCATTGGCGCCACAAAAAAAGGCGGCGTATGCCGCCTGGCCTTGACCGATCTCGACAGGCAGGGGCGCGACCTGGTGAGCGCCTGGGCCAGAAGCGAAGGCATGAGCGTCACGGTAGACCAGATCGGCAATATCTTCATGCGCCGGCCGGGCCGCAACAATGCGCTGCCGCCGGTGGTCACCGGCTCGCATATCGACACCCAGCCGACCGGCGGCAAGTTCGACGGCAACTACGGCGTGCTGGCCGGCATGGAAGTGGTGCGTACGCTGAACCAGCACAAGATAGAAACCGAGGCGCCGATTGAAATCGCGGTCTGGACCAATGAAGAAGGTTCGCGCTTCGTGCCGGTCATGATGGGGTCGGGCGTGTTCTGCGGCGCTTTCACCCTGGAGCATGCTTATGCGGCGACCGATACCGAAGGCAAGAACGTCAAGGATGAACTGCAGCACATCGGTTATATCGGCGAACAGAAGAGCGGCGACCATCCGATAGGCGCCTATTACGAAGCACATATCGAACAGGGGCCGGTGCTGGAAAACGCCGACACCGTGATCGGCGTGGTGCCGGCCGTGCTGGGCCTGGCCTGGTACGACTGCACCGTCACCGGTTTCGAATCGCACGCCGGGCCGACGCCGATGGAAATTCGCAAGGATGCGCTGCAGGTCTCGACCTACATCATGCAGGAAGTAGTGGCGATCGCCAGGCGCTATCCACCTTACGGCCGCGGCACGGTAGGCGCGGTGCAGGTGCTGCCGAACAGCCGCAACGTGATTCCCGGCCAGGTCAAGTTCTCCATCGATTTGCGCAACGTCAGCGATGCCCTGCTCGACGGCATGAACGCCGATCTCGATGCCTATATCGCCAGAACCCGGGCGGAAACTGGCCTCGCCATAGAACTGCTGCGCGTCTCTTATTTCCCGCCTTGCCCGTTCCATCCGGATTGCGTGGCGCAGGTGCGCGCAGCGGCCGCCATGCTGGGCTACGCCACCATGGACGTGGTTTCCGGCGCCGGCCATGACGCCATCTACGCAGCGCGGGTGGCGCCGGCCGGCATGATCTTCGTGCCTTGCAAGGATGGCGTCAGCCACAATGAAATCGAAGATGCCAAGCCGGAACACCTGGAAGCCGGCGCCAACGTGCTGCTGCATGCGATGCTGGCCAGCGCCGTTGTCGCCAAATGAAACCCGAGGATAAGGACATGCCTTTGAAAATCGTTGTTGCGCGCCTGAACCACGAAACCAATACGTTCTCTCCAATCCCGACGCCGCTGGAAGCATTCGCACCGCAATGGAGCGCCTCCGCCTTCCTCGACCAGAAGGGCGCGCGCACCGCCATGGGCGGATTCCTGGATGTGGCGGCAGCGCTGGGGGCGGACATCGTCACGCCGCTGGCGGCCATGGCCAGCCCCAGCGCCGCCGTGGCCGCGGATGCCTACGCCGTGATGAGCGACGCTATCGTACGCGCGGTGGAAGATGGCTGCGACGCCATCATGCTGGACCTGCACGGCGCCATGGTGGCTGAAAATGCGGAAGACGGCGAAGGTGTTCTGCTGGAAAGAATCCGCAAGATCGCGCCGCAGACTCCGCTTTGTGTGGCGCTGGACCTGCACGGCAACGTTACTGAAAAAATGGTGGCGAACGCCGACATCATGGTCAGCTTCAAGACCTATCCGCATATCGACATGTACGAGACCGGCGCCCATGCCGGCCGGCTGCTGGCCGACATGCTGCAAGGGAAATGCCGTCCACTGCTCGGCTGGCGCCAGCTGCCCCTGCTGTCGGCGACGCTGACCAGCAACACTTCGCTCAGCGCGATGCAGCGCGCGGTGCAGGCGGCAAAAGCTGCCGAGTCCGAGACAGGCGTGCTGGCGGTATCGGTGCTGGCTGGTTTTCCCTTGTCCGATTTCCGCGATGCAGGAATGTCGGTGGTTGTGGTGACCGATAACGATGCAGCGCTGGGCGATCGCGTCGCCGCACGCATTGCTGGCGGCATATGGAACGAGCGTGCCGACTTCGTGTATGACAGCCAGCCCTTGTCGCAATCGCTGGCGCACGCCAATGAAATGGCGGCGGGTGCGGGGCAGGGACCGGTGCTGCTGCTGGACCACAGCGACAACGCCATGTCGGGCGGCACCTGCAACACCATGGATGTGCTGGAAGCGGCGCTGGCGGCGGGAATGGCCGATATCGCGGTGGGGCCGGTCAGTGATCCGGAAGCAGTGGCCGAACTGGTCACCGTCGGTGTCGGCGGCCGCGCCACGATCAGGCTCGGCAACAAGGTGGCGCTGCTGGCGCAGGGCATAGAAAAAACGCCGCTGACATTGAGCGGCACGGTGCTGGCAGTGAGCGACGGCCGCTTCCAGGTGAGTGGGCCGATCTATACCGGCTCCACCATGCAGATGGGGCAAAGCGTGCTGTTTGATATCGGCGCGGCGCAGATCGTGGTGACCGAAGAGCGGGTGGAACCTTACGATCTCGGCGTGTTCACCAGCCTTGGCCTGGATCCGGCCAGCAAAACTTACCTGATCCTGAAATCGCGCATGTATTGCCGTCCGGTGTTCGTGCCGATCAGCAAAGGCCTGGAAGAATGCGACTCCGACAGCGGCGGCCCGACCAGCTCCAATTTCAAGCTGTTCCCGATCCGCAATGTGCGCCGGCCGATCTATCCGCTCGATCCTGACACCAGCTGGCAGGCAGAGAGACCGTCCGTGAAAGCATGAAGAACGCCGTGTCGGCTAGCGCCAAAGCCAAGTCCCTGCTGATCTTGCTGGGCGTGGTGTGGGGTTTGAACTGGCCGGCAGTGAAGGTGTCGCTGGGCGCAGTCTCGCCGTGGACCTTGCGCACGGTCGGATTGGGCGTTGCCGCCGGCACGCTGTTTGCGCTGGCCCTGGCGGCAGGCCGCGGCTGGCGGGCCTTGCATATTCCGGCTGGCCGCGACCGCCTGCATGTCTTGCTGACAGCCTTGCTCAATATCGCGGCATTCAACATCCTGCTGACATTTGCCCAACTCGGGGCAGCGACCTCGCGCGTCGCCATCATCACTTATTCGATGCCGCTGTGGGCGACACTGATGGCTTGTGTGGTGCTGCGCGAACGGCTGGACACCATGCGCTGTGCCGGCCTGGCGTTGGGGGCGGCGGGCCTGGCGGTGCTGATCGCGCCGCTGGCTGCCGGCGGTTTGCCGCCGGGCATCCAGTATGCATTGGCCGCCGCTTTAACCTGGGCCGCCGGCACCGTGTACATGAAATGGGCCAGGATCGCCGCGGCGCCGCTGGCGATCGCCGCCTGGCAGCTGCTGATCGGCGCCCTGGCGGCGCTGACCGGCTTGCTGTGGTTCGAAGGCATGCCGCATCCAGGGCCTTTGCATGCAGCGGTGCTGTGCGCGCTTGGGTATCACATTTTTTTCGGCATGGCGCTGGGCTACATCCTATGGTTCCGCATCATCGCCCAGCTGCCCGCCGGCACTGCGGCGCTGGGTACGCTGCTGGTGCCGGTGGTCGGCGTGTCCGGGGCGGTGCTGCTATTGGGAGAACACCCCAGCCACGCCGATATGCTCGGGTTTGGCCTGATTTTCGGCGCGGCGCTCTGTGTGCTGCTGCCTAACCGGAAACCGGCGCCGCTGATATCTTGACGACTGCCTGCAATGGCTTGCCGGTTTCGCGGCACAGCCGTTACACTCCACCGCTTTGCTGGCAAAGCTGCCGGTGTCTGCAAAGTGGTCTATAGTCCAGGCAGGCCACAGGCAAAACCGGGCCGGCAGTTCGTTCTAGACAGATGAGGTAAGCGAGATGGAAGATACAACAGCCGATGCGGGACTAGGCACGGTTGGCATGCTGGGCAACGGCGCGCCGGCCAGCCAGGTGCTGGAGGCGGTGGCGATGCGCAAGCACGGCGATCCGGCCTGGGAGCCGTTTCATTATGAGAAGATTTCCGAGACTGAATACGAGGTCAGCGGCGGCGCGCCGGCCGTGATCGGCGGCGTCAAGAAGTGGCCGGGGCCGCACAGCAGCGTGCTGGTGACGGTGGATGAAATCGCCGAGGAACAGCAAATGCGATTTCCTGCGCAAGTTGCGCCGGAGCCGGCCGCGGTCCGCCAGCTTTTGCCGGATGCGGCGCAGGGCAGCGTAGCAGCAAACTTCCTGACGGTGGTGCTGCAGTTGCCGCAGGATGAACAGGGCCGCAAACGCATCTGCAATGCGCTCGGACTGGACGCCGATTTTTTCGGCGCCAAAGTGACGGCGACCTCGCTGGCTGACGAGATTGCGGTCAACCAGCTGCTGGAACTGCGCTGCGATCCGGCCGATGTGCAGGACGTGCGCACGCGAGTGGCAAAGCGCAACGCGGGGACGTAACCTGCGCTAGTTCAGAGAGAAGTCCGCAGCGAAAACAGTTCCGGGAACAGCACCACGTCCAGCATCATCTTCAGGTAGCTGGCGCCTTCGGTGCCGCCGGTGCCTTTCTTGAAGCCGATGATGCGTTCCACCGTAGTCAGGTGGCGGAAGCGCCAGTAGCGGAACGCGGTTTCGAGATCGACCAGTTTTTCGGCTAGCTCGTATAACTCCCAATGCGTGTCGGGCGCCTGGTACACCGCCAGCCAGGCTGTTTCCACCGAATGGTCGGCAGCGGTGGCCTGGCTCCAGTCGCGGCTCAGGCGGGCCGGATCGACCGCCAGGCCGGCGCGCGCCAGCAGCATCACTGCTTCGTCGTAGATCGACGGCTGCTGCAAGGCATCCTGCAGCCGTGCATACGATTCCGGCGAATACTGGTGCACCTGCAACAAGGCGGCGTTCTTGTTCCCCAGCAGGAATTCGATCTCCCGGTACTGGAACGACTGGAAACCGGACGACTGGCCGAGATAGGGGCGGATCGCGGTGTATTCCGGCGGCGTCATGGTCGCCAGCACATCCCAGGCGTGCACCAGCTGGTCCATGATGCGCGCTACCCTGGCCATCATCTTGAAGGCGGGCGACAAGTCGTTGCTGCGCATCTGCGCGCGCACCGCGTGCAGTTCATGCAGCATCAGCTTCATCCACAGCTCGCTGGTCTGGTGCTGGATGATGAACAGCATTTCATTGTGGTTGGGCGAGAGCGGCCGCTGCGCCGACAATACCTGGTCTAGCGCCAGGTAGTCGCCGTAACTCATGTTCTCGCCGAACTCCATCTTTGCGCCATGCCATGATTCGTTGGGTTTGTAAGGACATTCCATTGCGTGGCTCCTGGGTAATTAGGTGACAGCTTCTTGCTGCGCATCGATTTCATAATCCTGGTCAGCCAGGATCCGGCGCAGGATGCTGACGGCATCCCATACATCGGTGAACTGCGTATACAGCGGCGTGAAGCCGAAGCGCATCACCTGCGGTTCGCGGTAATCGCCGATGACGCCGTGCGCGATCAGTTCGCGCATGACGGCGTAGCCGTGCACGTGGGTGAAACTGACATGGCTGCCGCGTTGCTCGTGCGGGCGCGGGGTCACCAGCGCCAGGCCGAGGCCGGCGCAGCGGCTTTCGACCAGAGCGATGAACAGGTCGGTCAGCGCCAGCGATTTGCGGCGCAAGGCTTGCATGTCGGTTTGGGCGAAGACGTCGAGCCCGCATTCCACCATCGCCAGGGATACGATCGGCTGGGTGCCGCACAGTGCACGGCGTATGCCTTCGCCGGGCGCAAAGGCGGGTTGCATGGTGAACGGCGCCTGGTGGCTCCACCAGCCGCTCAGCGGTTGCCGGAACTGCGCGTGGTGGCGCGGCGCGATCCAGGCAAAGGCCGGCGCGCCGGGGCCGCCGTTGAGGTATTTGTAGGTGCAGCCGACGGCAAAGTCGGCATTTGCCGCGTGCAGGTCGATCGGCACGGCGCCGGCCGAATGCGCCAGGTCCCACAGCACCAGCGCGCCTTGTTCTTGCGCGGCTTGGGTGACGGCATGCATGTCGTGCAGGTGGCCGCTGCGGTAGTTGACGTGGGTCAGCATGAGGATCGCGGTTTCCGCGTTCACCGCCGTGGCAAGCTCTTGCGGCGTGTCGACCAGGTGGATGCGGTAGCCGCGGTCCAGCCATTCGGTCAGGCCTTGCGCCATGTAGATGTCAGTTGGAAAATTGTCGCGTTCGGTGACGATCACCTTGCGGCTGCCGGCCTGGATCTGCAAGGCGCCGGCCAGAAGCTTGAACAGGTTGATGGAAGTGGAATCCGTGACCACCACTTCATTTTCGCTGGCGCCGATCAGCGGCGCCAGCTTGTTGCCCAGCCGGCTCGGCAGGTCGAACCAGCCGGCCTTGTTCCAGCTGCGGATCAGGTCGTGTCCCCATTCCTGCTGGATCACTTGCTGCGCGCGCTGCAGCGCTGCGTGTGGGCGCGCGCCCAGCGAATTGCCGTCCAGGTAAATCACGCCTGGCGGCAGGTCAAACAAGGTTCGCAGCGGCGCCAGCGGATCGTCTGCATCCAGGGCTTGGCAAGCTGCACGGCTACTGTTTGTCATGGGAGTGTTCCTGAAGGTGAAAGGGGGCGTAAAACCGCCCGCACCGGACTGGCGTCCATGCCGGCCAGGCGCAGGGGTAGGGCAATCAGCTCGTAGTCGCCGTCGTCAATCGCATCGAGCACGATGCCTTCCAGTATCGCCATGCCATGCTGCCTGACGGCGTGGTGCGCCAGCATGGTCTTGGATTCCTGCGGATCGAGCGATGGCGTATCGATGCCGACCAGGCGCACTCCGTGTTGCGCCAGCAGCGCGATGGTTTCCGGCGCTACCGCTGCAAACGCTGGATCCCATTGCTGTTGCGGCGCGCTGGCGTAAGTGCGCAGCAGCACGCGCGGTGGAATGTTGGCCAAGGCGTGAGCAACGTGCTGCGGCGTGACCAGTGCAACGCCTATGCAATGGATGATTCGGCAGGGGCCGATATAAGCATCCAGAGCGACCTGGTCGATAGACAGGCCCTGTGCATCGTAATGGCTGGGTGCATCGCAATGGGCGCCGGTATGGGTGGAAAGCGTGATCCGGCTGACATGCACCGGGCAGCCGCCGCCGATTTCCCAGGTGGCTTGTGCGCTATAGGCGGTGTCGCCCGGCCACACGGGGGTCCGTGCGGACAGGGCTGGGCTGATGTCCCAGATAGGTTTTGAAGTGGCGATGGCGTTCCCCGGTGCTGAATCCGAGCAATTATTTTAGGCGAGCTTGC
>NZ_JAQGLV010000271.1 GCF_028292705.1 Collimonas fungivorans | reverse complement strand
GCGGCGTCGGCTCCATCGGCGGCACCCTGGTCGGCGCGCTGATCATCGCGGTGCTGACCAACGGCCTGGTGCTGCTGGGCGTGTCCGACATCTGGCAATACATCATCAAGGGCATCGTGATCATCGGTGCGGTGGCGCTGGACCGCTACCGGCAATCGGGCGCACGTACTTAATATATTTATAGACCGCCGGGTGCAACAAGCTGGTCGTTGCGCCCGGATTTCCATATGACCGGCAACAGGAGATCAAGCATGATGAAAAAATTCGCTATGGCCGCAATACTTCCGCTGACGCTGGCCTTGACCATGTCGGGCGTGGTGCAGGCGCGTGAACTGAAAGCGGTGGGCATCACCGTCGGTTCGCTCGGCAATCCCTATTTTGTGACGCTGGCCAACGGCGCCAAGGCGAAAGCCCAGCAGATCAATCCCAACGTCAAGGTCACCGCGGTATCGGCCGACTATGACCTGAGCAAGCAGTTTACGCAAATCGACAATTTCATTTCAGCCGGGGTCGACCTGATCCTGCTGAACGCCACCGACCCGGTCGCCATCGAGCCGGCCATCAAGAAAGCGCAGAAGGCAGGGATCGTGGTGGTGGCGGTGGATGTAGGCGCCAAGGGTGTCGACGCTACGGTGCAGACCGACAATGAGCTGGCCGGCAAGCTGGCCTGCAAATACCTGGTCGACAAGCTGGGCGGCAAGGGCAACGTGATTATCCAGAACGGGCCGCAAGTGACTGCCGTCACCGACCGCGTCAAAGGCTGCAAAGCCGTGTTCGCCGCCGCGCCCGGCATCAAGGTGCTGTCCGACGACCAGGACGGCAAGGGCTCGCGCGAAGGCGGCCTGAACGCCATGCAGGGCTACCTGACGCGTTTCCCGAAAATCGACGGCTTGTTCACCATCAACGATCCACAGGCGATCGGCAGCGACCTCGCCGCCAAGCAACTGAAGCGCAGCGGCATCATCATCACTTCGGTCGACGGCGCACCGGATATCGAAGCGGCGCTGAAATCCGGCACTTCGATCCAGGCCTCGTCCAGCCAGGACCCATGGGCGCAGGCGCAGGATGCAGTCGCCATCGGTTATGACATCCTGAACGGCAAGCGTCCCGCCAAGCCGGTCGTTTTGCTGGCGCCGGTGCTGATTACTCATGATAATGTGGCTACTTATAAAGGCTGGTCCAGCCAGCGCTGATGTGAGCCAGGCGGCTGCCAGGATCGAGTTGTCGGCAGCCGCCGTTCTAGAGCACAAAAAAAGGGGACACAATTGGCTACGATGGATGATGTCGCAAGAATCGCGAAGGTCTCGACTTCGACGGTCTCGCATGTCTTGAACGGCACCCGCAAGGTGAGCCCGGCCACCGTACGTGCGGTGGAAGCGGCGATCCAGGAGCTCGGCTACATCCCCAACACCCTGGCGCGCTCGCTGGCGCGCTCGACATCGAACACCATAGGCGTGGCGATTTCCGCGCTCTCCAACCATTATTTCAGTGAAACCGTGCACGCCATCGAAACCGAATGCGCCAAGCACGGCATCATGATGCTGTACGTCGATACCCGCGACGATCCGGAGCAGGAGCTGCGCGCGGTCAGGGCGCTGCACCACCGCCGGGTCGACGGCATCCTGCTGGCGCCGTCCGCCGATCCGCAGCACCTGGCGCTAGAATACCTGCGCGCCAACGAAATCCCGGCGGTGCTGGTGGACCGCCTGGTGGCCCAGGGTTTCGACCAGGTCGGGGTGGAAAACAAGAAATCTTCGCAGGACCTGGTGAGCCACCTGATCGAACACGGACACAAGCGCATCGCGCTGATTTCCGGCAGCCCAGGCCTGACTACCACCGATGAGCGGATTGAAGGTTACCGCGCCGCGCTGGACGCTGCCGGCCTGCGGTTTGACCCGGCGCTGCTGGTCAGCGGCGAATCGAGCAGCGAACCGGCGCGGCTGGCGACCCGCCAGCTGCTGACGCTGGCAGTGCCGCCGACCGCCATCATGGCGGCCAACAACCTGATGACCATCGGCGCCATGCATGCCTTGCGCGACGCCAAGGTCGACGTGCCGGAGCAGATCGCGCTGGTCGGTTTCGACGATTTCGACTGGGCCGATTTTTTCATTCCGCGCCTGACCGTGATGGCGCAGCCGGTCAAGGAACTGGGCACGCGCGCGGTCAAGCTGCTGATGAAGCGGATCGAGGCGCCGGAAGGCAAGAAACAGACGGTGCGGCTGGCGCCCACCCTGCGCGTCCGCAATTCCTGCGGCTGTCTTTGATAATTTTTACTAGAAACGGATATCTATGGGTAGTCCCATATCACTCGGGATAGATCTCGGCACGTCGGAACTGAAAGCAGTCTTGCTGGATGAAAGCGGCACCGTGCTGGCGCACACGGGTGTTCGCCTGACCATCTCGCGGCCGCAGGCAGGCTGGTCTGAACAGAATCCGGAAGACTGGTGGCAAGCCTGCCTGGCAGGCCTGCATCAATTGCGGCAGCAGCAGCCGGATGCCTACGCCAGGGTGCGCTGCATAGGCTTGTCGGGACAGATGCATGGAGCAGTGCTGCTGGACCAGAACGACCAGGTGCTGCGCCCGGCGATTCTCTGGGACGATTCGCGCGCGCTGGCGCAAGCGCAATTGCTGGAGCGCGAACATCCCGACTTCGCCGATATCACCGGCAGCTTGCCGATGGCGGGACTGACCGCGCCCAAGCTGCTGTGGCTGCGCGAACATGAGCCGCAGGTATTCGGCCAGATTTCCTGCGTGCTGTCGCCCAAGGATTACCTGCGTCTGCGGCTGACCGGCGAGCGCATCAGCGATGTCTCCGACGCCGCCGGCACGCTATGGCTGGATGTGCGCCGGCGCGACTGGTTCGAACCCATGCTGCAAGCTACCGGACTTGAATTGCGTCAAATGCCGCGCCTGGTGGAAGGCTCCGCGGCTGTGGCCGACCTGTGCGCCGGCGCGGCGTCGCAGCTGGCGCTGCAGGCGCCGGTGCTGGTGGCCGGCGGCGGCGGCGACAATCCGGTATCGGCGGTCGGCATCGGCGCGATCGAGGCCGGCCAGGCGTTTGTCACGCTGGGCACCAGCGCCGCCGTGGTCGCGATTACCGACCATGTGGCCGGCAATCCGGCCAGCGCGGTGCACAGTTTCTGCCACGCGCTGCCGCAGCGCTGGTACACCATGGGCGCGATGCTGGCCGGCGCCAGCTGCCTGCGCTGGGTCACCCAATTGCTGGGACAGGTCAATGAGCAGGCCCTGCTGCAGCTGGCGCAGGAGCGGGTGCCGCTGAGCCAGCCGATTCCTGCGGCGACGCCCTTGTTCCTGCCTTATCTGGCTGGCGAGCGCACCCCGCACAATGATCCGCTGCTGCGCGGCGGTTTCATGAATCTTGCTTATGAGACGACGCCGGCGATGCTCGGTTACGCCGTGCTGGAAGGCGTCGGTTTCGGCCTGCTCGATGCGATGGCCGCGGTGCAGTCGGCGGGCGCCGAGGTAAGCACATGCTCGCTGGTCGGCGGCGGCGCCCGCAGCAATTATTGGGCGCAACTGCTATCGAACATCCTCGACCGGGAAATCTGCACCTTGTCCGGCAGCGAGCTCAGCGCCTGCATCGGCGCCGCCAAGCTGGGTTTCCTGGCATATGGGCGCGGCCGCGATCTGCCAGGGCTCGGCATGCCGGTCAAGGCGCGCTTCGTGCCGGTCGCCGGGCAGCAGGAGATGCTGCAAGAGCGTTACCGGAAATTCCGCGGCCTGTTCGCGGCAGCGCACGCTTTACATGGCTGAACCTACGGCTGAACTTTAACCAATCTTTGCATTCCTATTGCATTCCCTACACACAAGGACAGACATGAATCAGCTGGACCAGCTCAAGCAATACACGACGGTAGTAGCAGACACAGGCAATTTCAAGCAGCTGGCGCAATTCAAGCCGCGCGACGCCACCACCAATCCTTCGCTGATCCTGAAAGCGGTGCAGCAGGCGGACTACGCGCCGCTGCTGGCCGAGACGGTCGCCGCCCATGCCGATAGTCCGCTGGACCAGATCGTCGACCAGGTGCT
>NZ_JAQGLV010000161.1 GCF_028292705.1 Collimonas fungivorans | reverse complement strand
GGTAGGGATCGTCGAACACCTGCTGCACGGTGTCGTTGCGCTTGGCCAGCTGCTCGAAGCGCTGGGCGTGCACCGAGGCGCAATATACGCAGCCGTTGATGCGCGACACCACCATCGCGCCCAGTTCCCGCTCGGCGCGCGACATGCCGCCCGGCGCATACATGATGGCGTTGAAAGCCGCCGAACGCTGGCGCAGGATGTCCGGCTGATGACCGAGGAACAGGTAATAGTCCGACACCTTGGCCTTGGGATGGCTTTCTTCCAGCACCTTGATCTGGTCTGCGGTGGCGTGGTCGATGTCGATCACATCCAGCCATGCGCTCCACTCCAAAACTTCGTTGGTGAAGCCGTGCGATTTGATGATGTTGCTCATGCTGTCTCCTTGCCTGCCGATGAGCCGGCCAGTTCGATCGCCTTGAGGCCGGCGACTACCCGCACCTGGTACGAGATGAAAGCAATCAGCTGCGACAGCGCCACCACGGCCGGCGTGCCGATGCCGGCGGCGGGCAAGCTGTGCAAGGCTTGTCTGTCGCCCTCGACCGGGCGCTGCGTCAGGGCCCGCGTATAACTCAGCATGGCGCGCAGGCGGCCGGCCGGCAATTGTTCCGGCGCGCCTTGCGCGGCGACCTCCAGCTGCCCGGTATCGACTGCCAGCGCTTCCAGCCGCTGCCGGTAATGCGCCGCCAGATCGTGCGCGGCGCTCAGCCGGCAGGCATACAACGCCACCAGCAGGCGTTCGTCCAGGCCGATGCCGGCCAGGGCCGGATCGAACAGGGTGTCGTAGCTGCCCTGGGTGGCGGCGGCGACTTTCTCGCGCAGGTGGCGCAAGGCATAAGTGCCGCCACCCGGCTGCAGGCCGGTCAGCTGGTCGATGACATCGTGTCCGAGGTCATGGGTTTGGGTCGTCATGAGGATTCCTTTCTGGATATGTGTACCGCAACAGCCTGCCGCAGGAAAGCCAGCGCCTGCTGCCAGGAATGGCGGTCGGCGTTGGCGTTGGCTGCCGGCTGGCCGCCGCCGGTGCTGATGCGTCCGGATACCGGATGGGCGTAGCTGAGCTGGGTGGTCGGAACATACGGGAACAGGATCGCGTGGCCCGCATCTTGATAGTCCTGCCATTTGACCGGATACGGATGGCCGGCTTCCTGCAACTTGTCGCTGACCATCCTGGAATACAGGCTGGACGGCCAGGAGCCGTCGTCGCTGGCCGACAGCAGCAATACCGGGGCCTGGATTTTTTCCACTTGAATGCGCGCCCGCTCTACTGCATCCGGGTCTTGCAGGGCGGTCAGCATCGCCAGCGCGTGCCGGTGCGGTGGCGGCCCCTGGTCGAACGGCTGCCAGCTGGCCGTGCGGTTGTTTTGCCACTGATGCGGCAGCGGCTGGCCGTTCAGCAGCCAGGTCGGCCCTTCGCGCCCGATGGCCGGATCGGCAGCGTTTTGCGCGCTGTGCACCAGCGCGCTCGGTACATAAGCCAGCAGCGCCGACACCTGCTGCGGGAAGGTGGCGCCAAGCAGCAGCACCAGCTCGCCGCCGCGCGACTGGCCGCTGAGGGCAACAAAATCCGCCTGCGGCTTGAGTTCGCGCCGCATCCAGCCGAGGCCGGCCTGGAAATATTCCAAGGGCGTGTTGGAGATATAGTCCGGCAGGCCTGGCGCCTTGAAATACGCCAGCGCCAGCGCGGCATACCCGCGCGAAGCATACAGCGCGGCGCGCGCCTCGTTGATGCCGCCGCCGGAGCCGTTGAGCACCATTACAGCAGGATGCGGGCCGGCGCCGGCCGGCAGGAACAGCGTGCCGACCAGGCCCTGCTCGCGTACAACCCTGCGCGTCACGCCGGCCCCGCACAGGCGTTGCACCAGCTGCGCGGAGGCGCTGCCGCCGGTAGCGCTGGCGGTCAGTTCGGTAAGCAGCGGTTCCTGCACGCTGGCGTTGAACACTTCACGCTGGCCGGCCTGCTGCGGCGTCTGCGACCATAGCAGTCCCATCGGCGAGATGCCTGCATAGGCGCCGTCAACCGCCGCCGCCTGCGTCAGGTCCACCTGCCCTTGGGCGTCCGCCGCAAAGCGGGCCCGGCTGGACCAGGCGACGCCGGCGCGCAGCGTACGGCTGCCTATTTCCACCAGCTCGCCGGGAGCCGCGCCGCGCACCACGATGCGGCGTTCTACATCGATCAGGCTGTCGACAGGATCGACGCTGATCTCAAGGATTGCCATCGCTGCCCTCCCCGGCATGCCGCAACAATCGGCCTGGCATCTTATTTCTTGCCATCCTGGGTCACCATCATGGCCGTGGTGCGGTCGCTGCTGACCGGCGTCACTTTCAAGCCTTTTTTGGCGGCCCAGATATTCTGGTAGTGATACAGCGGGATCACCCCGGCATCGTCGGAAACAACCTTGGCCGACTGGCGCAGGATCGCTTCACGCTTGGCGGCGTCGAATTCGGCGGTCGAATCGGCCAGCGCCTTGTCCACCGCGGGATTGCTGTAGTGCCCCCAGTTCGATGCACCCAGGCCTTTCTTGGCGTCCACCGTCGCCAGCACATTCACCAGCGCATAACTGGCTTCGCCGGTGCCGTTGCCCCACGCCAACATGCTGACCGCGAATTCGTTCTTGTTGGCGCGCGCCGAATAAGACGCCCAAGGCACCACCTCGACCTGGGTCTTGACGCCGATGCGGGTCCAGAACTGGGCCACCGCCTGGGCGGTTTCCGGCGCCTGCGGATAACGGTCGTTAGGCACATGGATGGTCAGCTTGAAGCCTTGCGGAAAACCGGCGTCGGCCAGCAGTTTCTTGGCCTGGCTGACATCGTTGGGAATATTCTTGATGTCCGGGTTGTAGCCGAAGGTATCGGCCGGCATCCATTGGTTGGCTTCGGTAGCCGCGCCTTGCAGGATGCGGTCGACCAGCGCCTTGCGGTTGATCGCCAGCGACAAGGCCTGGCGCACGCGGACATCGAGCAGCGGATTTTTTTCCAGCGGCTTGCCGCTGTTATCGGTGATGTACTGGCTGGCGCCCTGGTGGAAACTCGGCTGCAGCAACAGCACGCGCAAGCCGTTGTATGGGAAAACCTTGACGTTGGGCGACTGCTTGAGCCGTGCCAGGTCGGATACCGAGACCTTGTCGATCACGTCGACATCGCCGGACAGCAACGCCGCGGTGCGGGCGGCGGCGTTGTTGATGTAGCGGTAATTGACCTTTTCCCATACAGGCTTGGCGCCCCAATAGTCGTTGCTGCGTTCCATGACGACGCGGTCGCCCGGCGTATAGGCGACGAATTTGTAGGGCCCGGTGCCGACTACCGCGGCGCCGCTGTTGTAGTTTTCAGTGCTGGATTTTTCACCCACATGCTTGCTGACGATATGCACCGAAGCCAGGTTCAGCGGCAGGTCCGGATTCGGGATATTGGTCTTGATGACCAGCGTCAGCGGATCCTTGGCGCTCACCGATTCGACCGTGCGCAGGTAACCGGCGAAAGTCGCCACGCTGCCCGGCACGCTGCGTGCACGCTGGTAGGAGAAAATCACGTCGGCGGCGGTAAACGGCGTGCCGTCCTGCCATTTGACGTTGTTGCGCAGCTTGAATTCCCAGGTCTTGGGATCGACATTCTTCCAGCTCGCAGCCAGGCCCGGCTGCAGCTTGTTGTAGTTGTTCTCGACCAGCAGGTCCCAGAAATGCAGGTCGACCGAGCGGTCGCCGGCGTGGTTGTTGAGTTGCGGATCGAGCGACGACAAGGGGTCGGCGAAGGCGACATTCAGCGTCTGGGCCTGGCTGGCGGCCGCGCCCAGCAGGGCTAAGGCCAGCAAGCTGGAAAGGAGCGTATTTTTCATCTGCATCATCCTCGGTTGGTGTGTATCTGCGTAATGTCAGGGCGTAGTGTCAGGCATCGTTCAAATGGCAGGCGCTGCGCTGTCCCGGCGCGATTTCTTTCAATAACGGCGCCTCTTCCCGGCAGCGCGCCATAGCATGCGGACAGCGCGGATGGAAATGGCAGCCGGACGGCGGCTGCAAGGGGCTGGGAATTTCGCCCTTGATCGCGGTAAACAGCTTGTTGCGCGCCTGCAGCCGCGGCACTTCAGCCAGCAAGGCCTGGGTGTAGGGATGGTTGGGGCGCGCGAACAAGTCGTCGACGCTGGCCGCTTCGACCACCCGGCCCAGGTACATGATCACCACCCGGTCCGAGACATGCTCGACCACACCCAGGTCGTGGCTGATGAACAGGTAAGTCAATCCCAGCTGCTCGCGCAAATCCATGAACAGGTTCAGGATCTGCGCCTGGATCGATACATCCAGCGCCGCCACCGCTTCATCGCACGCCAGCATCCTCGGCTGCACCGCCAGCGCGCGTGCGATACCGATGCGCTGGCGCTGGCCGCCGCTGAACTGGTGCGGATAGCGGTCGCGCAACTGTGGATCGAGGCCGGCCTGCAGCAGTTGCGCGCAGACGTAGTCGTCCAGTCCTGCGCGGTCGACCTTGGCGTGGATCAGCGCCGCTTCGCCGACGATCTGGTCGACCCGCAGCCGCGGATTCAGGCTGGCGTAGGGATTCTGGAAAATCATCTGGATCTTCAGCCTGGCTTCCTGTTCGCCGTGCGCGCTCAAGCCGTGGCGATCCGCGCCGTCGACCAGCACCTGCCCTGCCGATGGCGCCAGCAAGCCGCTGACGATGCGGCCCAGGGTCGATTTGCCACAGCCGGATTCGCCGACCAGGCCGACCACTTCGCCCGGCAGCACTTGCAGGTCGACCGCGTCCAGCGCCTGGGTCACGGCCGCCGGCCGCATCCAGCCGCGCGCCTGCAGCATGGTTTCAAACGGGCGTGGCGAGCGCTCGCCGAAACGCTTGCTGACTTGCCTGGTTTCCACCAGCGGCGTCGGCTTATCCATGGCGCGGCTCCGTCGCAGCGGCCGGCAGCGCGGGATGGAAACAGCGCAGCAGATGGCCGCTGACCGGCTCGCTGGTTTCCGGACGCTGCAGGCAGCGCTCGCTGGCCCGTTCGCAGCGGGCGGCAAACGCGCAGGCGGACGGCAAGTGCAACAGGTTCGGCGCCATGCCGGGAATCTGGCGCAGGCGCTGACCGCGCCGGTTGTTGCTGGGCAGGCTGCCGATCAAGCCTTGCGTATAAGGATGCAAAGGACGGTCCAGCACCTCCGACACCTTGCCTTGTTCGACGATGCGGCCGGAGTACATGACCGCGATCTCGTCGGCCAGGCCGGCTACCACCGACAGGTCGTGGGTGATCCAGATCAGCGCCGTGCCATGCAGGCGCGCCAGGTTCTGCACTTCGGACAGGATCTGCGCCTGGATGGTCACGTCCAGCGCCGTGGTCGGCTCGTCGGCGATGATCAGGTCCGGCTTGTGCAGCATGGCGATGGCGATCGCTACCCGTTGCCGCATGCCGCCCGACAACTGGTGCGGATAGGCGCGCAGCCGTTCGTCGGGACTGGCTATGCCCATCATGCCCAGGGTCTGGCGCGCCAGTTCTCGGGCCTGGGCCCGGCCGACCTTGCTGTGCGCCAGCACGGCGTCGATCATTTGCGCTTCCACCCGCAGCACCGGATTGAGCGTCATCATCGGGTCCTGGAAAATCATCGCGATGCGGTTGCCTTGCAACTGGCGCAAGGCGCGCTTGTCCAGCGCAAGCAGGTCCTGCCCCTGGAACAGTATCTGGCCGCCGACCACGCGCCCGGGCGGATCGAGCAGTCCCAGTATCGAGAAACCGGTGACGGTCTTGCCCGAACCCGATTCGCCCACCAGTCCGAGTATCTGGCCGCGCTCCAGCCGCAGCGACACATCGTCGACCGCCGGCAGCACGCCTTCGCGGGTAAAAAAATGGGTGCGCAGCTTGCGCACTTCCAGGGTCGGCGGCGTGCTCATTTCTGCCACCTCGGATTCATCACGTCGCGCAGGCGGTCGCCCACCAGGTTGATAGCGACGATCACGATCAGCAAGGCGATGCCGGGATAAAAGCTGATCCAGTATTCACCCGCCAGCATGTACTGGTAGCCGTTGGCGATCAGCAGCCCCAGCGAGGGCTGGGTGATGGGTACGCCCAGGCCGAGAAAACTGAGCGTCGCTTCCAGCATGATGGCGCGCGCAATCTGCAGGGTGCCGACCACGATCAGCGGCGGCAGGCAGTTCGGCAGGATATGGTGCACCATGATGCGCCAGCCGGAAACGCCCAGTCCGCGCGCCGCCTCGACATATTCCTTTTGCCGTTCGACCAGCGCCTGGCCGCGCGCGGTGCGGGCGTAATACGCCCACTCCAGCACCACCAGCGTCGCCATCACATTGAAGATGCCCTTGCCCAGGTAGGCCAGAATCAGCATCGACACCAGTATCGACGGGAACGACAGCACCAGGTCGGCCAGCCGCATCAGCAGCGTATCGAGCTTGCCGCCGGCATACGCCGCCAGCAGGCCGGCCAGGGTGCCGATCACGCCGGCGATCAAGGCTGAACCGACGCCGATGCCGACGCTGATGCGCAGGCCGTACAGGATGCCGGAATACAGGTCGCGGCCCTGGCCGTCGGTGCCCAGCCAGTAGGTAAACGTGCCGAGGCCGTTGGCGGCGCCTGGGGGCAGGCGCGCATCCAGCACATCGAGCTGCATCAGGTCGTAGGGATTCTGCGGCGTCAGCCAGGGCGCGGCCAGCGCCGCGACCATCAGCACCAGCGCCACCGCCAGCCCCAGCAGGGCCGATTTCGACGCCAGGAAGTCGCGCAGGACGCGGCGCCACGGCGATTCGCGGCGCGGCGCGGCGGCCGGCGCCTGTATCCCGGCCAGCGCTTCCGGCAATGCCTGCTTGCCCGCGGCGCTCATGCCTTGAGCTCCACCCGCACGCGCGGATCGAGCAGCTTGTACAGTACGTCGACCAGCAGGTTGAGGGTGACGAACAGGCAGACGATCACCATCATGTACGCCACGATCACCGGCCGGTCGAGCGCGTTGATGCTGTCCAGGATCAGCTTGCCGGCGCCGGGCCAGGCGAAGATGCTCTCGGTCACTACGGCGAAGGCAATGGTCGACCCCAGCTCCAGGCCGAGCACGGTCACCAGCGGGATCATGGTGTTGCGCAGCACGTACATCAGCACTACGCGCAGCGGCGACAGACCCTTGGCGCGGGCGAACTTGACAAAATCCATCGGCAGCACCTCGCGCACATTGGCGCGCGTCAGGCGGATCACCAGTGAAATCTTGAACAGCGACAGGTTCAGCGCCGGCAGGATCAGGTGACGCCAGCCGTCGGCCGTCAGCCAAGACCATTTGACCCCGAACAATGTCGCCGTGGCGCCGCGCCCGCCGGAAGGCAGCCAGCCCAATGAGACGCTGAAGGCCATGATCAGCATCAGGCCGATCCAGAAGGTCGGCAAGGAAAAGCCGAGGATGCTGCCGGTCATCACCATCTTCGATAAAGGATGGTCGGGAAACAGGCCAGCCAGCAGGCCGAGCGGAATGCCAACCAGTATCGCCAGGATCAGCGCCGCGAACGCCAGTTCCAGGGTCGCCGGCAGGCGCTGGAAAATCAGCATGATGGCCGGTTCGTTATAGACGAAGCTGTTGCCCAGGTTGCCGTGCAGCGCGCCGTTGAGGAAACTCAGGTACTGGCGCCAGATCGGCTGGTCCAGGCCGAGCTGGTGGATGATGCGCAGGCGGTCGACCTGGTCGACGTCCTGGCCGATCAGGATATCGACCGGGTTGCCGATCATGTGCAAGCCGAAAAACACGATCACCGTCATCAGCAGCACCACCATCAGCGCCTGCAGCACGCTGCGCAAGATCGCTCCGCTCATCGCCGTTCCTCCGGCGTCGGTTCGGCCGCGGTCCATTCATCGCCCAGCAGTTCCGGTTCGTCGTACTGCTGGATGTTCAGGTAATGGGCATCGATGTTTTCACGATACAGCAAGGCGGCGATGCCCTGCGCCAGCCGCTGCGCGCCGTCGCTGATCGCCGGGATGTCGCCGGACAGGCTGCCGTGGCTGAGCGCGGCCGGGTAGCAGAAACAATGGACGCGTTCCAGGCCGGGCAAGGCGCCCGCCTGTTTTTGCTGGAATTCGAAGGCGGTTCCCAAGTCGGGAGAATCGGCCAGTTCCGCATCTTCGTCGCCGGGCGGCGGCGTATAGCGCTCGCTCCAGTTGCGGATGTGCGGCGCGATGACGGCGAATTCGGGACGCGCGGTCCAGTCGACGCGAAAGCCGGTGGAAAAAATCAGGAAATCCAGATCGAATACACCGCGCGCAGTCGTCACCTGCATCCCTGCTTCGCCGGCGGCGACATGGCTGATGCCGGCGCCAAAGATGAAGCGCGCATTGGGAAAGGCGGACACCCTTTGCACGCTGGCGCTGGGCGGTGGCGTCTGCTGGATATTGATGTAGTGGCGGATGCGCCATTTCCATTCATCCGGCAAATACAGGTGGCCGCTGGTCAGTCCCGGATTACCGGCGCCCTTGCCCTTGTTGACGCGCGGCAGTTCGCGCCGCCGTATCAGCAGGTCGACCCTGGCGGCGCCCGCCTCCAGCGCGGTGGCGGCGCTGTCCATGGCGGACGCGCCGGCGCCGATCACGCCTACGCGCAGGCCGGCCAGCGTGGCGTAATCCAGGTCATCGGCAGAATGCGCCCAGCGCTGGCGCGGCAAATCCAACGCCAGCTGCGGCAGGTAAGCCCCGCCCAGGCCGTCGCGCCCGGTGGCCAGCACCACGCGCCGCGCCAGTACAGTAGAGACGCCGCCAGGAGCGGCAATGCGCAGTTCCACCACGCCGTCGGCGCGCGGCAGTATGGCTTCGATGCGATGTTCGTTGCGTACATCGAGCGCCAGCACGCGCCGGTACCAGCGCAGGTAATCCATCCATTGCAGGCGCGGAATCTTGTCCAGTTCCTCCCACGCCGCCAGCCCGAACTGGGCCTCATGCCAGGCCCGGAAAGTCAGCCCGGCAAAACCCAGCGCCGGGCCGGTGAGTTTTTTCGGCGAGCGCAGGGTTTCCATGCGCGCCGTGGTCGCCCACGGTCCTTCGAAGCCGGCCGGCGACTGGTCGAAGATCACTGCGCCTATCCCCAGGTGGTTCAGCGATGCCGCAGCCGCCATGCCAGCCTGGCCGCCGCCGATGACGGCTACCTCCAGCACTGGCTGGCCATCGCGCACCAAGGGCGGCACCCAGGACTTGGCCGGCAGGTCGAGCCAGGCCAGGTCCTGCTGCAATCGCGCTTCCAGCGCCGCCAGTCCGGCTTCCTGGGCTGATGTCGGTTGTCGCTTGTCCATTGGGGTATGCATGATCGGTACGGGTTAATCGAGCTGCTTACAGCAAATCGTCGTGCTGGCCGGCGTCACGCTTGACGAAGCCGTGCAGGATATTCCTGGCGGCGCTCTCCAGCGCAGCGATCAAGGCCTGGGTCACGCCATCGATCGGCTTGCCGTAAGGAGTGACGACGCCGAAATAAAACGGGATGTTCACCGCCAGCGGCTTCACCGCCAGCCCGCTGATCGGCATGCCGAGCGCGGTCATCGGCTCCACCAGGGCCACGCCCAGGCCGGCATGGGCGGCCATGATGGCGTTGAACGAGGTGTTGGTTTCTATCGCCACGTCCAGCGCGCCGCCGTTGCCGAGCGCGCTGTCGATGCGCTGGCGCAGCCGGTAGCGGTTCGACATCGTGATGATCCGCTGGGCGCGCAGCATGTCGGCGGTGACTACTTCGCAATCGGCAAGCGCGCTGTCGGCGCGCACTACCGCTACACAAGGCGCCTCGCCTATCCAGTGCAGGTCCAGCCCGCGATGGGCGACCGGCAAGCTGGTCAGGCCCAGGTTGACGGTCCGGTGCAGCACGGAATGCACTACCTGTTCGGCGGAAGCGCTGCGCAAATGGATGTGTTCGGGCAAGCCCTGGGATTCCACCAGCTTCAAGGCCATCGGCGCGATCGTCGAAGCCAGCGCCGGGGTCGCCACCAGGTGGATCGGCTGCTGTTCGTCGCGGCCGATCTCCAACGCCCGCTCCCGTATCGTGCGCAAGCCGACCAGTGAACGCTCGACTTCCTCATACAGCAGGAAAGCCTTGTCGGTAGGTGTAA
Organism: Collimonas fungivorans; assembly: GCF_028292705.1. Classification (GTDB taxonomy): domain Bacteria; phylum Pseudomonadota; class Gammaproteobacteria; order Burkholderiales; family Burkholderiaceae_D; genus Collimonas; species Collimonas fungivorans_B. Next base: position 14,408 of record NZ_JAQGLV010000161.1, on the reverse strand, counting down.
CACGCGGTCCGTTGCGATCGAACAAGGCATAACCGAGTTCGCTTTCCAGGTCCTGCAGCGCCTTGCTGACGGCCGGCTGCGAACGCCCCAGGCTGCGCCCGGCGCCGGTCACGCTGCCGATCGTCATGACTGCCGAGAATGCTTCCAGCTGGTTCAGGTCCATAGAGATTCGCTATATACGTTTATCGGATTATATGATTGTATGTATTCGATTTGAGTATAATCATTTCGCATAAGCAAATGCAAAAATAATCCACGTGGATGCTGGCTTTCAGGCATCGCGAAATCAAAAAACACATATCAAAATGAAGTAATATTTGTTTTTCAAATAACGGTTTCGGCGTAAAGTATCGCTCGTGCCATTCCAGGATTTCCCATCATGACTGCTGCCTGTACCACCGTAGTACCCGACAAATCCCACGCGGCAGCCACGCTGCAGCTCCCCATCTATCTCGATTATTCAGCCACCACGCCGGTCGATCCGGCGGTAGCCGTCAAGATGTGCGAATACCTGACGGAGAAATTCGGCAATCCGGCCAGCAGTTCGCATGCGTTCGGCTGGGAAGCCAGGGCGGCGGTAGAACAGGCGCGCCGGCAGGTAGCCGCGCTGGTGGGAGCACAGGCCAGCGAGATCGTCTGGACCTCCGGCGCCACCGAATCGAACAACCTGGCGCTGAAAGGCGCCGCCCATGTCTTGCGCGAGCGCGGCCGCGGACGCCACCTGGTGACCATGAGCACCGAGCACAAGGCGGTGCTGGACACCATGCGCACGCTGGAACGCGAAGGTTTCGAAGTGACTTACCTGGCGCCGCAGCCGAACGGCCTGGTCGACCTGGAAGCATTCAAGGCGGCGCTGCGCAGCGACACCATCATCGCTTCCGTCATGATGGTCAACAACGAGATCGGCGTGATCCAGCCGGTTGCCGAGCTGGGAGAGATTTGCGCCGGGCGCGATATCGTGTTCCACGTCGACGCCGCGCAAGCAGCCGGCAAGGTCGCCATCGACCTGCGCAGCCTGAAAGTCAACCTGATGTCGTTCAGCGCCCACAAGATCTACGGTCCGAAAGGGATAGGCGCGCTGTTCGTGCGCCACGATCCGTCGCTGAAGCTGGAAGCGCAGATCGACGGCGGCGGCCATGAGAACGGCATGCGTTCCGGCACCCTGGCTACCCACCAGATCGTCGGCATGGGCGAAGCATTCAGCCTGGCCGCCAAGCTGCTGGAGAGTGAAAATGCAAGGATAAGAAGCTTGCAGGAGCGCTTGTGGGATGGCTTGCGCGATTGCCCCGGGGTGGTGCTCAACGGCGATCGCCGGCAACGCGTTCCGCACAACCTGAACCTGAGTTTTGAAATTCCCGGCAGCACGCCTATCGCGGCGCAGCTGCTCGATATCGCAGTCTCTGCCGGTTCCGCCTGCAACTCGGCCAACGCCGCCCCATCCTATGTGCTGTCGAGCCTGGGACGGCCCGATGCGCTGGCGCGCAGCGCGATCCGCTTTTCACTGGGACGCTACACCACCATCCAGGAAATCGACTATACGGTGGCGACGCTGAGGCAATTACTGAATTCCTAGACGGAACAGTTGAGCATCCATTGCACGCCGAAACGGTCCGTCAGCTTGCCGAAGTAGTCGCCCCAGGGCTGGACGGCAAGCGGCGTGGTGATGTTTGCGCCTTGCCCCAGACGCTCGAACAGCTGGTCCGTCTGCTCGCGGCTGTCGGTCATCAGGATGTGCGCCGAACCGCGCATGGGTTCCGCGTCGTCGTTGTCTGAAGCATAAAACAGGACGCCCGGTCCTTCGAATCTCGAATGCATAATCTTGCCGCGCATCGCCTCGTTCTTCAAGGGGATGCCGCCAGCGCCGTGGCGCAAGACTTCGACCACCTGGCCCAGCCCGCACTCGGTGTAGAACGCCAGCGCCTGCTCGCAGCCGGTGGTGAAGAACAAGTAGTTGGATTGCTGCATCGTCATCGCTCCTGGAGTGCGCCGACCTTGTCTAGGAAAGCCTGCATTACACCATTGAATTGCCGCGGCCGCTGCAGCGGCGCAAAATGGCTCACGCCAGGCATCAGGATCAACTCCGCACCCGGAATGCTGCGGCTCAGGTACTCCGCATGTTCGGCCTTGATGAATTCGTCATGTTCGCTTTGCACGATCACTACCGGCACTTTGATCTCGGCCAGGTCGCGCGCCGAATAATTGGGTTGCGTCTTCATCATCAGCCCCACCGCCTCGGCAAACGCGGAAAATTGATCCGGCGTGGCCGACAGCTGGGCATAGTCTTTGGCGTGCCGGCTGAAACAGCGGTCGATGACAGGCGTCGGCTTGAATTCCTTGGCGCCGCCGGGATCCATGTTGCAGCCAAAGAAAAACACGCCGCCGACGCGTGTCGGCGCTTTCATGGCCAGCACCAGGGCGGTGCAGGCGCCGTCGCTCCAGCCTACAAGCGGCGCTTTTTTTATGTGCAGGACATTCATCACCGTCAGTACGTCGGACGCCATCAGCTCGTAGCTGAACGGCCGCGAATCGCGTGTGCTGCGGCCATGGCCGCGGCTGTCTATCAGCACCACGCAACGGCCTGAAGCGACCAGCACGGGAACCTGGCAACCCCAGTTGCCGCTATGGCCGAGGCCGCCGTGCAGCAGGATCACCGGCGGCCCGGAGCCATAGGTCGCGTACCAGATGCGGGCGCCGTCGTGGCCTACATGTCCCTGGTCGCCCGCCGCGGGCAGCGGCGCGGCGCCATGCGCTTCGAAATTGCTGAGGTCGTCGTCGAATGCTTCCACGCTGTTCCTTGCAGTGTTCAGCGCAAAATCGCGCCGTGTTTGCCGATCATGATCATTTCCACGAATTTCGAACCGTCATGATTGCTCGGTGTGTAGGATACCCGCACTCCGCCCAAGTCGAAATCGCGCATGGTTTCCAGCGCCGCCATCAGTTTCTGCCTGGTCGGATTGGGGCCGGCGCGGCGCAGCCCCTCAGTCAGCAGCTTGGCCGCCACAAAACCTTCGAATGTCGAATAAGAAGATGGCGGAGGCTTGGGCATGGCCTTCAGGACGCTCTGGAATTCGCGCGTCACGCTGGCGTCGAAATTCTTCGGGTACGGCATCACCTGCATTACGCTCACCCCGCGGCCGTCTTCGCCCAGTGATTCGAAAAAGCTATCGGAGCTGACATTGGAAAGCATCATGAAGGCAGGATGGAATCCCTTCTTGTGGACCTGCTTGACAAAATCGGCACAGGCCGACGGCGTGCAAGCCATCAGCACGGCCTGCGGATTGCTCGCGATGATGGCGTCGACCGCCTTGTCGATTTTCAGGTCCTTGCGGTCGTAGCTCGCGGTCACCACGGCGTTCAGCTTGTGCGCCGCCAGGTTGCGTTCAAAGCCGGCCAGCCCGTCGCGGCCAAAGCTGTCGTCCTGGTACAGGATCGCCACCTTGCGGATCGCCAGGGAACTGAACAGTTCGACCATTTTTGCGGTTTCGTCCTGGTAGCTGGCGCGCAGGTTGAACAGGTAGGGATTGAATGGCTGGTGCAGGCTCTGGCCGCCGGAGAATGGTGCGATCAGCGGTACTTTTTCCGCCTGCAGCAAGGGCAGGACAGCTTCCACCGTCGGCGTGCTGCGATAGCCGAACAGCGCCAGCGCATTATCCTGCTTCAGGAGCTTCTCGGTATTGAGCCTGGTGGTTTCCGGCTTGCGCTGGTCGTCATAGGATTTCAGCTCGATCGTCCGCCCATGCACCCCGCCCTGCGCATTGACCGAGCCGAAGTAAGCCAGCGCGCCCTCCATGTTTTCCTTGCCGGTGGCTTCGCCCGACAGCTCCACGGACTGTCCGATGACGATCTTTTCCTGGGCGCCGGCGGTCGCCATGGCCGCCAGTAGAAGAAGTGCAAACAATGTCTTCATGCCGATTGTCTCCCTGATTATGATTATTTTCGGTCGACAATACTCTTCCGAAGCTTGCAAATAGCTTTCATTTTTCGGGCTATTTGATCTTCGGAAGTTCAGGATGGGTCAGGAGGAATATTTTTTTATCAACTATTATCCTTGCGCAGGATCAGGCCGATCTCGGCAAACTCTTCCAGTATCTCCCCTATGCGCGCCGTCGCCACCGCACCCAGCGCCTGCACCGCATGGTGGCCGTGGAAAGGTTTTTTGCGCGCGCTTATCCATTGCAGCACTTGCCGGGCGTCAGGCGCCAGGATGCTGCGCTCGCGCCTGCGGCCCGCTTTCATGACCAGCATATCGTCGGTGCGGCTGCTGTCGATCTCGAATTCGATCTGCGGATTACGCTCGAACGAGGCGGTAAACGTGCCGCCCCAGTCGGCCAGCAAAGCCGTGGCGGAGAGCGTCGCCACGGCCTCGCCGGTGGCGTCGATCAGGCTTTGCAGGCGCTGCCGTTTTTCTTCCTGCCCCGCAGTGGAACCGAGGCCGAAGGCCAGCTCGCGGCCGGCGTCGTGCTTCAGCATGCGCTCCTTGATTTCTTCCATCAGCAGGTCGGTCCAGGACGGCGGGTTGATGGTGAACAGCAGGGACAGCGACGGTTCGTGGTTGAGGGTGCAATGCCAGTAGCCCGGATGCAGGTACACCAGGGTGCCGGGTTTGGCTTCGAAACTCTTGCAGCTGGACGGCATGCGGGTCGGGAACGGCTGGCGCGCATAGCGCTGCATGTGTTCGTTGACCGCCGCGCCGGAAGACCAGCCGACGTGCGGATTGACCACATGCTGGTTGGCGGCGACGCTCCACTGCTTGCTGCCGATCAGCTGGATGTTGATGGTGACGTTCGGATCGAAATGGAAGGTCGAACCGGTGCCTTGCGAAATGAACGCCTCGAAATAGACATCGTCCTGGCGCAGCCCGAGGTCGCGCTCCAGCGCACGCGCAATCGGCTCCAGCGCCGGCACATGGTCTTCCACCTTGCTCAGGTACAGCGTGTAGCCGCTTTCATAAAAAGCCGGCAATTGCCGCGCGGTGGCGTTGATCAGCGGGTTTTTGGTGTCGCGCGGGGCCCAGGCGTCGGCGTCGCCGCGCCAGGCTTCCAGCAGCGCATCGATGCTGGACAGCTCCGGGATGGCGGCGATGTCGGCGAAGCGTTGCGGGGAACCGTGGCACACATACGGTTTCTTTTGCCAGTAGCGCGCCATGAAGGTATCTACCGCCAATGGACGTATCAGGTCGGCCAATCCCAGCTTTTTCATCGTCGCTCCCCTTGCCTCGGAACTACCAGGGACAACTCGGAAACCAGGCCCGTTTCAACGGGCTCCTCCAGAAGATTGATACGCTTGCATGATTGAGATTAGCACAATATTTCCATGTTGCAATATTAATTTTGTGCCACCGCCAGTTGAGCAACGATGCCGTGTTCAGCCGCCGTATTTCGCCAGGAATTCCAGGTTTTCGCTCAGCGCCGCCTGGAACTGGTCGCGCTGGGAAGGCACCCACATCGGCGGATCGAATGCAGCCACGATGCGGCTGGCCTCGATGCGGATGGTGCCGGCGATGGGTTCGCGCACGGCAAACGTATCGCCTTCCAGGTCGACCACGAAACCGAGCGCTTCGCTGTCCTTAAGGCGCGCCTTGAACGATTCCTGCAGCCTGGCGGGACGGCCGGCGTGCGGCACCACGATTTCGATCGGCCGGAAGTCCGGCAGCGGCACCAGCACCGCGGCCACTACCGACGACTTGCCGCTGGACGAAGGAAACACCAGTTCGGCTACCGCCTGTTGCACCATGGCTTTGACCGCCGTCACCTCGGCGGAAGCATCGTAGCCGGCCAGCGCCGTCACCAGGTTGTCGGTCAGCACCGCAACCGATTCGACCGCGCCGGACGCAGTCACCGCGAGCCTGAAGGTGATCGTGCCCTGCACATCCTTGTGCTCCCTGAGCTGCTCGCCCAGCCGGCGCTGGCAATCCAGGACCACCTTGCGCGCCGCGGCGGCGTCCAGCGGACCGGTCACCAGCGGCGAAGTGGCGCGCAGGTGGCCGACCAGCGCGATGCGTCCTTCGATCGGATCCATGCTGCCTTCGATGGTCTGGGTGCCGTGCACGATGCGGTCGTCGAACAGCAGCAGCTGGTTGAAATGGGCCGGCACCAGTTCATACAGCACCTCGCCGTGGACATGGTGTTTCTTGTAGCTCGGCACGCCGTCCCGCATCAGCAGCGTCTCGCCGCCGGAAAATTTCCGGCTCTGCCAGCGCGTCAGCGAATAGACGAAACCCCAGGTGCCGTTGTGGAAATCGCTGTGCAGCCCCAACGTGCAGCCGTTGACCATCAGGTGCAGATTGGGTGCGCCGGTGGGGATCAGGCCAAGGTTGTCTATGCACCACTGCCTCATGTGCTGCATGAAGCGGCCCAACAGCGGTTCCGGAATCACTTGCTGCGGCACGGTGCGCAGGTAGGTGTACATCTGCGGCGCGCAGAAATACTGCCAGTTGACGGTCTGTTTGTACGAATCCTTGACGCGCGTATCAAAGGCCGTGCGCATGGCTTCGGCTTCCCCGAAAAAATCGCTCACTATATGCTGGCGCTTGATCATCCTGCCTCCTGCTGAAATATGTTGAAGATTGTGTTGGCCGCTGCGTTCAAAGCGCTCCGTGCGCACGCATGTCGCCCAGCGCTACCCGTATCTGGCGGTTGCCCGAATACGGCCGGCGTCCGTGCGCCAGCAGCAGGTTGTTGACCAGCAGCACGTCGTTGGCCTGGGTCTGGATCCGCACCGAACATTCGTTGAGCACCGTATCGATGGTCTTGATCCAGTCCGGCGGGATGCTGCTGCCGTCGCCGAAAAACACCGTGCGCGGAAACTTTTCGCGGCTGAAGTGCTTGCTCAACAAGGCATCCACCTCCGGCGGCAAGGCATCGGGATGATGCAGCAGGATCTGGTTGAACCACGATTCCGTGCCGCGTTCCGGGATTTGCAGCAGGGCCTTGGTGCGGTACGACACCGTAACGTCATTCTCGGACGGCGCGTCGATCTCATGTCCGCTGGCGGCAACCTTCTGCTTCAGCTGCTGCAGGCTGTCGACCTTGAAGAACTGTTCCCACGATGCATCCAGCCCGCGGATGAAGCGGCGCCGGTAGACCAGCCCTTGCTGGCGGAAACGGTCCAGCATGGCCGCCGGCAGCTTGCTGGCCACCAGGCGGCCGTCGGACAAGGTCCACTCGCCGCCTTCGGGCGCCGGCTGCAGGCAATAGAACAGCTGCCGGGATGGCCAACTGCTGGTGTGCGAAGCCTCGTTATGGAACTGGATCTCGAGATGCTTGGGGTAAGGCGTCGCAAAATAGACATTCTCGCTGGCGCTGGCCAGCGGCAGGTCGCCATAGTGCTTGTAGAGCGTGTCGCAGGCCGATTCCGCGCAGCGCTCGAAGCCCTCGAGCCCGCCGACCTCGAAGCCGCGGAACAGGACGTAGCCATCCGCCCATAGCGCTTCATCGGTCTGCTTGCGGTGCTGCCTGATCCAGTCTGCAAGCGGTTCTTGCTTGGTGCTTGAAATATTCATGGTTTCCCTGGATTGCGAAGTTGAAAAGGAATGCCCGGTCCGGCTGCCGGCTTCATGACATGGCGACCAGTATCTGGCGCTGGCCGTCGAACGGCATGCGGCCATGGGCCGCCAAAACGTTGTCGACCACCAGCAAATCGCCTCTCTGCCAGCGGAACGGGGTCCTGGCGCCACGCAGGACTTCGCGCACGGCCGCCAGCGTATCGTTGGCTATGCGGCCGCCGTCGCCGTAATAGGCCGCCATCGGCAAGCCGCTCTCGATCTGCGCGCTGAGGTTGCTCGCCAGCGGCGTGTTGGAGGCGTGGAACAGGTGCGCCTGGTTGAACCAGACAGCTTCGCCAGTGACCGGATGGGTGCGCAAGGCCGGCCGGATTTCGCTGATGCGCAGGCCGCCGTTCGCCTGCCATTCAAAACCGATGTCCATGTCGCGGCAATACGCTTCCACCCTGGCCTTGTCGCCGGTGAGAAAAACCTTGGTCCAGGAGTTGTACCTGGATTCGGCCGAGGCCAGGTTGCGCACATACATCAGTTGGCGGCGCTCGAACTCCGAGGCGATATCGGCTGGCATCGCGGCCAGGATTTTCCTGGAATCGGCAACCGGAGTTTCGCCGCCGCTGTCCGGCGGCGTATTGCAGAAAAAATACAACCTCTGCGGCCAGCGGCTGGCGTAGGACATCTCGTTGTGGAGCGGGATCTCCAGGTGTTTCGGATATTCGGTCGAGGTATACACGCCGTCGGCCACCTGGCTGCGCGGCGAAGTGCCGCCGGAATAATCGCGCAATTCCGGCGCCATCGCCGCCACCGCCCGCCTGAAGTCTTCCGCATCCTGTAGCGGCAGCCCCCTGAGCAGGACAGCGCCCGCCTGCAGCAGCAGCCTGCCCAGGTCCGGGGTTGACGCCGCCAGCCACCGGTAGCAGTCGGGAAGGTCGGGATCGGCTTCCACCAGTGCTGGAAAAACCGTGCTGGCCATCACCGTTGCTGCGGTATTTTCTACAATGTTCTGCATATTGCGTCTCTCCTGAAAACGGCCTCAGCCGAGATACCAGTGTTTGCCGATCTCTTCCGCCAGGCGTGCGGCATGCGGCGGCTTCAGGATCGACAGATGATCGCTACCGTCGACATGCACTGCTCTGAGTCCGGGTTCGAGGCGTCGCCACGCATCGAGGTCGACGCCGTCATCTTCATCGGCCGGCGCCGCGCAAAACAGCAGCGGCAGTCCGCCGAACGGCTGCTCCGCCTGATAACCGATGCCGCATTGCCGGCAAAACATCTCGATCACCGGCTCGAAGTCCTCCAGCCGCGCCCTGGCCGGCAGCACCCTGGCTTGCTTCATCTTTTCGAACACCAGCAGCACCTGCGATGGCTGGTCGCGGCCGGCGAGATCGGCGGCGCTGACGCCCAGGCCGGCGGCGAGGTTCAGGTCCATCAACTTGACATACTCATGCATGGCCTGGTCGCGGCCGGCGTGGCCGTGTGCGCGCGGCGCCTGCGTATCGACCAGCATCACCGGGGCCACCACGGCGCCGGCCTGGATCAGTTGCCTGGCGATCTCCAGCGCGATCCAGCCGCCGAAGGAATGGCCCAGCAAGTGGTAAGGTCCGGCCGGCTGCATCGACCTGATCGCTTCGACATAACGCCGCGCCGCCTCCTGCACCGACGGCGGCATTCCATCCAGGCCAAGGAAACCCGTCGCCTCCAGTCCGATGAAACTGGCGTCGCCGGCGAACCCGGCGCACAGATCGAGGAAGGAGGTAGCGTTGGCGCCGGCGCCCGGGATGCAGAACACCTTGCGCGTCCTGGCGCTGCCGGTTCGGATCACCACTGCGGAAGCGTGCAGCGCCGGTTCGGCAGGCCTTGCGGCCTTTCCGTCAATTCCGGCCAGGATGGAAGAAATGGCGCTTCCCACCCGTCCGGCGCGCGCAGGATCCATCATGATGCTCCAGTGGTCGCCGCCGATCGGATGGACCTGCAGCCGCCTACGCAGGACGGTGCTCCAGCCGTTGGCCGGATCGGTAGGCTCCGGCGGATGCGCGGTGAACAGGTGCGCCGCGACATCGAGCGGCTGGGCGTAGTACCGGTGCGCGGCCGCCCTCAGGTTGAACCAGAGCTCGGCCCTGGCTTCGAACTCGTCGCTGCTCATCTCCTTCTTCAGCCAGCGGTTGTCCCTGGCGCAGGCGATGGCCGAGACCAGGTCGGCGGTTGACAGGATTTGCGCAACCTCGTCATCGGCCAGCTTGTAGCCGAAATATTCGATGAAAGCGACCAGCAGCATCTGCTTGTCGCTCAGGCCTAGCTCCGATATCCCACGGTCCGCTGCGCCGCGGTGCCAGCTGTCGATCAGGCCGAGGAATTCCACGCCCTGCCCCTGCTCCACCAGCTGCCTGGCGACTTCGTACGCAAGCACGCCGCCGGCGGACCAGCCTGCGAGGCGATACGGGCCGTCCGGCTGGCCTTGCCTGATGAGCTGGACGTAGCTTGCGGCCAGCGCTTCGTTGCTGCTGTCGGCGGTGACGGCGTTGCGGTCGGCCCGGATGCCGTAGACGCCGATTTCCTCGTCGATATGGCGAGTGAGGCGCTCATAGGACAGCACCTCGCCGCTAGGTTCGTGGATGAAGATCAGCGGCCGCCGGCTGCCGCCTTTGCGGATGGTGATCCACTGCTCGTTCGCTTGCTTATCGGGCTGGTTACGGTTGACCGTAATCAGTTGCGCCAGCGTACTCAGCTCCTGCGCCAGCAGGATATCTTGCAGCGCTACGTCGAAGCCCTTCTGCTTCAGTCCTTCTATCACCTGGAATATCATCAGCGAATAACCGCCGAGATCGAAGAAATTGTCGTGGCGCCCTATCCGTTCCACTCCCAGCAATTCCGACCATAGCGCGGCGATCATCTGTTCGATTTCGCCCTGCGGCTCGGTGTAAGCCTGCTGCGCCAGGCCCTGGCCGTCCGGGGCCGGCAGCGCTTTGCGGTCGAGCTTGCCGTTGGGCGTCAGGGGCAAGACCGGCAACGGCACGAAGGCAGCCGGCAGCATGTATTCCGGCAGCTTCTCGCCGAGCCGCGCACGCAGCCGAACCGCATCGGGCGCGGCGGCGTCCTGCTCCGCCACTATGTAAGCCACCAGCCGCTTGTCGCCCGGGCTGTCTTCGCGGGCGATGACCACCGCTTCCCGCACGCCCGCCATCTGCAGCAGCTGCGCCTCGATCTCGCCCAGTTCGATGCGGAAGCCGCGCAGCTTGACCTGGAAATCGTTGCGGCCGAGGTAGGCTATGCTGCCGTCTTCGCGCCAGCGCCCGAGGTCGCCGGTCTTGTACATGCGGGCATCGGTCCCGGCTGCAAAAGGATCGTGCAGGAAACGTTCGGCGGTCAGTTCCGGCCGCTCTAGGTAACCGCGCGCCACGCCTGCGCCGCCGATGTAGATCTCGCCGACGCAGCCCAGCGGCACCGGTTGCCGCTCCCGGTCCAGCAGGTAGATGCGCGCACCCGGCATGACATGGCCGATATGCGGCCGGCGGCCGTCGACCAGCCCGCAGCTGGCGTCGACGCTGCACTCTGTCGGGCCGTACATGTTGAAGAACAGGACGCCGTCCACTGCGCTGAGTGCCGTCCAGGCGGCGGCATCGATCGCCTCGCCGCCCAGCAGCAGCTTGCGCAGCGCCGGCGCCCGGCCTTTGAGAAAACCTGCGGCCTGCATGGTGCGCAGGTGCGAGGGCGTGCATTCCATCGCCTCGATGTCGTGCTGTTCGAGGAATGCCAGCAATTCTTCGGCGTTGAGGCGGGTCGCCTCGGGCACCAGGAACAAGGTCCGTCCCCAGGCCAGCTGGCCCCAGGCTTTGACCGCCATGTCGAAACCGAAGGAGGAATTCCAGGCGATGCGGCGGCAATCGGGCTGCAGGCCGTGGATGTTTTGTTCCATGCCATGCAGGAAATTGAGCAGGTTGCGATGTTCAACCATCACGCCCTTGGGTATGCCGGTGGAGCCTGAGGTATAGATGACGTAGGCCAGGTGCGAGCCGGACAGGCCGGTCTCGCCGGCATCCGGATTGGTTACCGGCGCGGCGCCCCAGGGCAAATTTCCCCAGGACGCCGCATCCATCGTCACGCAGGTACAGCCTTCCGGCAGTGCGAAGCGTGGGCGCAATTTCTCCTGGGTCAGCAGCACCACCGATGCGCTGTCGTGCAGCATGTGGGCCAGCCGTTCGTCGGGATAGACCGGGTCCAGAGGGACATAAGCGCCGCCGGCTTTCAGCGTGGCCAGCAGCCCCACCACCAGCTCCAGGCTGCGCTCGGCGCAGATCGCAACCCGCCGCTCCGGGCCGACGCCGAGGCGGCGCAGGTGGTGCGCCAGCTGGTTGGCGCGCTGGTTGAGTTCGCGGTAGCTCAGGCGCGCGCCCTGGAATTCCAGCGCCACTATATCGGGCTGGGCGACTGCCTGCTGTTCGAACATCACATGCACCAACGTGTCTTGCCGCGGCTCGCGATGCATGTCGTTGAAAGTGTCCAGCACCAGGGTGCGTTCAGCTTGACCCAGCAGGTCGATCTGGCCGATTGCCTGGCTCTCGTCTTCAACCATGCCTTGCAATACAGCCTGCAGATAACCCCAATGGCGGCGAATCGTCGCTTCATCGAACAGCGCGGTGGCGTAATTCAGCTGGCCGCAGATCTGTTCGCCGCTCTCGCGCAGCTCCAGCGACAGTTCGAACTGGGCGCTGTCCGGCGCACCGCCCACGCTTTCCACCGTCAGCTGCGGCAGTTCAAGCGGCGCCTTGGGCGTGTTGTGCCAGGACAGCATCACCTGGAACACGGGATGATGGGCCATCGAACGCACCGGATTGAGCGCTTCCACCAGCCGCTCGAACGGCACATCCTGAAGGCTCTGCGCCTGCACCGCGGTCTGCCGCACCTGGGCCAGCAGCGCTTGCACGCTGGGGCGTCCTGCCAGGTCGACCTTGAGCGCCTGGGTGTTGACAAAGAAACCGATCAACGCCTCCACCTCAACCCGGTTGCGTCCTGCATGGGAGCTGCCGATAACCACCTGTTCCTGGCCGCTCAGCCGCGCCAGCACCGTCGCCCAGGCTGCCAGCATGGTCATGTACAAGGTGGTGCCGTGGCGCTGGCTGAGCGCTTTCAAGTCCTGGCTGAGCCGGCTGTCGAGGGCGATTTCGATATTCGCGCCGCGGTAATCCTGGATCGCCGGACGCGGCCGGTCGGTAGGCAGGTCCAGCAGCCCGGGGGCGCCGCGCAGCTGCTGCACCCACTGCTGCAGTTGCTGTTGCAGCAGCGGGCCCTGCAGCCATTGCCGCTGCCATACGCCGTAGTCAGCATACTGGATGGCCAATGGCGGCAAAGGGTCGGACTGGCCTGCGCGCATTGCTTCGTAGAGGACTGAAAACTCGCGCGTCAGCACGCCGCCCGACCAGCCGTCGGAGATGATGTGATGCATGGTGACCAGCAGCACATGGTCGTCCGCGCCCAGCCGCAGCAGCCGGCCACGGATCAAAGGACCAAGCGCCAGGTCGAACGGCAAGCCGGCTTCCTGCCGGCAGATCTGCTCCAGTTCGACGTCGTTTGCACCCTCCAGCTCCTGCTGCGCCAGCGTGAACCCGCGCGCCTCATCGATTACTTGGCGCGCCTGGCCGCCGATGCCGACAAACCGCGTGCGCAGCACTTCATGGCGCTCGACGATGCGGTCAAGCGCGGCTTGCAGCGCTGTCCTGTCCAGCACGCCGCGCAGCCGCACCGCATCGGGAATGTGATAAGCCTTGCTGGCTTCCGGGTCGACCCGGGCGATGAACCACAGCCGCTGCTGGGCGAACGACAGCGGCAGCGGCGCCGAGCGGTCGGCCCTGGCGATGGCGCTAAGCGTGTTCTGGCCCGCCTCGGCCACCTCATGGGCCAGTTCATCCAGCTGCGGATGGGTGAACAGCGCAGTCAGCTGCAGCTCGATGCCGAGCCGTTCGCGCAACTGCGAAATCAGGCGCACCGCCAGCAGCGAGTGGCCGCCCAGTTCAAAGAAATTGTCGTGGCGGCCGATCCGCTCGACGCCCAGCAGTTCCGACCATATCTCGGCCAGGGTCTGTTCGATGTCGCCCATGGTCGCCTCGTAGGCGCGGTGGATGAAAGCCTGTCCTTCCGGCATGGGCAGCGCCTTGCGGTCGAGCTTGCCGTTGGGCGTCAGCGGCAGCGTCTCCAGTGCCACAAAAGCAAGCGGCAGCATGTACTCGGGAAGTTTCTCGCTCAGCTGCGCGCGCATGGCGGCGGGATCGAGTCCGGCAGTTTCTTGGCCGCCCACCACGTATGCAACCAGGCGCTTGTCCCCTGGTACGTCTTCGCGCGCGATCACCACCGCTTCGCGCACACCGGCCAGCCGCGACAGCTGCGCCTCGATCTCACCCAGCTCGATGCGGAAGCCGCGGATCTTGACCTGGAAATCGTTGCGGCCGAGATAGGCGATTGAGCCGTCGTCGCGCCAGCGGCCCAGGTCACCGCTTTTGTACAGCCGTTCTCCGGCGAGGAACGGGTCGTCGATGAAACGTTCTGCCGTCAATCCGGGCTGCTGCAGGTAGGCGCGCGCCACTTGCACGCCGCCGATGTAGATCTCGCCGGCGACGCCCAGCGGCACCGGCCGAAGATATGCGTCCAGCAGATAGATGCGGCAGTTGTCGAGCGGCCGGCCGATAGGCGGCAGGTCCTCCCAGGCGCTAGCCGGCGCGGCCAGCACCTGGGCGCTGACCACATGGCTTTCGGTAGGCCCGTAATGGTTATGCAGCCGGGCCCGGCCATCGGGTTCGAACAAACGCCGGATCGCCGGCGTGATGCGCAGCTGCTCGCCAGCCGTGATCAGGTCCTGCAAGGCCGGCAGCGGCGCGGCCTGCTGCGACCACAGTTCGCTCAGGCTGTTCAGTGCAATGTA
>NZ_JAQGLV010000144.1 GCF_028292705.1 Collimonas fungivorans | reverse complement strand
ACCAGCCCGCTGACCACGCCGACCAGCATGGTCAGCAAGGCCACTGCCACCAGCACCCTGGCGTCGAAGTCCTTGCGCAGCATCAGCAGCGACGGCAGGCTGATGCTCGGCAAGGTCATCAGCAGCGCCACTGCCGGCGCGGTGCCTAGGCCTAGCGCCATCATGGTCTGCACGATAGGGATTTCGGCCGCTGTCGGGATCACGAACAGGGTGCCGGCGATGGCCAGCGGCACCAGCCACAGCAGGCTGTTGCCCATGGCGCCGTCGACATGCGGGAACAGCCAGACCCGGGCTGCGCCCAGCACCAGCACCGCCAGTACATACACCGGGATCGTGCTCCAGAACAGTTGCCATATGGTGCGCGCCCAGCGTCCCAGGAAGTCGGTGCGCGCAGGCGCGCTGGCTTCGACCACCGCTTCTGCCGCTGCCGCCGGGATTTCCTCGGGCCGGGAAATGCGTTGCGCGATCATCGATACGCCCAGCACCAGCACCAGGCCTGCCACCAGGCGCAGGGCGGTAAACCCCCAGCCCAGCACGAAACCCATGAACACCAGCGTCGCCGGATTGAGCACCGGATTGGCGATCCAGAACGCCAGCGCCGCGCCCACCGAAACTTTTTGGCGGCGCATGCCGGCCACGACCGGAGCGGCGCAGCAAGAACACATCATGCCAGGCAGGGCGAACAGGCCGCCGCGCAGCACCGAGCCGAAGCCGGCGCGGCCAAACAGGCGCAGCAGCCAGTCGCGCGGGATCAGCACCTGCAGCAGCGAACCCAGGATCACCGCCAGTACCGCGGCTTTCCAGATCGCCAGGAAATAAACCTTGGCGTAGGCCAGCGCGGCGGCAATAGGCGCGCCTTGCTGGTCGTCGAGAATGGAAGCGCCGATACTGTGCTTGTCGGCGGCCAGGAAGGATTTGAGGTAATAGGGCGACCATTTGACGTAGTACAGGCCAACCACGGCTACCAGTACGAACAGCGCCGGTTTCCACCAGAACGACCAGCCCCTGGCGCTGGATGGGGAAGATAGACTGTGCATGGAAGATTCACCCTGTAGGAAATAACACCGCATCATAACCCGGCGCAGCCTGGTTATGCCATCGATCGGGGCGTCCTACGGCTGCTCAGGCTCCTGGCCGCGGGCGACGGAGAAGCAGATATAGGCTATCCCGGCCGATAAGATGGCGAGCACGTACGCCAGCCGTTTGCCGTGCCACAGGCTGGACAGCCAGCGATTGAAGTCGGCGATCAGCCGCCCCGAGGTGCCGCCATACAGTTCGACGTCGCGCCGGTAGGCCTTGGAATCGCCCGGGTCGACTGCATAGACGCTGCCGCCCACCATCTGGTAGCTGAGGGCAGCGCTCTCCCGTTCGGCCGCAGCGCGGTAGATCAGGCCGGCGGACAATAACCCCACCAGCAAGACCGCTGCGGCGATCAGGTACAGGGACAGCTGGAGATGAGAGTGCTTGCCGTTCATTTATGCCGCCGTGGTTTCTGCTGGTTCGATGTTCTTCCTCATCCGCGTCACCGGCACCTGGATGCCGCCTGGCAGGTCGAGCGCGAATCTTTCGATGACGGCAAAGCCGGAGGCCAGGTATAGCGGCTCGCCGGGAAGCGTGGCGACCAGCTCCAGCATGCTGAAGCCGTTAAGGGCCGCTTCGCGAGTGCAATGCCGCATCAGCTGGCTGCCGAGGCCGCGCCGTTCCATGCCAGGATCGACAAAAAAAGCGCGTATGCGGGCGGCTTCCTGCGATGGATCGAGCAGGGGATCGGGGCCGCTTTTCGCCCGGTCGCCGCCGAACAGCGTACGGCGCTTGCTCCAGCCGCCGCACGCCACGGCCTTGCCGCCGTCTTCGATAATAAAATAGGTCTGGTCGGCGACCAGCTGGGTGTCGACGCCAAACACATAGCGGGTGACCGCCTCAGCCTGCTGGTCCGAATAGAAACCGGTGCTCAGGCCGACGCCGGAACGGGCAATCAGCGCCTCCAAAACCGGGACGTCAGCCATCTGCGCGGGACGCAGGCTGAAAGCTGGTTTGCTGCGAGATGCGCTGGAGGCCTCAGGCGGCATGACTGTCTCCGGTCCCTAGGACTTGAGCCGGTAGCCGGTCTTGAAGATCCAGGCCACGATCCCCAGGAAGACCGCCAGGAATGCCAGCGTCATCGCCAGGCTGACCGTGATGTGCACGTCGGCGGTGCCGTAGAAGCTCCAGCGGAAGCCGCTGATCAGGTACACCACCGGATTGAACAGGCTGATCGTGTGCCATACCGGCGGCAGCATCTTGATCGAGTAAAAGCTGCCGCCGAGGAAAGTCAGCGGCGTGATGATCAGCAGAGGCACCAGCTGCAGCTTCTCGAAATTGTCGGCCCAGATGCCGATGATGAAGCCGAACAGGCTGAAGGTGACGGCGGTCAGCACCAGGAACAGGATCATCCAGAGCGGATGTTCGATGTGCAGCGGCACGAACAGTCCGGCCGTGGCCAGGATGATCAGGCCGAGCAGTATCGATTTGCTGGCGGCGGCGCCGACGTAGCTGATCACGATCTCGCGGTATGACACCGGCGCCGACAGCAGCTCGTAGATGGTGCCGGTGAATTTAGGGAAGTAGATGCCGAAAGAGGCGTTCGAGATGCTTTGCGTGAGCAGCGACAACATCACCAGCCCTGGCACGATGAAAGCGCCGTAGCTGACGCCGTCGACCTGGGCGATGCGCGAGCCGATGGCGGCGCCGAACACGACGAAATACAGCGAAGTCGAAATCACCGGGGCGATGATGCTTTGCAGCAGGGTACGCCAGGTGCGCGCCATTTCGAAGTTGTAGATGGCGCGGATTGCATGGAAATTCATTGTCCGTCCTTGATCAGGTTGACGAAAATATTCTCGAGGGAACTTTGCGTGGTCTGGATATCCTTGAACTGGATGCCTTGTGCGCTGAGGGCGTTGAGCAGCGAAATGATGGTCACGCGTTCGCCGTCGCTCTCATAGGTATAGACCAGCTGGCTGCCGTCGCTGGACAGGCTCAGCTGGTAGGCCGCAAGTTCGGGCGGAACCTGCTGCAGCGGCTGCTCCAGCTGCAGCGTCAGCAGTTTCTTGCCAAGCTTGTGCATCAGTTCTTTTTTGTCCTCGATCAGGATGATCTCGCCCTTGTTGATCACCCCGATGCGGTCGGCCATGTCTTCGGCTTCCTCGATGTAGTGGGTGGTCAGGATGATGGTGACGCCGCTTTCCCGCAGCGAACGGACCAGCTGCCACATGTCGTGGCGCAGGTTGACGTCGACGCCGGCGGTCGGCTCGTCGAGGAACAGGATCTGCGGTTCGTGCGACAGCGCCTTGGCGATCAGCACCCGGCGTTTCATGCCGCCGGACAGGGTCATGATCTTGTTGTCCTTCTTGTCCCACAAGGACAGGTCCTTGAGCACTTTTTCGATATGGGCGGGGTTGGCCGGCTTGCCGAACAGGCCGCGGCTGAAGGACACCGTCGCCCACACCGTTTCGAAGGCGTCGGTGGTCAGTTCCTGCGGCACCAGGCCGATCATGGAGCGGGCCGCGCGGAAATCGGCGCCGATGTCGTGGCCGTCGACCCGCACCGAGCCCTCGGAGATGTTGAGGATGCCGCAGATGCAGCTGATCAGGGTGGTCTTGCCGGCGCCGTTCGGGCCCAGCAGCGCCAGGATCTCGCCGCGGCGGATCTCCAGGTTGACGTTGTTGAGGGCGCGGTGGCCGGAAGCGTAGGTTTTCGAGACGTTTGCTACAGTAATGATATTTTGCATGAGCCGTTCGATTGTAGTGAATGCAGGCGGCGGATGTGCCTTGCCGTGCATTCTAATCCTGAATGGGAAATTAATTCTGGCGGAGGCCGTTCTCGAAGGCGTCGATCAGCTTGATCAGGCTCTCCATGCGCGACTGCTCCTGCGTCGTCGTCGCGCGATTCCACAGGAGGTCGAATTCCGCCACCAGCAGGCGGTACTCGGTTTCGCTGACAAGTGATGCGTCTGTTTCTTTCTCAAACATAGGTTTATCCCGGCAAGTAGGAAACACCGGGGCTACGGCGTTTCACTGATTGGTGCGGCGGAGCGTCATGCAGGCACGGCGTTCTCCATGGTTTTGGTGCGCAAGAGCAGGGCGCCAAGCGCGGCGCCCAGGCCGGCGAAGCAGGCGCCTACCAGGAAAGCTGCCTGGTAGCCGCTGTTGAGCGCGCCCAGCGGCTCATTGCCGGCCGCCAGCAGGTTCTCGGTATGCAAGGCCGCCAGGCTGGCCAGCACCGCCAGGCCGAGTGCGCCGCCCATCATGAACGAGGTGTTGACCACGCCCGAAGCCAGCCCGGATTCGGACGGCGCGACATCGCTCATGGCCGCCAGCAGCACCGGATTGAAGGCAATCCCGGCGCCCAGGCCGAGCAGGACCATGCCCGGCAATACATCGGCGATGAAGTGGCCGTCGACCGGGGCGCGCGCAAACAGCAGCAGGCCGCAAGCCGCCAGCAGCAAGCCCACCGCCAGCGGCCGCCGGATGCCGAAGCGCATCACCAGCTTGGCCGAGATCCCCAGGGAAAAGACGGCCATGATCAGGTTGGCCGGCAGGAAAGCCAGCCCGACCTGCAGTGGCTTGTAGCCCAGCACCAGCTGCAGGTAGAGCGCGGACAGGAAGAACCAGGCGAACATCGCCGCCGCCCACAGCACACCGACGATATTGGCGACTGCCACGTTACGCAGCTGGAACAGCCGCAGCGGCATCAGCGGCACCCGCACCCGCGTTTCGATCACCAGGAAAGCCGCCAGCAAGGCCGCCGCGACGGCCAGCTGGCCCAAGGTCCGAGGCGAAACCCAGCCGGCTTCGTTGCCGTTGACGATGGCGTACACGGCAAGCATCAGCGCGGCGGTGACGGTAACGGCGCCGAACACGTCGAGATGCCTGGACTGCGCCTGGCTGTGCAGCGCCGGCAGCAGCCGCAATGAAAGGGCGATGACGGCGATGCCGATCGGCAGGTTGACCAGGAAAATCCAGTGCCAGCTCAGGGTATCGGTCAGCAGGCCGCCCAGCATGGCGCCGAGACTGCCGCCGCCGGCGCAGACGAAACCGTAGACCCCCATCGCCTTGGCCCGCTCGGCCGGCTCGGTGAACAGGTCCATGATCAGCGACAGCGCCACCGAGGTCACCACGGCGCCGGCCAGCCCTTGCACGGCGCGTGCCGCCAGCAGGAAACCTTGGGTGCCGGACAAGCCGCAGGCGAGCGAGGCTAAAGTAAATAGCGCGATCCCAATCAGGAACAGCCGCCGGTGGCCGTACAGGTCGCCGAGCCGGCCGCCAAGCAGCAGGAAACCGCCGAAAGTCAGCATGTAGGCGTTCACCACCCAGGCCAGCGAGGTGTCGGAGAACTTCAGATCGGTCTTGATGGACGGCAGCGCGACGTTGACGATGGTGGTGTCGAGCACGATCATCAGCACGCCCAGGCACAGCACGATCAGGGCCAGGCCGCGGCGGTCGCGGGTTGCGGTTGGAATGGAATTTTCAGTCATGTCGGTCTTTCCAAAGATGAAGGACTTTGTACGAGGAGGCAATCGAGCCGCGAGATTCAAAGGGTCTCGATACCTAGTCGAACGGAAATCGTCGAAATCGACAGGCGGGCAAAGATTGCCTGGCCGGATTGTCGGTTGAATAACTTGGCTGCTCAAATCCAGGCGCTCGACGCGCCTGTGCTGCAAAAACTGTAACGGGACCCGGTGCAAGCCGGCGTCAGGCAAGGCGCATGTATATGGCTGATGCGTCAGCAGTTGTTGTCATCGCGAAGGAGACGCAGCGATGGCCGGGTTTGTATTCGAACCGGATCCGCAGGTCGCGGGAGATTTCAGGAAATGATTTTACGCACGACATCACCATCGGCTAGGTTATCGCCGTTCGTCTTTTGCACCCGAAGCAGGGTTGACGAAATCGGCGTTGCGGCACACATTATCGCCTGGCGGAAGCATTGCTCCATCGCAAACGAACGAGAAAGTATAAACATGCCGCAAAAACTTCGCAAGCCCCTTCCTGCCTTATTGTTTACCCTGGTTTTTTCAGTTCCACCGTCCCAGGCAAACACCCCGGCCCGTCCGTATGAACTGGAAGGAACCGAGGTGCAGAGCATTTCATCGAAGATCCTGCACCGTGACTACGAGCTGTTCGTCAGCCTGCCAGCATCCTACGCGACATCGCAGAAGCGTTATCCAGTGCTGTTCATCACTGATGCCAACTACGGTTTCCCGCTGGTGCGCAGCATTGGCAACCGGCTGGTCGTCCATGGCAAGAAAATCCAGGAATTCATCCTGGTCGGGCTGTCCTATTCCAAGGGCGACGATCCCGTCTTCAGCCGCAACCGGGATTACACGCCGACCGACACTACCAGCGGCAAAGGCAAGGACTTGTCGGGGCAGGCCGAGCAGTACCGGCAGTTCATCGAACGGGAAGTGTTTCCGTTTGTCGCCGCAAACTACCGCGCCGACATGAGCCGGAAAATCTATGCCGGCCATTCTTATGGATCGTTGCTCGGCTTGCATGTCCTGCTGACGGAGCCGCAGATGTTCGACCAGTACATTCTAGGCAGCCCTTCGCTGTGGTACGACAAGAAGGTCATGTTCAGCCAGGAGCGTCTTTATGCGGCAGCGCACAAAGACATGCCGGCCAGGGTCTTGATGCTGATCGGCTCGTTCGAAACGGTCAAGCCGGGCGATCACAATCCGCGCTATAACAAGGAAAGCGACATGGTGCAGGACATGAAGGATTTCGAGAAACAATTGAATTCACATCGTTATCCCGGCCTGAAAGTGCGTTCCGAGGTGATCCAGGATGAAGACCATCTGACGGTATTTCCTCCCTTGATCACGCGCGGCTTGCTGTGGGCATTGCCGGGAAAATGACAGCATCCATGATTCATCATATCTCGCTCGGCGTCCGCGATCTTTCCCTGTCAGGCGCGTTTTACGACGCAGCGCTCGGCGCGCTTGGCCTGCGCCGAGTATTCGAGGATGCCACCGCGGTCGGGTACGGCCTGACGGATGGCGAAGACTTGCTTTGCCTGAAACTGCGTCCGGACGCAGCGCCGCCCGGGCCAGGCTTTCACCTGGCGTTTGCGGCGCCGTCCCGCGCTGCCGTCGATGCCTTCCATCGCGCTGCATTGCTTGTGGGCGGCAGCGACAATGGCGCGCCCGGCCTGCGTCCTGAATACGAGGAAAATTACTATGCCGCTTTTTTGATCGACCCGGACGGGCACAGGATTGAAGCGGTGACCAAAGGCCCTTCGGATTAAACCTGTCCACGATACGGTTTATTAAAAATCAAATAATCTTGAATCACTGATTAAGGACGTAACTTATCTATGGAAATATTCCCGCTGACCACCGAGAGATTGATGCTAAGAAGGTTCACCCAGCGCGACCTGCCGATATTTTCAGATTATCGCAATAAACCCGAAGTGGCCCGCCACCAGAGCTGGTCGTCTTTTTCCGCCGAAGATGCGGCAGCTTTTTTTGAACAGCAGCATGAGCTGGCATTCGATACCGACGACACCTGGTTTCAGATTGCAGTGGAACGCAAGGAGGATGCGGTGCTGGCGGGAGACGTGGCGGTGTATTTCTTCGACGGCGGCCGGCAAGCCGAGATCGGCGTGACTTTCGATTCCACTTGCCAGCGCCAGGGTTATGCGACGGAAGCCTTGTCCAGGGTCATCGACGTGTTATTCAACGATTGCAAGAAACACCGGATCGTCGCCACCGTGGATGCGCGCAATGACAGCGTGGTGCGGCTCCTTGAAAAACAGGGATTCCGGCGCGAGGGCCATTATCGGGAGAATATCTTCTTCAAGGGCGCCTGGTCGGATGAATACAGTTTCGCCTTGCTGGAACATGAACGGAGGGCTGGCTAGCGGATTGTTTCGCACTGCCGCGCGCCAGGGAAATGGGCGCGGAAGAAATCCATCTATACTACGAGCTTGAGCAATACAAAAATTGATGGCCTGTGGTAACTATAGTTGCGGCGGGCCGCAAGCCACGGGAAACAATGCATACAATACGACGCACACTGGTGAAGACCATGCTGGCCCTGGGCGCGACGGCGGTTGCGGCCGGCGCCTGGGCCGGCTACAACATCTGGTCCAACGAATACACGTTTTCGCAACAGCAGCTGCAGACCGCGATCGAAAGCAAGTTTCCGCAGCAGCTGCGTTATGCGGAAGTGTTCAATGTCGGCCTGAAGAATCCGCACCTGACGCTCAACCCGGCGCAAAACCGCGTGCTGACGCAGGTGAATGTCAGCGTCGTCAGTCCGCTGCTGCTGGCAGGAACGCTGAATGGCGCGATCACCCTCAGCAGTGGCTTGAAGTACGACCGGGCAACGCGCGCCGTCCAGCTCGACAATCCTACTGTCGACAATATCGACTTCGGCAACGTGCCTGCCCAATACAAGCCGCAACTGAGCCAGATCGGCGCGGTGGTGGCGCAGCAGGTGCTGAACAATTATCCTATCTATACCTTCCGCAGCGAAGAGTTGCGCCTGAACGGCAAGACCTTCGAACCCGGTGCGATCACGGTGCAGCAGGACGGCATCGCGGTGGAAATCAACGAGTCCTGAGTTCAGGCCGGGACAATCGCATCCGAGTAGACCATCTGCCGCGACTCTCCCATCAGGAACGGCCGGTTGGGTTCGATCACTTCCCGCAGGTAACGCCATAGCGCGGCTACCCGCGCCACATTGCGGGTTTCGGTGGCGGCCACCAGCCAGAATGCGCGCTGGATGTCGGCCTGGCCGTCCAGCACCGGCACCAGGTCGTCGCTTTGCTGCGCCAGGAAGCAGGGCAGGATCGCCAGCCCCTGGCCGCTGCGCGCCGCCGTGTACTGGGCAATCACGCTGGTGCTGCGGAAGGCGCGGAAGGCGGCCGGCGCCACATTGTCCTTGTAGCGAAGTTCTTCGCTGAACACCAGGTCGTCGACGTAGCCGATGAAAGCGTGATGATTTAAGTCCTGCAAGGTCTTGATCGGCGCATGCGTCTCCAGGTAGGAGCGGGTGGCGTACAGCTTGAGCAGGTAGTCGGTCAGCTTGGTGACCACGTAATTGCCGCTTTGCGGACGTTCGATGGTGACGCCGATGTCGGCTTCGCGCTTGGACAGGTTGACGAAACGCGGCACCGGCAGCAGGTCGACCGTGATGTGCGGATGCCGCGCGCAGAAATGGGCCAGGTGCGGCGCCAGCACGAAGGTGCCGAAACCTTCGGTGGCGCCGAGCCGGACCTGGCCCGACAGCAGGCGGTTGTGGCCGCTCAGTTCTTCCGCGGCGGCGTACACCGTACTCTCCACCCGTTCCGCATATTCGATCAGCCGGTGGCCTTCCGCAGTCAGCGTGTAACCCTGGTTATTGCGCTCGAACAGCTGGCTGCCGACCTGTTCCTCGAAACGGCGCATGCGGCGCGACACGGTCGAGTGATCGATGCCGAGTTTCTTTGCCGCTTCCACCAGGCCCTGGCTGCGCGTCAGCTCCAGGAAGACGCGCAGGTTATCCCAGTCCAGCATGGCATTCGTCGATTTCACCCATATCTCCATGCTTTGCATAAATGCAAAGCTATTGTGAATTATTGTCTATTGTTCCAATAATAATGCACATGCAGAATGTGTATATAGAAATTCATAAAAATCAGTCCGGGCGCCGCCATGGCAGCCCGGACTAAAAAACAGGAGACCTCATGCGCAACAAGCTGCTGCTACGTAGTTCGGCCGTGATTTTTTCATTGATGGGCTTGCTGACCGGGAGCCAGGCGCTGGCCCAGGAAGGCGACGTCTACAAGGTCGGCATCCTGACCGACATGTCTGGCCCGTATTCGGCGATGGGCGGACCGGGCTCGGTAGTGGCGGCCAAGATGGCGATCGAGGATTGCCTGAAGGCCGAGTGCAAGGGCATGAAAATCGAACTGCTGACCGCGGATCACCAGAACAAGGCCGATATCGGCGCTTCCAAGGCGCGCGAATGGATAGACCGCGACAAGGTCGACGCCATCGCCGATCTCACCAATTCCTCGGTGGCGCTGGCAGTGCAGCGCCTGATCCGCGACAAGGGCGGCATCGCCATGTACAGCGGCCCGGCGACCGGCGTGCTGACCAATGCCGAATGCGCGCCCAACGGTTTCCACTGGATGTTCGATACCTACTCGCAGGCAGCCGGCGCCGCCGCCGCATTGACCAAGATGGGGCAGAAATCCTGGTACTTCGTCACCGTCGACTACGCCTTCGGCCAGTCGCTGGAAAAAGATGCCGGCGATGTCGTCAAGCGGCTCGGCGGCACCGTGGTCGGATCGATCCGCCATCCGCTCAACGCCAGCGACCTGTCGTCCTTCCTGCTGCAGGCGCAAAGTTCGAAGGCGCAGGTGATCGGCCTGGCCAACGGCGGCCAGGATACGGTGAATGCGATCAAGCAGGCGCGCTCGTTCGGCATCGGCGCCAAGAACCAGCGCCTGGCGGCTTTGCTGGTGTTCTTGTCGGATGTACATGCGCTGGGCCTGAACGACGCCCAGGGCCTGGTCTACACCGACGGTTTCTACTGGGATTTCGACAACGATACGCGCGCTTTCTCCAAGCGTTTCGAAACGCTCTATAAAGGCAACAAGCCGACCATGGTGCACGCCGGCGTCTATTCCAGCGTCTACCACTACCTGAAGGCGGCGGCCGCAACCAAATCGCACGACTGGAAAATCGTGACTCAGAAAATGCGCGAGATCCCTATCCATGACGCCGTCATGCGCAATGCTTCCATCCGTCCGGATGGCCGCGTGATCCATGACATGTATCTGTACCAGGTAAAAACGCCGGCCGAATCGAAAGCGCCTTGGGATTATCTCAAGCTGCTGTCGACCATCCCGGCGCAGCAGGCTTTCAAACCGATGGACGCGTCCTGTCCGTTGGTCAAGTAATACCCGCAGGGTGCTGTGCGCCGCGGCGCCGGCACCGTTCATTTTTAATTGTTCGAGGAAGCCATCATGTCTACCAATATCCCTAATATCCCCCTATATGTCGGCGGCAAGACCGTGCAGTCGACCAGCACCGAATGGCGCGATGTCCTCAATCCGGCGACCCAGGAAGTGGTGGCGCGCGTACCGTTCGCCACCAAGGCCGAAGTCGACCACGCGGTAGCCAACGCCAAGCAAGCCTTCGCCAGCTGGCGCAACACTTCGCTGGCGCAGCGCATGCGCATCATGCTCAAGTTCCAGCAGCTGCTGCGCGAAAACATCGCGCCGCTGGCCGAGCTGATTACGCGCGAGCACGGCAAGACCCTGCCGGATGCCGAAGGTGAAGTGATGCGCGGCCTGGAAGTGGTCGAGCACGCCTGTTCCATCACCTCGCTGCAGCTGGGCGAGCTGGCCGAGAATGCCGCCACCGGCGTCGACGTCTACACCATCAACCAGCCGCTGGGCGTGGGCGCCGGCATCACGGCATTCAATTTCCCGGTGATGCTGCCGTGCTTCATGTTCCCGGTGGCGGTTGCCTGCGGCAATACCTTTATCCTGAAACCGTCCGAACAGGATCCTTCTTCTTCGCTGTTCCTGGTCGAACTGGCGCAGCAGGCCGGCTTGCCGCCGGGCGTATTGAATGTGGTGCACGGCGGACCGGAAGTGGCCAACATGCTGTGCGACCATCCTGACATCAAGGCGATTTCCTTCATCGGCTCGACCAGCGTCGGCACCCATATCTATCGCCGCTCCAGCGAAGCCGGCAAGCGCGCGCAATGCATGATGGGCGCCAAGAACCACTGCATCGTGCTGCCCGACGCCAACAAGGACCAGGCCATCAACAACCTGCTGGGCGCGGCCTTCGGCGCCGCCGGCCAGCGCTGCATGGCGAATTCGATGGTGCTGCTGGTGGGCAAGGCGCGTTCCTGGCTGCCGGAAATCGTCGAGCGTTCGCGCGGCCTGAAGATCGGACCGGGCAGCGACCGTAAGGCCGACCTCGGGCCGATGGTGTCGAAAGCCGCCAAGGCGCGCACCGAACGGCTGATCGGATCGGGCGTGGAGCAGGGCGCGCAACTGCTGCTGGATGGCCGCAACTGCCAGGTGGCGGGTTACCCCGACGGCAATTTTGTCGGCCCGACCATTTTTTCCGGCGTGACCGCCGAGATGGATATCTATACGCAAGAGATCTTTGGGCCGGCCATGTGCGTGGTAGAACTGGAGACGCTGGATGAAGCGATTGCCTTCATCAACGCCAACCCGAACGGCAATGGCACCTCGATCTTCACTTCATCGGGCTGGTCCGCGCGCAAGTTCCAGAACGAAATCGATGTCGGCCAGGTCGGTATCAATGTGCCGATTCCCGTGCCGGTGGCTTACTTCAGCTTCACAGGTTCGCGCGCTTCCAAGTTGGGTGACCTAGGCCCCAACGGCAAGCAGGCGGTGCAGTTCTGGACCCAGACCAAGACCGTGACCGCGCGCTGGTTTGCGCCGGATGCGGACGGCGGCGAGATCAATACGACGATTTCCATGAAGTGATCGCACGCAGCCTAACAAGTCACAGGAGAGTTTGACATGAGTAGCGACATCGTTTTTATCGGCCTCGGCAATATGGGTTTGCCGATGGCGCTGAACCTGGTGAAAGCCGGCTGCAAGGTCAGCGGCCATGACCTGCTGGCGGCCACCGTCGACAAGTTTGTCGCCGGCGGCGGCAGCACCGGCAGCGATTTGCCGGCGGCAGTGGCGGCGGCCAAGATCGTCATCACGATGCTGCCGGCCAGCCGCCACGTTGAGGCCGCCTACCTTGGCCCCAACGGCATCCTGGCGCAAGTGGCGCCGGGCACATTGCTGATCGACTGCTCGACCATCGCTCCCGACGCTGCGCGCAAGGTGGCGGCCGCGGCGCGCGACAAGGGCTTCACCATGCTCGACGCGCCGGTCTCGGGCGGCACCGGCGGCGCGGCAGCCGGCACGCTGACCTTCATGGTCGGCGGCTCCGACGACGGCTTTGCCCTGGCCAAGCCTTACCTGGAAAAAATGGGCAAGGCGATCTTCCACGCCGGCGACAACGGCAGCGGCCAGACCGTCAAGGTGTGCAACAACATGCTGCTGGGGATCCTGATGATCGGCAGCTGCGAGGCGATCCGGCTGGGCATGGCGAACGGCATGGATCCCAAGGTGCTGTCGGAAATCATGGCGAAAAGTTCGGGCCGCAACTGGGCGCTGGAAGTGTACAACCCGTGTCCGGGGGTGATGGAAAATGCGCCGGCATCCAAGGGCTACGCCGGCGGCTTCGGCGTCGACCTGATGCTCAAGGACCTCGGGTTGGCAGTGGAAAATTCGCTGTCCACCGGCAGCAGCGTGCCGCTTGGCGCGCTGGCGCGCAACCTGTACGATATCCACAGCAAGAGCGGCGCCGGCGGGCTGGATTTTTCCAGCATTTTTAATATGCTGGCCAAGACCGAACAGGCGTAGTTAGCCTGACTTGAGCAGACGCTTACGCTCTGCCGTGTATGACCACCACGGCAGCGGTTCGGCGCCTTCCATGTAGCGCACCGCCGACATGAACACGTCGATCACGCACGGATCATGCCGGGCGCCGGTCTTGACGCACAGAGCGTCGTACATCTGCAGCGGCGATTGGCCGACCAATTGACTTGGACTCTGAATGCCGATGCGGCGCAGGTCGGCAGCGCCAGCCTTGCCGATATTCGGTAAATCCTCCAGCTGTATTACGGCGGCCCTTTCGAGATATTTTGGCATTCGCTCTCCATTATCTATTTTGTGGCAGTTCGCTCATTGTGACACTGCCTCGGTGTTCATTTCCGCCCCGCATAAGCTTATGTAACAAAATTACTTGACGCATAGTATCTGTATCGAATAAGATTACAGTATGAAGTCGAGTCGATTTGCCGTGGCGGCACACATTTTAGTCAGCGTCGAGTACGCGACCAGGGGCGGGGAAGTGTTTTTACCTTCCACCGCCATTGCCACGAGCGTCAACACCAATCCCGTTTTTGTGCGTGAACTGCTGCGCAAGCTGAGCAAGGCCAGGCTGGTGCTGACCAAGGAAGGCAAGGGCGGCGGCGTGCAGCTGGCGCGGCCGGCGTCGGACATCAACCTGGCGGAGATCTACCAGGCGGTGGAGGAAGGGCCGGTGCTGAAGCACAATACGCGCTCGAAAGACCTGTGCTGTCCGGTCAGCTGCGGCATGGACATGGTGCTGGATCCGGTGGTGTCGGAAGTCGAGGGTGCTTTGCTGGAGATCCTGCGGGAAAGAAAATTGTCCGAGTTGGTCAATAAGATCGCCGACAAGACTGAGGTATAGTGGTTTTTTTTATAATTAACTGTATAAAAATCATATACAGTTAATTGATGCGGTTAATTGAGTAAGGGATCGATTTTGATCCTATTTTTACATTCTAAACTGTATTAAAAAATACTACAGTTTAATCGCGGCGAGGTGGATTGCCGCAAACCTGATGCAAGGCAGCCGGCGCGGTTGGTCAGTACCGGCTGCATTTTTATTGATTTTGGTTATTTCTATCAGGCGTAAAGAACAGGAGTTTCACATGGAAAAAAATATGGCGGCGATCAGCGCGCAAAACGACAGTCTTCTCGACCTGCCCGTGCATGTCAGTAAGGCGGCATCGCCTTTGCGTTCCTGGATGTCAGTGGTAGCAGTGGCGATCGGCGCGTTTGCGTTTGTCACCACTGAATTCCTGCCGGTCGGGCTGCTGCCGCAAATCGCGCGCGACCTTGGCGTTTCGCCCGGCACCGCCGGTTTGATGGTGACCACGCCGGGTGTGATTGCGGCCATTTCGGCGCCGGGGCTGATGCTGGGAGCAGGGCGCATCAACCGCCGCCTGATCTTGCTGATGCTGTCGGTGCTGCTGCTGGCGTCCAACCTGATATCGGCGATGGCTCCCGGCTTTGGCACGATGCTGCTGGGACGGGCCCTGCTGGGCGCGGCGCTGGGCGGGTTCTGGACGCTGGCGCTGGCGACTTCGGCGCGGCTGGTGCGGGAAGAGCACGCCGCCAAGGCGACCGCCATGATACTGACCGGCGTCACCTTCGCCACGGTGATCGGGGTGCCGCTCGGAACCTTCATCAGCACCCTGGCTTCCTGGCGCGCATCGTTCATCGCCACCGGCGTCCTGGCTGCCGTGGCGCTGGCGGCGCAAGCGCTGCTGCTGCCTTCGCTGCCGTCGAAAGCGGCGATACGTTTTAGCGACCTGGGCGCGTTGCTGGGCCGGGCGACTATCCGTAAAAGCCTGCTGATGGTGGCGCTGGTGTTCGGCGCGCACTTTTCCGCCTACACCTATGTCACGCCGTTCCTGGTGCAAAGCGCAGGATTCAGCCTGCCGGCGATTACTTCGGTATTGCTGGGCTTCGGCTTCGTCGGTTTCGTTTCGAATTTTGCGATCTCGACCACCGTCTCCCGCAATCTGCAGCTGTCGCTGTTTTCCATGGTGGCGATCCTGATGGTGGCTTTGCTGGCGTTGCCGCTGCTGCATGCATCGCAAGCAGGCGTGGTGACGATGGTGTTGGCCTGGGGCGTGGCGTTCGGCGCCATCCCGCTGTGCGCCAGCATCTGGCTGCAACTGTCGTCGCCTGATTTGCCGGAAGCCGGCTCCGCGCTATTTGTCAGCATCGTGCAGGTAGCGATCGCGGTGGGCTCGTCCACCGGCGGCGTGGTGGTCGATTCGCTCGGCATCCCGTCTACCCTGTGGCTGGGCGGCGCGCTGGCGCTGGCTAGTTTGGCGGTGATCGCCAGCTTCGGCTTCAACAACAAGAGGCTGGGCGAGACCCTGAGTCAATAAGTAGCGGCCCGCTTGACATGGGGCGGGCGAAAAAAAACGCTGCCGAGGAATCGGCAGCGTTTTTTTTTGAAAGCGGGAGTATTAAGCGCGCTTCTTGAACTCGTTGGTGCGTGTGTCGATTTCGATCATGTCGTCGGAGCTGACGAACAGCGGCACCATGACGATGTGCTGGTTCGCTTCGATAGCGTTTTCGATCTTGGCTTCTTTCAGGACGTTGCCCGAAGTGTTGCCCTTGACTGCCGGCTCCGAGTAAATAACCTGGCGCTGGATTGTGGTCGGCAGTTCGACCGAGATTGCTTTGCCGTCATAAAACACGGCTTCGCATTCCATGCCGTCTTTCAGGTAGTGCAGGGCGTCGCCCAGGTTTTCTGCTTCGATTTCATACTGTTCGTAGTCGGTGTCCATGAACACGAACAGCGGATCGGCGAAGTACGAATAAGTCACCGGTTTCTTGTCGAGTACGACCACGTCGAACTTGTCGTCGCCGCGGAAAACGTTTTCCATCGGGGCGTTGGTCAGCAGGTTCTTCAGTTTCCACTTGTAGGTGAAGCCCGTGCGGCTCGAACCGTTGACGTCAGAACGCAAGACGATCATAGGCTTGCTGTCGACCATGATGATGTTGCCAACACGAATTTCTTTTGCAGGTTTCATAGCGAATATACGTAAAAAGTAGGTTACTTAAGAATCATCTGTAGCCTACTGGCAAAAAACGCCGCAAGCCCACGTATGATTGAATTTTTAAAATGCGTCAAAAATTAGCCGTATATTTTAACCTATTTTTCCATGCCTCTTACCTAACTGTTTCGGCAAACTTCAGTAAATTGCTGGCCAAGTCGCCATTTGCCAACATTTGCTGCTGCCAATCCATGGCCATGATGGCAATTTTTGGCATGTCGGCTGCAAGTGACGCCCATAGCGCGGCCCAGTCCGCGGTTTTTTTTGCGGCTTCGTTCCAGCTTAGGGAAAATTCGGCCAGGTTCTCCGTTGTGCCCGCATAATTTTGCAAAAATGCGTTCAATTTAACGTGATGCAAGTCCTCGTCCTGCGGGTAGATGTGCCAGACGAAAGGCTTGCCGGCCCACTGGGCGCGCACGAAGGAATCCTCGCCCCGCACGAAATTGAGGTCGCAGGCCCATAGCAGCTTGTCGTAGTCCGGCTGAGGAATGAAGGGCAGCACCCGCACGGTCAATGCGCCGCGGGTTGCGCTGGCTCCGGCTTGCGCGGCCTGCCCGAGAAATGCTTCGACGGCGTCGACGGCGACGCCTTCCGGCACCAGGCAGGTCATCGCTTCGCGGCTGTTTTTCCATGCCGCGAACAAAGCCGGCGTCGGCGCTTGCGGATAGCAGAACAGGGAAACTTTCAGGGATGCCGCCTCTGCCGGCGTCACGTCAAACTGCCTGAGAAAGGCCGCCATCGCAGCCGGATCCTGTTGAAATGCCTGGCGCTGCTGCAGCAGGCCGGATTCGAGCAGCAGGCCGCCGGTCTTGTTGGTGAAGCCGGGGAAGAAAAAATATTTGATCAAGGACCGCGATTGCGGCGAGGGCAGCGCATGGCAGCCTTCCACCCAGGCTTCTGCACTGAGCCCTTCCAGGTTCAGCCACACCGGGCGCGGCGCGCGTTCCGCCATCGCCGCAATATAGGCTGGCGGTATGTCGCAGGCGAAAAATTCGATCACGATGTCGGCCACATCGGCGGCCGTAAACACGCCATCCTGGCCGGACCAGTGGCGCACGGTTACGGCGCCGATCTGCTGCAGTTCGCGATCGACGGCGACTTGCGGGCAGATCCGCTGGAAACTGGCCAAGTCGTCCACCCACAAGGTGACGGCGATGCCATGTTCCTGGTCCAGCTGCCGCGCCAGGCGCCAGCAGATGCCGATGTCGCCGTAGTTATCGACGACTTTGCAAAACAAGGCCAGCGATGTGTGTGTTGTTCGATGATTCAAGATTCAGCTTCCAGCAGGAATGAAGTTTTTTATTGCACAGCGGTTTTGCATCCGGCCGTGTAATGTAATAATGCCGTCCCCGTATGATACTGGACCTTGACTGATGATAAACGAGCGCGACCTGATTGCCGACCTGACGCTGGCGGTAATCGACCTGGCAGGGGCTTTGGCGCAGATAGCGGAAACCATGCCCGAGCACGCCAAGGCGCAGATCAACGATTCGCTGAATGTGGCGGTGACCAAGCTGGAACAGGTGGCGCTCGCCATCAGCGCCGGCGACGGCGCGGACGAGGCGGCAACGGCAGCTGAAACCGGATGTGAGGCTGAGGCCGCTAGCTGACCTGGCCGAACCTGGCGTTTTCCAGCAAGTGGCGGACTATGAGCCGGTGGAAAGGCATGATCGTGGCCAGGTAAGTGCGTCCCAGGAGATTATTGGTCTTGACCACGGTGCTGACTGTGACCAGCGTACCGGCGACGCCGCCTGGCGCAACCGTCACACTGACCCTGAAATCCAGGTGTCTGTCGTCGAAGCCCAGCACCACTTCCTGCGGCGATTGCGCGACCACAGGAAAACCGCCTAGCGTGGGCTGCGGCGCGCCGGGGTCATCCACACCCATCTCAACCGTTTTCAATTGAAACAGCCTGACCACCCGGTTGCGTGTCGCCACCAGCCGTTTTATCCAGCCGGGCGGATGCTTGATGATGGCGTTGGCGGCCTGGCGCGCGTCCAGACCCGGCATATCGGCCCGGACCTGGTAAGCGTCGACAAAATCATGGCCGGGCAACAGCGTGCGGCAAGCCGCGCTCGGCACCACGGCAAGCGCTGCGCCGTTCATTTCTTGCGCGCCCTGGCTTCGTGCTCGGCCGCCGCGCTTTCAAATCGCTCGCGCGTGGTTTCTTCATCGCGGCTGCCGAAGGCGTAGTTGGCTTCCAGCCACATGACGTTGATGATGCCGAACGCCAGCGCCAGGCCGACTCCCAATATCCATGCGAAATACCACATAAGTTTCTCCCTTGTCCTGTCAGTAAGCGGTGTGCTCGTTGTCTTCGATATGCTTGAGGGTGACCTTGCCGCGCATGACCCGGTACACCCAGGTGGTGTAGAGCATGATGATCGGCAGCATGATGACCACTACCCAGAACATGATCCCCAGCGTCTTGTGGCTCGATACCGCATCCCAGATGGTGAGGCTGCTGTTGGGATCGAGCGAGGACGGCATGATGAACGGGAACAGCGATGCGCCGGCGGTCAGGATCACCGCGGTGACGCTGACCCCGCTGGAAAGGAATGCCGCCATGGCCTTGTTGGCGCTGCTGAATGCCGTGCACAGCAAAGCTGCCGCCACCGCCACAATCGGCAGGGCCCAGATCGCCGGCCAGTGCGCATAGTTGTCGAACCAGGCGCCGGCGACCGTGGTCACGGTTTTGGCGGTCGGCATGAAGGCGGTATTCATGTCCGGCATGGCGCTGATGCGATAGCCGTGGATGCCGTAGGCGACCCAGAAGCCGCCGGCGACGAACAGCGCGGCGGTAACCAGGCCGGCGATTTTAGCGACGCCGCGGGCGCGCTGTGCGATCACGTCGTCGGTCTTGACTTGCAGGTAGGCCGCGCCATGCATCAGCAGCATGGCTACGCTCAGCAATCCGGCCAGCAGGCCGAACGGATTGAGCAGCTGGAAGAAGTTGCCGGTATATTCCACCCGCATGGTGTCGTCGTAGTGGAAGGGCACGCCGAGGAACAGGTTGCCAAAGGCCACGCCGAAGATCAGCGGCGGCACGAAGCCGCCGGCGAACAGGCCCCAGTCCCAGGCATTGCGCCAGCGCGTATCGGCCACCTTGCTGCGGTAGTCGAAGCCGACCGGGCGGAAGAACAGCGAGAACAGCAGCAGCATCAGGGCTACGTAGAAGCCCGAGAACGCCGCGCCGTACACCAGCGGCCAGGCCGCGAAAATGGCGCCGCCGGCGGTGATGAACCAGGTCTGGTTGCCTTCCCAGGTGCTGCCTATGGAATTGATGACGACCCGGCGTTCGCCATCGGTCTTGCCAATGAAGGGCAGCATCATGCCGACCCCGAAGTCGAAGCCGTCGGTGAGGGCGAAGCCGATCAGCAGCACGCCGACAAAGCCCCACCAGATGATCTTTAAGGTTTCATAGTCGAACATGGCGGTTTCTCCTTATGCCTTGGCGGTAGAGTCGTGGGCGGCGGCTGGTGTTTCCAGGCGTTCCCAGTGGTACTTGCCGGTATGCAGGCTGCTCGGGCCGCGGCGCGCGTATTTCACCATCAGTATCATTTCAATGATGAACAGGAAGCCATAGAAACCGAGGAAACCTGCCAGGCTGAAGTAGAGGTTGCCGGGTTGCAGGGTCGAGGCCGACAGATGGGTCGGCAGCACGCCGGAGATGGTCCACGGCTGGCGGCCGTATTCGGCCAGCAGCCAGCCCAGTTCGATCGCCACCCACGGCAGCGGGATGCTGTACACCGCCAGGCGCAGCAGCCAGCGCTGTTCCGCCAGTTTCTTGCGGATCAGAAAGTAGAACGAGCAGGAGAAGATGAACAGGAACAGGATGCCGAGGCCGACCATCAGCCGGAACGACCAGAACATCGGCGCGATTTTTGGGAAGGTGTCGTTGACCGCCATGGCGATCTGCTCAGGCGTGGCGTCGACCACCTTCGGCGTGTATTTCTTCAGCAGCAAGCCGTAGCCGAGATCTTGTTTCAGCTTGTCGAAATCGGCAATCGCTTCCGGCGATTTATCGCCGCCCTTGAGGCGGGTCAGGGCGGCATACGCCAGCATGCCGTTGCGGATCCGTACTTCGTGTTCTTTTTTCAGGTCGTGGATGCCGGTGATCTGCTTGTCCACCGAACGGGTGCCGATCAGGCCCAGCACGTAAGGAATCTTAAACGCGAAATCGGTGCGCTGCTCCTTCTCGTTGGGCCAGCCGAACACGGTGATGCCGGCCGGCGCCGGTTCGGTATGCCATTCGGCTTCCATCGCCGCCATCTTGACCTTGTTGACTTCGCCGGCGGTATAACCGGATTCGTCGCCGAGCACGATCACCGACAAGGTCGAGGCCAGGCCGAAACCGGCGGCAATCGCAAACGAACGCAGCGCAAACGCGGTGTCGCGTCCTTTCAGCAGGTAGTAGGCGGAGATGCCAAGCACGAACATCGACGCCGCGACATAACCGGCCGACAGCGTATGGACGAACTTGACCTGGGCTACCGGATTGAAGATGACGTCGACGATGCTGGTCAGCTCCATGCGCATGGTTTCATAGTTGAACTCGGCGCCGACCGGGTTGTTCATCCAGCCGTTGGCGATCAGGATCCACAGCGCCGACAGGCTCGAGCCCAGCGCCACCAGGAAAGTGATCAGCAGATGCTGCACCCGCGACAGGCGGTCCCAGCCGAAGAAGAACAGGCCGACGAACGTCGATTCGAGGAAAAAGGCCATCATGCCCTCGATCGCCAGCGGCGTGCCGAAGATGTCGCCGACATAGTGCGAGTAGTAGGACCAGTTGGTGCCGAACTGGAATTCCAGCGTGATGCCGGTGGCGATCCCCATGGCGAAGTTGATGCCGAACAGCTTGCCCCAGAAACGCGTCATGTCTTTATAGATGGGACTGCCGGTCATCACATACACCGACTCCATGATGACTAGGATCCAGGCCAGCCCGAGCGTGAGCGGCACGAACAGGAAATGGAACATCGCGGTCGCTGCAAACTGCAGGCGGGACAGGGCGACGACTTCATCAATAGGGATCATTGGCGGGTCTCCGGAGGGGAAGGGTGGGAAGGTGAGGAAGAGGGCGATACGGATGCGGCAGGCGGCTGGCTCAGGAAATGCTGCTCGACCAGGTCGGTCGGCATGCGCATCTTCTTGGTTTGCGGCTCAGAGAAGAAGGCTTTCCAGAGCAGCGTCAGCAGGGCGATCTTGACGATCAGGATCAGGGTGATTTCGACTGCCAGCGGCAGCCGGGTGAATCTTTTTTTTGCGGAGAAAGACTGCATGCGTCTATTCCTTTAGCTGAACCGTCAGCTGCACATCAGGGTGATCGTGGTGGCTCTTGCTGCCGCCGGAGCCGACGCGGAACTTGTCGCGCACATCCAGCAGTTTCTTGACCTTGGAACCCATCTTCATCAGCGACGCCAGGGTTTCCGGCGACAGGCGTTGCACATCGTCGAACCAGGAACTGGACAGTTCGATCAGATTGTACATCTCGCGCATCCGCTGTTGCGCCTGTTTGTCGGTGTCGTTGGCCGGGTTTTCCAGCAAGGCGTCGCGCAGCATCGACAAGGTCGGCTCGATCTCGCGCCGGCGCCGTTCCTCCAGCAGGGTCTTGAAAATGTCCCAGATATCCTTGGGCGGCTCGAAGTATTCGCGGCGGTCGCCCGGCTGGTGCAGCAGCTTGACCAGGCGCCAGGACTGCAGTTCTTTCAGGCCCATGCTGACATTGGAGCGCGAAAAACTCAGGTAGTCGGCGATCTGGTCGGCGTTCAGCGGCTGGCCCAGCACATACAGCAGGGCGTAGATCTGGCCGACGGTGCGGTTGATGCCCCAGCGGCTGCCCATTTCGCCGAAATGCGAGATGAAGCGCTGGGTCAGCGGCGTCAGGGGCGTAAGCGGGCTGTTTGCGGGTGGGGTGGCGTTGGGAGGGGTCATGATGTTTTGAATTTTCAGTAATTACTGAAATATAAGTCAAAACAGGAATATATGCAAGATCGTTGCCTTATGGTTATTCATTAGGGTAAATAGCTGTCGTTGTGGCAACTAAGGCGGCAACTAAGTCGATGTTGCATCGCACGATAGGGCTTTGAGCCGTTATAATTTCGGGCTGAGAAGGTTTTTGTAGCGCATTTTTAATTATTGACGAGAGCACACCATGAGTCTGAATCAAGTATCGGCCGGGCGCGATTTGCCAAACGATTTCAACGTCATCATCGAGATCCCGATGAATGCCGATCCGATCAAGTACGAAGTCGACAAGGAATCCGGCGCGATTTTTGTTGACCGCTTCATGGGTACTGCCATGCATTACCCTTGTAATTACGGCTATATTCCGCAAACCTTGTCGGACGACGGCGATCCGGTCGACGTGCTGGTGATCACCCCGTTCCCGCTGTTCCCTGGCGTGGTGGTGCGCTGCCGCCCGATCGGCGTCCTGAAGATGTCGGACGAAGCCGGCCAGGACGCCAAGCTGCTGGCGGTGCCGGTGGACAAGGTGCTGAGCATCTACACCCACTGGCAAAAGCCGGAAGACATGAATGAACTGCGCCTGAAGCAGATCCAGCATTTCTTCGAGCACTACAAGGACCTGGAAAAGGGCAAATGGGTCAAGATCGACGGCTGGTTCGGTCCGGACGAGGCGCGCAAGGAAATCCTGTCTGGCGTCGAGTCTTACAAAAAATCTGTCGCGGCGTAATCTGCCCCGGGTTTGTGAAAAGCGCACTACGGTGCGCTTTTTTTATTGCCGCGCCGCTTTCACCAGCAGCATCAGGCGCCCGCCGAACTGGTTCAGCAGCAAGCCGCACAGCACCAGCAGCCCGGCCATGATTTTCCACGGCTGCAGCGCCTCGCCCAATACCAGGCTGGCGCTCAGCATGCCAGCCACCGGCACCAGCAGCGAAAATGGGGCGACGGTGGCGGCCGGGTATTTGCGCATCAGGGTCGACCAGATGGCGAAACCGAGGATGGTGGTGGGATAGGACTGGAACAGTACGGCGCCGGCCGAGATCCAGTTGACGCGGCTGGCCGCGTCCTGCCAGGCGGCTGGACCTTCGATCAGCAGCGAGGCCAGCAGCAAGCCGGGCACGGCCAGCAGCGCACCCCAGGCCACCAGCGCCAGCGGATTGACCTTGCCGATCTGCTTGGTGACGATATTGGCGGCGGCCCAGCTGAGGCCGGCGGCTACTACCAGCAAGAAACCGATGACAGTGGCGGCGCCATCCAGGTGCGCGGCCACCAGGCCCATGCCGGCAAAGGCAATCAGGGCGCCGCAAACCTGCGCGGTGCGCGGGCGTTCTCCGAGGATGAACACCGCCAGGCCGACAGTAAAGAAAACCTGCAACTGCATCACCAGCGACGCCAGGCCCGGCGCGAATCCCAGCTTCATGCCGTAGAACAGCAAGGAAAACTGGCCGGCGAACTGCAAGCCGCCATAGGCGATCAGCATGCGCCACGGAATCGCCGGCCGCTTGATGAAGAACACCAGCGGTAGCGCGGCAAAGATGAAGCGCAAGGCGCAAAACAGGATGGGCGGCAAACCTTGCAGGCCGATCTTGATCGCGACGAAATTGAAGCCCCAGATAGAAACGGTCAGTAGCGCCAGCAAGATGTCGGTGGGTTGCATGTGGAATTGCTCCGTAAGGGAAGGATGAAGCAAGTCTATTGTTTCTGTATGATGATTAAAGTGGATTTTATAAAATCATTGTTTCCCTATAAAAAATATGATCGATTTGCAAAGAATGGTGGCGTTCGCCGCGGTGGCGGACCACGGCAGTTTTTCGATTGCGGCGGCGCGGCTGGAAGTGTCGAACTCGCACATCAGCAAGCAGATCAGCGCGCTCGAGAGCGAACTGCGGGTGCGCCTGCTGCAGCGGACTACGCGCAGCCTGAGCCTGACCGAAGCCGGCGAGGTGTTTTACCGGCGCTGCAAGACCATCTTGTCGGATGTGGCGGAAGCGGAGCAGGAGGTGCTGCGCCGCCAGGATTCGCCGCAAGGGATCTTGCGGGTGACGGCGCCGGCCAATTTCGCCAATGTGCGGCTGCCGGATATCGTCTGCGATTTCATGCGGCAGCATCCGGAGATCGAACTGGAGCTGACGCTGTCTGATCTGTTCTTCGACCTGGCCGAGCGCGGCATCGACGTGGCATTGCGCATCGCCACCACGCCGCCGGAAAATGTGCATGCGCGCC
Organism: Collimonas fungivorans; assembly: GCF_028292705.1. Taxonomy (GTDB): domain Bacteria; phylum Pseudomonadota; class Gammaproteobacteria; order Burkholderiales; family Burkholderiaceae_D; genus Collimonas; species Collimonas fungivorans_B. The sequence goes on along the minus strand of NZ_JAQGLV010000144.1, from coordinate 7,145 downwards.
TGCTGCACCAGATCGACTGGAGCGTGGTCGGCAGCGCCGAATATTTCGCCACCCGCCGCCAGCCGCAGACGCTGGCTGAATTGCCGGCCTACGACTGCCTGGCCGACAACGTGATGTCGGCCAGGGATGTGTGGCAGTTCGAGGAGCTCGGCGGCAAGCAGGGGCAGCGCCATGAAATCAGGATAGACCCGCACATCAACTGCAACAACAGCGTCTGGCTGCGCGAGTGCGTGCTGCGCGGGATGGGCATAGGCTTGCTGCCGGACTACATGATAGGGGCCGACCTGGCGCAAAAGAAACTGATCAAGCTGCTGCCGCAATATGCGCCGCTGCCGCGCCGCCGCCTGTACGGCATCTACCTGCCGAACCGTTACCTGTCGTCCAAGGTCAGGCTGTTCCTGGAAGCGGTAGAGCAGGGCTTGAAGCCTTCTACCTGAAGCGCCTCACGGCGTGCTCTTCAGCGCCGGCAGCAGGCGCCCGCCGAACTGGTTCAAGGCAAGGCCGCCCAGCACCAGCACGCCGGCGACGATTTTCCACCACTGCAGCGATTCACCCAGCAAAACGGCGGCACTCAGCATGCCCACCAGCGGCACCAGCAGCGAGAACGGCGCTACAGTGGCGGCCGGATATTTGCGCATGAGGATGGTCCAGATGCCGTAGCCGACGATGGTGTTCGGATAGGACTGGTAGAACACCGCCGCCACCGAAGCCCAGCCGAAGTGGGCAAAGGCGCTGTGCCAGGCGGCAGGCCCTTCAAGTACGGCCGAAGCCAGCAGCAACGGCGGCGCCGCCATCAGCGAACCCCAGGCCATCAGCGCAAGCGGATTGACCTTGCCGATTTTCTTGGTGACGATATTGGCGCTGGCCCAGCTCAGGCCGGCGCCGATCACCAGCAGGAAGCCGATCACGGTGGCCTTCGCTTCCAGGTGCGTGGCGACCAGGGCTATGCCTGCCAGCGCCACCAGCGCTCCCAGCAATTGCGTCAGCAGCGGCCGTTCACCCAGCAGCAGCACCGCCAGGCCGATCGTGAAAAACGCCTGCAGCTGGATCACCAGCGACGCCAGGCCGGCGCCTATGCCCAGCTGCATGCCGGAGAACAGCAAGGAAAACTGCAGCGCGAACTGGAACAGGCCGAAGCCGATCAGGAAGCGCCAGGGAATCGCCGGCCGCTTGATGAAGAACACCAGCGGCAGCGCGGCAAACACGAAGCGCAGCGCCGAAAACAGCAGCGGCGGCAAGCCCGCCAGGCCGATCTTGATCACGACAAAATTCATGCCCCAGATCGCGACGGTCAACAGGGCTAACAGGATATGAGTGGGTTGCATGGCGGTTCTTTGTGTGAAGCCGGGCCGCTAAAAGGAAGCTGATCGGAACGGATGTTTGCGCATGGCAGGGATGCCGTGGCCGACAATGGTATTTGGATGGGGCTGATACAGCAAGCATCAGCCTCACTGTGATCAATATGCGATTAAACGATCATATTGTATGACAACAGACAACATGGTGGATGCCTCTCGATATAGTTGGGTGGGGCTGAAAACCGGACCTCAATACTCTGATTCGATATAAATGTTAGCATGTTGACTCGGAACCGCTCTATTTTTTTTTGGATAATGCTCTCAAAAGAATCTTGTCGATTAATATTTTTACTTGTACGATGACAGACATCTATTTCAATAACAAAATGCCTTGCACGGTCCGCTAAAAATATAACAGGTCCGGCAAATCGAATTCAAGGAGACAGTAAGGTGAGTGCACTTCTATCTGCGGGCGCCAAGGGCGACGATGCAACTGGCAGCAACGTCCGGAGCGAACTGGACGTTGCGATCAGCAAAGTGAAATGGCGGATATTGCCCTTGTTCGTCGTCATGTTTATCGCAAACTACATAGATCGCGTCAATATCGGCTTCGTCCGTTCCCATTTGCAGACAGACATTGGCATAGGCGCGGCGGCCTTCGGGCTGGGAGCCGGCCTGTTTTTTGTGGCCTATGCGGTATTCGAGGTGCCTTCGAACATCCTGCAGCAGCGTTTCGGGGCCAAGGCCTGGCTGACTCGCATCATGTTCACATGGGGAGTCGTGGCTACGGGAATGGCATTCATTACCGGTGAAACATCGTTCTATGTAATGCGACTGCTGTTGGGCGTTGCAGAAGCCGGCTTCTTTCCAGGCGTGGTGTATTACTTTACCCAGTGGCTGCCGAACAGCGAACGCGGGAAAGCCATGGCGATTTTTCTCAGCGGGTCGGCTTTGGCTTCCGTGATTTCCGGCCCTTTGTCCGGCGCACTGCTGCAGATCGAAGGCGGAGGATTTCACGGGTGGCAATGGATGTTTATTATCGAAGGCCTCACATCGATTGTCCTGTGCCTGGTAGTCTGGTTCAGGCTCGACTCCCATCCGCGTGACGCAAAATGGCTGACCGATTCCGAGCGAAAGGTGTTGGCAGACATCATCGACGCCGAACAAAAAGAGCGTGAAGCCAGCAGGCCAAAACATGTGAGTTCACTTTCGTTGCTGAAAGATGGCCGCATCGCGCTTTTCTGTTTCGTCTATTTTGCGATCCAGCTGACTATCTATGGAGCGACGTTCTGGCTTCCAAGCATCATCAAGAAGATGGGGCATTTCAGCGATTTCCAGATCGGCCTGTTCAACTCCATACCCTGGCTGATCTCTATCGTTGCAATGTATCTTTTCGCCTCTCTGGCGGCACGCTTCAAGCATCAACAGATGTGGGTGGCGATAGCTCTGGTTGTCGCGGCCTGCGGGATGTTCATGTCAACCACGGGCGGGCCCGTATTTGCGTTTGTGGCGATCTGCTTCGCAGCGATAGGATTCAAGGCGGCTTCTTCACTTTTTTGGCCTATTCCCCAAGGTTATCTGGACGCCCGGATCGCGGCTGGCGTTATCGCACTGATCAATTCATTGGGGAATTTAGGCGGTTTCGTTGCGCCGGCAACCTTTGGCTATCTGGAGCAAAAGACCGGATCGATTCAGGGTGGGCTGTATGGCCTGGCCGCGGCATCGGTAGTTGCGGCAGCGTTGGTGTTCCTGACAAAAAAACGGCGGCGGTAAAGTGCCGGCAGGCTGCATGACTGCCGGCCATGTTGCAAGGACCTGCTAAGACGACGCCGATCGAAACGGATTGCGGTCGTTCAATTCATCCATGTAACTATCGATGCCGTCCGCTTCGCGTTCCAGGAAATTCGCCACTGCATCGGCGAAAGCGGGATGGGCCAGCCAGTGCGCCGACCAGGTTTTTTGCGGCAGGAAGCCGCGCGCCATCTTGTGTTCGCCCTGGGCGCCGCCTTCAAAGCAGGCGATCTTTTGCTCGATGCAGAATTCCAGCGGCTGGTAATAGGCAGTTTCAAAATGCAGGCAGGGCACGAACTCGAGCGCGCCCCAGTAGCGGCCGTACAAGGTCTGGTCAGTATGGATCAGCAGCGACGAGGCAATCGGCCGGCCGTCGCGCTCGGCCACGATCAGCAGGATATTCTGCGGCATGCTGGTCGCTATCCGGAGAAAAAAATCCAGGTTCAGGTAAGGCGTGGAATGGTGTTCGGCATAGGTTTGCGCATAACAGCGGTTGAAGAAGATCCAGTCAGCCTCGGTCGCATCTGTCCCGCGCACCCGGCGCAGGCGCACGCCGGCATCGGCCACCTTGCGCCGTTCGGCCAGGATGTTCTTGCGCTTCTTGCGTTCCAGCGTATCCAGAAACGCCGTGAAATCGCGGTAGCCCGGGTTCAGCCAATGGAACTGGACGCCGCTGCGCAGCATGAAACCGGCCTGTTGCAGGGCCTCGGCTTGTGCGGCAGGCGGGTAAAGGATATGGGTGGACGAAGTCTGTGTATCCTTGCGCAACGATCGCAGCACTTCGATCAGCGCCGCCCGCGCCTGTTCGTCGCGCGCCAGCAGGCGACCGCCGGTGACCGGCGTGAACGGGATCGCCGACAGCAGTTTCGGATAGTATTCCAGGCCGTTGCGCTGGTAGGCGTCGGCCCAGGCCCAGTCAAATACGTATTCACCGTAGGAATGGAATTTGACGTACAGGGGCAGGGCCGCGATCAGTTGCGGCGGGTTGCAGCTCGGGTCGCCGCTTTCTTCCCACAGGGTCAGGTATTGTGGCTGCCAGCCTGATTTTTCCGAAGCGCTGCCGCTTTCATGCAAGGCGTGCAGGAAGGCGAACGACAGAAATGGATTGGCGTCGGCCTGCAAGGCCAGCAGTCCGTCCCATGCCGCCTGGCCGACCTCATTCAAGGATGAAACGATGCGCGTTTTGACCTGCGTTTTGGCTTTGGTCTTGGTTGTTGTCTTGTTAATCAAGGACTTGGCGAGCCGTGAATGTGGGTGGCGAAAGCGTCGAGTTTAGCACCGCCGCCGGCGTTCTGCCGCCTGCTGCCAAGGGCAGGGCATTAGCATGCGATAATTGCCGAATCAAGCAGAGCGCAGGAAGAATGATGACAACCAACAAATTTCTGAACCTTTACTCCCATGATTTCGCGCGCGTCGCCGTCGCCATCCCGAAGTGCAGGATAGCCGACCCGGCGTTCAACGCCGCCGAAACCATCGCGCTGGCCCGGCAGGCCGAGCAGCAGGGCGCCGCGCTGGTGGCGTTTCCGGAGCTGGGTTTGTCCGCCTACACCTGCGACGACCTGTTCCACCAGCGCGCTTTGCTGGATGCCTGCGAAGCGGCTTTGGCGACGGTGGTCGAAGCTTCAGCCACGCTGTCGCTGGCCATGATCGTCGGCCTGCCTTTGCGTGTCGGTCACCAGCTGTTCAACTGCGCGGTAGTGATCGCCGGCGGCCGGATCCAGGGCATCGTCCCGAAAAGCTACCTGCCGAACTACGGCGAGTTCTACGAAATGCGCCAGTTCAGCCCCGCTGAAAACGCCGCGGCCAGCCAGGTCGAACTGTTCGGCGCCAGCATCCCGTTCGGCACCGGGCTGTTGTTCGAGGTCAGCAACCTGCCGCTGCTGAAATTCCATGTCGAGATTTGCGAAGACGTGTGGGTGCCGATTCCGCCGTCGTCGTTCGCGGCGCTGGCCGGCGCCAGCGTGCTGGTCAACCTGTCCGCTTCCAATGTAGTGGTGGGCAAGGCGGGGTATCGCCACCAGCTGGTCGCGCAGCAGTCCGCGCGCTGCCTGTCGGCGTATCTGTATACCTCGGCGGGCAAGGGCGAATCGTCCACCGACCTGGCCTGGGACGGCCAGGGCCTGATTTACGAAAACGGCGAACTGCTGGCCGAGTCCGAACGTTTCCTGGACGATTCGCACGTCATATTTGCCGATGTCGACCTCGAGCGCTTGTCGCGCGAGCGGATGCGCCAGACTACCTTCGGCCAGTCGGTGCGGCGCCATGCCGGCGAAGTCGCCAGGTTCGAGGTGATCCGCTTCGAGCTGGCGCTGCCTTTGGACCAGGCCTTGCCGCTGGCGCGCAGCGTCGAGCGTTTCCCCTATGTCCCGGCCGATCCGAAACGCCGCGACGAACGCTGCACCGAGGTCTATAACATCCAGGTGCAGGCGCTGGTGCAGCGCCTGTCCGCCAGCAAGATATCCAAGGTGGTGATCGGCGTTTCGGGCGGACTCGATTCGACCCACGCCTTGCTGGTCTGCGCCAAGGCGATGGACCGCCTGGACCTGCCGCGGGCGAATATCCTGGCTTACACCATGCCGGGTTTCGCCACCAGCGACCGCACCCTGCTGCAGGCCCGGCAACTGATGCAGGTGGTCGGCGCCACTGCGGCGGAAATCGATATCCGCCCGAGCTGCCTGCAGATGCTGAAAGACCTGGGCCATCCTTACGCCGCGGGGCAGGACCAGTTCGACATCACTTTCGAAAACGTGCAGGCCGGCGAACGCACCAACCATCTGTTCCGGCTGGCCAATTTCAACAACGCCATTGTCATCGGCACCGGCGACCTGAGCGAGCTGGCCCTGGGCTGGTGTACCTACGGCGTGGGCGACCACATGTCGCATTACAACGTCAACGCCAGCGTGCCGAAGACCCTGATCAGCCACCTGGTGCGCTGGGTGGCCGAGACCGGCGCCATCGGCGGCCAGGGTTCCGACGTACTGCTCAATGTACTGAGCACCGAGATCAGCCCGGAACTGGTGCCCGGCAAGGCCGGGGCCGGCAGCAAGCCGGAGCAGATCACGGAAAACGTCATCGGGCCGTATGAATTGCAGGACTTCAACCTGTACTACATCCTGCGTTATGGCTTCGCGCCATCGAAAGTCGCGTTCCTGGCGCTCTCGGCCTGGCAAGACAAGACCGCCGGCAACTGGCCGAACGACGCCAAGGTGGTGCGCAACCAGTACGACCTGGCTGCGATCAAGCGCAACCTGGCGATTTTCCTCGACCGCTTTTTCCGGACCAGCCAGTTCAAGCGCTCCTGCGTGCCCAATGCACCTAAAGTGGGCAGCGGCGGTTCGCTGTCGCCGCGCGGCGACTGGCGCGCGCCGAGCGATTCGGAAGCGACCGTCTGGCTGGACGACCTCGACAATATTCCCGGCTGACGGCAGGTCTGCCGGGAACGATGAAGGGCCCAATGGACTGTCTTTTAAATACACTTATTGATTTGGGCGTATAGACAAACCGGGTTTTTCATATACTCTTCTAGCTTGCGCCTGCACTTGAGCTGAGCTGAGCGCCGTCCCCACCTGGGGTGCGCTCGCTGCAAAGATTTATGTTTTAATGCCTAAAGGAGTTGTCATGAAGCAAATTACCGCCGTTATCAAACCCTTCAAGCTGGACGAGGTGCGCGAAGCCCTCGCCGAAGTTGGCGTCACCGGCCTGACCGTGACTGAAGTCAAAGGCTTCGGCCGCCAGAAAGGCCATACCGAGCTGTACCGCGGCGCCGAATACGTGGTCGATTTCCTGCCCAAGGTGAAAGTCGAACTGGTGATCGACGATGCGCTGACCGAGCGCGCAGTGGATGCCATCATCAAGGCGGCGCGCACCGGCAAGATCGGCGACGGCAAGATCTTCGTGCGCAGTATCGAACAGGTGATCCGCATCCGCACCGGCGAAACCGGCCCGGACGCAGTCTGATTTTTGTAATGCACTGATCGTTACTGCCTTCCCCTCCTGCCATTCTCTATCTTGGCCGCGGTCCTTCGATGTAATGGATGACTGACCGCGGCTCCAGGC
>NZ_JAQGLV010000120.1 GCF_028292705.1 Collimonas fungivorans | reverse complement strand
CCGGCGAGTGCGGCATCGACCAGGTCTTCCGCATCCATCACGATCTCTTGCGGCAGGTGCTGCACCGGCACGCCGGCGCGGTCCCAGAACGGCGTGCGGATGGCGCCCGGCAGCACGGCTTGCACCCGTATGCCTTTTGCACCGAGCTCATGATGCAGCGATTGCGTCAGCGCCAGCACATAGGCTTTGGTGCCGCCATAGGTGCCGTTCAGCGTTTCCGGCGACACCGCCACCATCGATGAAATATTGATGATGACGCCATTCTTGCGCGCCACCATCGCCGGTGCGACAGCGCGCGTCAGGCGGGTCAGCGCCTGCACATTCAATGTGATCAGGTCGTCAAGCTCCTCTGGCGTCGATTCGATCAGGCTCTTGGTCGCGCCGAGGCCGGCATTGTTGACCAGCATGGTGATGCTGGCGTCATCGGCAAGCCGCTGCTCGACGGCCCGCAAGTCGCTCTTGACGCTGAGGTCGGCCTTGATGACGTCGACCTTGCGGCCGGTGCCGGCAGACAATCGGCTTGCCAATTGATCCAGCTTTTCCTGGTTGCGAGCGACCAGTATCAGATCGTAGCCGCGACGCGCCAGGCGGTCAGCGTAGATGGCGCCGATGCCGGTCGATGCGCCGGTGATGAGGGCTGTGCCCAGGGTAGTAACGGTGGTTTGGGTAGACATTTTGTATCCTTGGGAAGTGATGCCGGACTGTCGGGCCAGCTGGTTTTAACGGTTGACAAGTCCAGTGTAGGAGTTCAGTCTATGTCCCAAGTGACATATTTACCTCGAATTGGGTCATCATGAAAAAATCCATCGCTTTTGTCGTTTTCGACGGCTTCCAGCTGGTCGACATGGCTGCCGTGTCCGTGTTCGAGCTGGCCAACGACTGCCCGGGCGGCCCGTTTTATGATGTCATGCTGCTGTCTGAACATGGCGGGCCGGTGCGCAGTTCGTCCGGCGTCAAGGTCGACAGCATTGCCTTCGATGCGCACGCCTACAATGTGCACGCCTACGATACGGTGATGGTCACCGGCTCCATGTCGCCGGTAGTGTCGTCGCCCCGCTTCCTCGATTTCCTGCGCCAGTCCAGCGCCGCTTCGCGCCGCACCGCCAGCATCTGCACCGGCGCATTCCTGCTGGCCGAGGCCGAGCTGCTGAACGGCCGCCGTGTCACCACGCATTGGGCGCAAGCGCGCGAACTGCAGCACCTGTATCCGAAGACGCGAGTTGAAGAGGACCGCATTTTCATCAACGACGGCGATATCTGGACTTCGGCCGGCATGACCGCCTGCATCGATTTGAGCCTGGCGCTGGTGGAGCAAGACCTGGGCACGGCCAACGCGCGCCTGATCGCCAGGATGATGGTGGTGTATCACCGCCGCAGCGGCGGCCAGTCGCAGTTTTCGGCGCTGCTGGAAATGGAAGCGAAGTCGGACCGGATCCAGAGTGCGCTCAGTTACGCCAAGCGTAACCTGGCGAAGGAATTGTCGGTGGATGAACTGGCCGATGCCGCCCATTTAAGCCGGCGCCAGTTCAGCCGGGCGTTCCGCAATGAGACCGGAAAATCGCCCGCCAAGGCAGTTGAAGCGTTAAGGGTGGAGGCGGCGCGCGCCATGCTGGAAGACAGCAGCCACTCGATCGATGTGGTGGCGAGGGAGACCGGCTTTTCGGATCCCGAACGCATGCGGCGCGCTTTCCTGCGCACGGTCGGGCAGCCGCCGCAAGCGGTGAAGCGTGCTTCGCGCGCAGCAAAAGCCTAGGGCTCTATTTTCCCAGCGTCCGGTCCTGGCGGATTGTCTCGTAGCCGTTCATGCGCCCGAGCGTGCGCTCGATCAGGCAATACTTCCTGGCGTTCTCCCGTTCAAGCGGCACGGTCTTGCTGTCGGCCTGGATCGAGCAGTCGAGCAGGATGGTTTTCTTCCAACCGACAAAATCGTCGGCAAGCTGCTGTTTCTCGGCGCCTGCCAGCAATTCCGAGGTCGACTGGTGCAGATCCGCGACGGCCTTGCTTTGCAGGGTCAGTTCATCGCCCAGGCAGGCTGATTTCGATTCCTCGCTGGCATTGGCTGCGGAATAGCAGGCTTTGAATATGTTCGAAAAATCGTGGCTGCCGGTAGCCGCCATCGAGGCCGCCGGAGCAAACAACATCGCGCTCGCAAGGCAAAGAAAATAGCGTTTCATGGCATCGCCCTTTTTGGGGATTGAAAAGACGGAAATAATGATTCTCCGCCATAAGCATGCCATGAGCCAGGTTTCCGTGCATTGCCGGCAGTAGTTGCAAGTATATGCAGTCAGTTATTCGTGGCCGGGTTCGGCAACGCCGTCCGCATCTCCGGCGCCGCCGCGCCATGGCTGTCCGCCAGCACCCTGGTTTGCACGATATCGCCGCAACGTAATTGCACCGCATTGCCGACCACCTTTTCCAGCCGCAAGTTGCCATCGAAAATCTGCGTTTCAGCAACCGTCATCGAGCCGCGCAGCGCATTGTTCAGCACCGCGAACCCGCCTTGCCGGTAGCCGCCCGCTCCGACACTCATCAGCTGCCACGAAGCCAGGCGCTCTGCGGAACAACCGGCAGCTGTGTTGGCCGTTACGCCGGCCGCGGCGCCGGGTTTTACCGGAGCCGCGCCATCGGCTGTTCTTGCTGCGACGCCTCCGGCTGGAAGCAGCACGACGGCGGGCCCGGGCAGCATGTCGGGGGCGGTCAGGTACACCAGCAGGGCAATGAATGCGATGCCGGTCAAACCCGCGCCCAGCGCAAATTTTTTCTCATTCATTGCACACCCTGCTGTCGTTGCCTACCAACGCAATACCGGCGGCCGGGTCAAGCCCTGGTGCCCCTCGGTATAACCGACCATCGACTGCATGAAATTGCTGTCGCCGCCCAGGCTGATCTTCAGGTCATACCAACCGCCGGTGGTGTTCAACTGCAGCGTCGCGGTCTGCTTCGCCGCTACCGTGACGGTCTGGGTGACGAGGCTGCCGGAAGTGATACGGTCCAGCACCGTAAACACCGCCGTATTCGTGGTGCCGCTGTTGTCGAACAGGATGCTGACCGCCTGCCCTACGCCATTGTTGCTCAGCTTCACTTGCGGTTCCGGCTGGCCTTGCCATGCGGTTGCGCTGAGATAGCCTTTGAAGCGCCGGTAGAACTGGTTGGGGCCGATCATCTCCAGGTCGTAATAACCGCCGCCATAGCTGATCACATGCCAGTAGTCGCTGGAGGTGGCGTTGGCCGCCATGGTGTAGATCCATGGATTGTCGCTGCGGTAGTTGTCAACATTGATTTGCAGCGGCGCCGGCTTGCTGCCGCCGTTGCTCCAGTTGGTCCACACTTGCTGCCCGGCGAAATCCTGCGTCAGCCAGCCGTTAAGCTGGTAAGGCTGCACACGCAACGGCTTTTGCCCCGCTTCGTAGGGCGGCATGACAGTGTTGGCCGCCGGCGGCGTTGCCTTGGGCAGGGTCTTCTGGGTGTTGGCCAGCGCCGCCAGCGCCACCGTGTCCGGCAATACCGGGAAACCCGTATTGCTGACCGAAAAATCGAAGCAGGAAGTCAGGTCGCCGCAGATGTCGCGCCGCCACTGGCTGATGTTGGGGCAGGTGACGCCGGTCCATTTTTCCAGGAACTGGATAGTCGAGGTGTGATCGAACACTTCGCTGGCGACCCAACCGCCGCGGCTCCAGGGCGAACAGACGATGGTCGGCACCCGCGAGCCGAGCCCGATCGGCACGCCGCTGACGAATTCGTTGGCGGTGCCGGCCGGCGGCGTCGGCGTGGTGACGTGGTCGTAAAAGCCGCCGTTCTCGTCATAGGTATAGATGAATACGGTCTTGGCCCACACTGCAGGATTTGCAGCCAGCGCCTGCAGGTACTGGTTGGCATAATCGACGCCGACGTTCGGCGAACCGCTGGGGTGTTCCGATTTTGCCGCCGGCGCGACGATCCACGATACCGCCGGCAAGGTGTCTTGCATCACGTCGTTCTGGAAATCGGCCAGCACCCGGGTCTGCACGCCGTTGATGTACAGCGGCGAATTGGTCGGCAGATTCTGGAACTGCTTGAACCAGGCCAGGGCGTTGTCGTCGTAGTTGTCGACTTCCTGGTAGGTGCGCCAGGAAATGCCGGCGGCTTGCAGCGCTTCTGGATAAGTTTGCCAGGTCAGCGAACCGTAGGTAAAACCGTTGGTGGTGGCCGGGCCGCCGTGCGCGCCTTGCGGGTCGATGGTGCCGCTCATCAGGTACAGGCGGTTCGGATTGGTCGAGGTCCGCGCCGAGCAGAAATAGTTGTCGCACAAGGTGAAGGCATCCGCCAGCGCGTAGTGGTAGGGAATGTCGTTGCGCGTCATGTAGGTGTGCGAATTCATACCCTTGTTGGGAATCCACTTATCGTTGCGGCCCTTGTTCCAGGCGGCGGTGCCGGTGTTCAGGTCATGCGGCACATCCGACAGCCACTGCGCCGAGGCGGTGCTGGAGTTCAGGCGCCATGGCGTGTACAGGGCGCCGGTGCTGTCGGCCTGGCTGAAGACGTTGCGGGTAGTGCCCTGGATGGTGGCGGCGTGATCGTCGTTGAAGCCGCGCGCGCCCTTGATGGTGCCGAAATAATGATCGAACGAGCGGTTTTCCTGGCACAGGATCACGACATGCGCGACCGAGCCCAGCGTGCCGCTGGCCGCGGGCGCCGCCAGCACTTGCTGGACGGCGGGAGGCAGCATGGATGCACCCATCGCCGCCACAGAATTTTTGAGGAATTTCCTACGACTTGAGTGCGCCATGTTGTTTCCATAGAGTAAGAATGGCCCGACTCTATACATGAAATATTACCCAACGGTGACGCTTGGGTGACGTCTCGATGACAGTCGAAGGAGCAGAGGAGCCGTTGCAGATCGGCATCCGGTTCGCACAACTGGCCGAGGGCGCTTATGTCGTTTTATTGGCGCCGCAGTCCGCAGTAGCGCCAGTTGCTGCCGATGCTAACCTGTCTTGAGCGTTTGCAGGATCCTGATCCGCGCCATCGCCTGATGGTCCGAGGTAGCGGCATCTATCATCGCCGCCACATCGGCTTTCAAGGCGGTGCGTGAAGCCGCTTCCAGGTAGATCATGTGGCCGGACGGATAGAATTTCGCACTCAGGTTCTTGCGCACGGCGGCATCGACCAGCGGCATTTTCTGCAGGTCCATCACGGTCTGGTAGAACGGCGTGACAAAATCGTAGTAGCCGTTGGCGGACAGCACTTTCAGATCGACGTTCAGGCTCATGGTCGCGGCCAGGTCGCCGGCCGTGTACAGGACGACGTCGCCCTTGGCGTCTATACCTTTTTGCGCGCCGGTCGGATCGATGTGGCTGAAATCCCAGTTCTGGAACGCCTTGTCGTTGAGGTCGGTAAACGCCGAATTCGACGTGAACTTCAAGCCGTCGTTCAGGTAGTTGTTCCACATCGCGGTATAGACCCCCGCTACCGCCGTCATGCTGGGATCGTTGCCGCCCGCATTCGGCGAGATGTCGGCGGCGATACCGCTGTCGATGCCGGTCACGCGGCCATCATAAGAACCCAGCGCCAGTCCCTGGCTCTGCAGCAGGCTGATCAGGAACAGCGTCCTGCCGTGGCTGTCGCCGGCGGTGATGTCCAGCCCCCAGGCCGTCAGGGTGGTCTGGTCGATGCCGGTGAAGTCGCTCAGTTTTTTCAGCACCGCCGGATCGGCCTTGGGAAATTTTTCCAGCGCCTTGGCGTAATCGCTCCGCGCAAACAGCGCTGCGCTCGCCATCAGCGCCGGCAGGTCGGCCGGCGGCGGCGCCAGGTGGGTTTTCTTGTGATACCAGGCGTCCGCCACCGCCGTCGGCAGCGCACCGACCGGATTGCCGGCTTGGGAATAATCGAGGATCGACGATTGCAGCGTGATGCCGTTCAGGTCCACGCCATCCTCGTGCAGCAGATACGACAGCACGGCGCTGCGCGGCGTGCCGTACGATTCGCCGAACAGGAATTTCGGCGAATTCCAGCGGTCGCTGGCGGTCAGGTAGCGCTTGATGAATTGCGTGATTGAGCGCGCATCCTGGTCGACGCCCCAGAAATCCTTGTTCTTGAACGGCGCGATGGCGGCGGAATAACCGGTGCCGACCGGATTGATGAATACCAGGTCGCTCTTGTCGAGCAGGCTGTCCGGATTGTCTTCCAGGGTATAAGGAGGCGGCGGCGTGAAGCCCGGCATGGAGGTCTTGATGCGCTTGGGCGCAAACGAACCCAGCAATACAAATACCGATGACGAACCCGGCCCGCCGTTATAGAAGAACGTGACCGGGCGGGTATTCAAGTCCTGGTCGTCGACGGTAAACGCCACGTAGAAAATTTTTGCAGCGGGTTGCGAACTGTCGGCATCGACCGCCACCAAATGGCCGGCGGTCGCCGTGTACTGGTAGGCGCGCTTGCCTATCGTCGTGCCGTGACGGGTGATCGCCGCATTTTCGCTGGCATCGGCCACCGAATCGCCCGGCCCGGTGCCGTAGGCGGTGGGGTCGAAACAAGGCTGGTCGCCAGCGGCGCCGGCGGCGCGGACCGATACATGGTTGATGCTCATGATCCCTCCTTCTTCGAAGCGTCGGCAGAACGCCGGCCGCTGCTACAACACGCTTGCCAGTTTCTTGCCGTCCGGGCTGCCCAGCCCGGTGCAGGCATCCCAGCCCGGCGCCGCGGCAAAATAACCGTTGTTGCCCTGCGTGACATCGCGGAAGGCGGCCTGCTGCCGGTACAGCTGCGGATTGACGAACCCGATCGCGCTGCCCTTGGCCGCGTTGATGCGCGCCAGCAGCGCCGCCCACAGCGGCGCCACGGCGCTGGTGCCGCCCACTACCGCGTCGGCGCCGTCGATATACACCTGGTAGCCGGTAACCGGATCGGCATTACCGGCCACGTCCGGCACGCCGCGCTTGGCCAGCGGCTGGCGCTTGCCATCGCTGCCGGTGAGCACCAGGCTCTGCTGCCAGACCGGCAGCGCAAACACCGCGCTGACGCCGCCACCGCCGGCGCCGCCTTGCGCGCCGCCGTTCCACACTACTTCGCTCTCGATCACCTGGCCGGACGCCTGCAGGCGGGTGCCGCCGCAAGCCAGCACATACGGACTGGATGCCGGAAAGTCGACATGGTTGCCGCCGGCCACGCCATCGCTGGAGCCGCTGTCGCCGGAGGCGACGCACACCGTCACGCCCATCGCCGCGGCAGCCTGCAGCGCCGTATTGAAAGCCTGCATGGCTTGCTGCGTCCAGCGCGGTTCGGCGCTGCCCCAGCTGATCGAGACGATGGACGGTTTGTTGGTATTGTCATGCACCGCGCTGTTAAGGGCGTTGAGGAAACCGGCATCGGTATTGGTCGAAAAATACACCACGAGATGCGCTTCCGGCGCCAGCGCGCCGGCAATCTGGATATCCAGCACCACCTCGCCGTCGGCGCCGTTGGCATCGCCGCTGGGCTGGTTGCCCGGACCGTTCACCGCGACCGCGGTGATCTTCGGCAGCGCGATGCCCAGTTTTGAAAAATAGGCTTGCTGGTCGGCTTCGCGGTAACCGCCGCCCAGCTCGATGATGGCTATGCACTGGCCTGCGCCGAGGTTGTCGGGAAAATCGTACAGGGACGAAAACTGGGTAGGCAGGAAGGAAGCGGTGGCGGCATTGCGCGGTGCGAAACGGATCGGCGGCTGCAGGCGGAACAGCGGGCGCGCCTGCGGGCGGTTGTCGAGGCCGACTACCGCTGTCACGATATCCTGCAGCTCGGCCGGGATGTGAACCGCGCCGGTGCGGCCGCGATAGCTGCCGAGATGCGATTCGTAGCGCTGCAGGTCGACATCGAATACCTGGTTGAACTGCGCCACGGTTCCCTTCAGGGTGACCGTGCTGCAAGCCGGATCTTCGCGCACCACCTGCAATCCGTGGTCTTGCGCAAATGCGGTGATCCGCGCCACGTCTTGCGGCGTGGCGGAAAATTTGCGGGCAAACTCTTCGCGTGAAAGATGCGTCGGAGCCGCTTCGCCTTTGCATTGCTTGTCGACGATATCGCACAATTCCTGGTCTGCGTTGCGGCGCAAGACAATCGTCACTTCGAGTTGTTCGGCGGGAGCGGCGCTGCCGACGATTTTGGCGTCGAAAGGAGCACTGCGTTCGCTGCCGGGGAGAGGGATTTTTGCCATGACTGTGGAACTCCGTTTCTGAAACAGATACAGGACGAACAGAAAAGCACAACCGCCATCTTCCTGCCTATGACAGCGTCACGTCTGTTTCAAGTCTGACCGATGCACAGAAGGACAGTTCCTTTCTGCATAGAAATATTCTACAGCGAATCGCCGTTTGCCATTTTGTGACGGCCAATTTGCAGCGCGGCTAGTTCCGCAGTTTCCTCAGTTTCGGATGCAGCAGCATGAGCATGGCGAACAGCGACAGCAGCAGGCCGCCGTACATGAACAACTGGGACGGCGTCACGTACAGGATCAGGTAACCGGCAAGCAGCGCCGACAGCGGCGCGATCGTGATCAGGACCAGCATCAGTATGCTGAGCACCCGGCCGTGCAGCTCGGTCGGGATCCGGCGCTGTATCCAGGTGAACAATCCGACCTGCACATAACCCGCGCCCACGCCGACCGCCAGCATCAGCGCCAGGCCGACCTCCAGCATATGGGTGAATCCCATGCCGAATACGGCCAGGCCCGCCAGGCCATCGATCACGCAGACCGCGACGCCAAGATGGACCACTTTCCTGGCGCGCAGGCCGGAAAATACGATGCCGATCAGCTGCCCCAGGCCGTTGGCGGCAATCAGTATCCCGAATGCCGAGGCGCCGCCGCCCAGCTGGCGGTCCACCCACAGCGGCAACCCGACCTGCACCGGACCGGCCAGCAGCAAGGTAACGACTGCCCAGTAACTGATCAGCGTCCTCAGCACGCCGTCGGACCACAGCCATTTTGCGGCCGGAACGATGGAGGCAAGCAGCGCCACCTGATGGTCCGGCGCCGGCTGCGCACGCGGCTGCAAGCGCGGCACGGTGACTGTGGCGAGCAGGAAACAGCACGCATTCAGCAAGAAAACCAATCCCAGTCCATCCGTCGACGCCGCCAGCAATCCGGCCAGGAGCGGCCCGCCCAGCAGCGAGACCTGGGTGATGCCCATCAATATCGCGTTAGCCGGCTGCAGTTGCCGCGGGTCGATCAGCCTCGGCAGTATGGCGACCCTTGCCGGAATCGCAAAAGCGCCCGCCAGTCCCATCCCGCAGGCAAACAGATACATCATCCACAGCGCCAGCAAGTCATACATCAGCATCACGCCGACTCCTGCCAGCAAGACCATGCCGCCGGCCGAGGCGCATATCAGCACGGTGCGCGGCGAGTGCCGGTCCACCAGCACACCGGCGACCACCAGGAACAGGATTTTTGGCAGCGCCATCACCGCCACCACCGTACCCAGGGCCAGGCTGTCGTTGCTCAGCTTCAGCACCAGCCAGGGCAATGCCACCGTGGTCAGCTGCTCCCCCAGGAATGCAGCGAAACAACCCAGCATCAGCAGCAGGAAACCGCGATGCATGAGTATCGGCGGCAACCCTGCCTGGCCGGCGGGAACCGCGGTTTCTGCTGCTAGTTCTTTGATCATCTCGGTCATGGCGGGAGCTTGTGCTTTCGAACCATCAGGCGTGGCGCGGGGGAGGAAAAACCGGCTGCCTGGGCTGCCGGTGCAAATGCCACATATCTTGCGAAAAATGCAATCAAAAGACTGGATGCGCATTAGTCTACTGGGATTTTCCGCAATGCAACAGCCTGTGAAAAGTGACAGTTTCCGCAATTCTTACTTTCTGTAAAGTAACTAAGTTGCTCCGTTTTTGCTTCGCTTCCTACTTGCAGCATCGTTGTCGCTTTTGCCTCGCAACCAGAAAATGCAGCGATTGACTGCCTTCCTGGCTGCCCTCGTCAAAGGTCGGTTACTGCAACGGGTGTCCCGACAATCTTGTTTTCCAAGCCAAGAGAATTCCATGCGCGCGCTCACCCTTCCGCAGCTTTGTCCATGTTCTCTCGCCATTGAGGCCGCCGCCTCCAGCTGCATCCCTTAAGACCTTGCTTCGACCCCGGAACTGACACCGCTTCCACAAAGTTGATGGACGCGGCGGCCTGGGAGAAGTAAAGCGCTTCCTTATTTTTCGAATGTACTCAAAACACTGCTTAGAGGGTTTTATGTCGAATCCGGTTGAAATATCTGTTGCACCAAGCGCGCTGGCCAACGACGCCCAAGCGTCCGTCCATGAACTTTCTTCCGTACAGCAGGTGGTCTGGCTGGACCAGCTGCTCAATCCCGGCATCCCCTACTACAACATCGGCCTGGCGGCAAAAATCGATGCCGCCATCGATCCGCTCGTACTGCAGCAAGCCATCCGCTATTTCGCGATGGAAAACGATGCCGCCCGGCTGGTACTGGTCAAGGCCGGCGGCGTGGCGCGGCAACAGGTGTTGCCGTCGGTGGATTTTGTCTTGCCGGTGCTGGATTTTTCCGCCGAAGCCGATGGCGACCAGCTCGCCCGGCAGCGCATGGAGCAAGTGTTCAAGCAGCCGTTCGACCTGCACGGCGGGCTGCTATGGAAAATGGAACTGATACGCGTGGGTCCTGCGCGCTA
>NZ_JAQGLV010000115.1 GCF_028292705.1 Collimonas fungivorans | reverse complement strand
TGTCGATAGGCGGCATCCAGTCCAACCAGACGCGCCAGGTGGCAGCGGTTGCCGCCCATCTCGGCCTGAAGTGCGTGCTGGTGCAGGAGAACTGGGTGAATTATTCGGATGCGGTGTACGACCGGGTCGGCAACATCGAGATGTCGCGCATCCTCGGCGCCGAGGTGCGGCTCGACAGCGCCGGTTTCGACATCGGCATCCGCCAGAGCTGGGAGCAAGCCATGGAGGACGTGCGCAAAGCCGGCGGCAAGCCGTTCCCGATTCCGGCCGGCTGCTCGGAACATCCGCGCGGCGGCCTCGGTTTTGTCGGTTTTGCGGAAGAAGTGCGGCAGCAGGAAGCTGAGCTGGGTTTCAAGTTCGACTACATCGTCACCTGCTCGGTAACCGGCAGCACGCAAGCCGGCATGCTGGTCGGTTTCGCCGCGGACGGCCGCGCCGACCGCGTGATCGGCATCGATGCCTCGGCCAAGCCGCAGCAAACCTTCGAGCAGATCCTGCGCATCGCAAAAAACACCGCCGCGCTGGTCGAGCTGGAACGCGACATCACGGCCCGGGATGTGGTGCTGGACACGCGCTTCGGAGGCCCCGAATATGGCTTGCCGAACGACGGCACGCTGGAAGCGATCCGCCTTTGCGCGCGCATGGAAGGCATGCTGACCGACCCGGTCTACGAAGGCAAGTCGATGCACGGCATGATAGAAAAAACCAGGCTGGGCGAATTCCCGCCCGGCTCCAGGGTGCTGTACGCCCACCTGGGCGGCGTGCCGGCGCTGAACGCCTACAGCTTCCTGTTCCGCAACGGCTGACAGGAGCCGCTGCAGCCGCATATGAATAGTCGATAAACCTGTCAGAAATGACAATCCACAGTTTCTGTCTTGCTGTTAAAATTCGTATAAATAACTCAGCCATATATGCGAATTTCTTATGAAGATAGATGATATCGATGCATTCGTCGCCGTCGTGCGCTGTCAATCCATCAGCCTCGCCGCCGAGTCGCTGCAGCTGACCCAGCCGGCCATCACGCGCCGCATCCAGAGTTTCGAAGAAGCGCTCGGCATCGATGTGCTGGACCGCAGCACCAAGCCGCCGCGGCCCAACGCCATGGGCAAGCTGGTGTACGAACAATGCCGCGCGGTGCTGCGCGAAGTCGAATCGCTGCGCGACCTGGTGACCCACGACGACTTGCCCAGCGGCGTGTTCCGTCTCGGCGTGATCCAGTCCATCGGCGACATCGCGTTGCTGGAGGCGCTCAGGCAGATCAAGGATAGTTTTCCCGAACTGAATACCCAGGTCTCGACCGGCTGGGGTTCGCAACTGGTCGACAAGGTCGCCAACGGCGAGCTGGATGCCGCCACCGCCCTGTTCCCGGCCACCAAGGTGCTGCCGGACGGCGTCAGCGGCAAGACCCTGGGACGGATCGAGCTGGTAGTGGTGGCGCCCAAGGGCGAGATGACCCGCCGCAGCTACAAGCTGGCCGACTGCCACGGCCGCGGCTGGGTGCTCAATCCCGACGGCTGCGGTTTCCGCGCCGGCCTGCAGCGGGCGCTTGCCGGCCAGGGACTGTCGTTCAAGATCAACCTGGAAACCTTCGGCGCCGACCTGCAGCTGGGCCTGGTCGCCAGCGGCCTCGGGCTGGGCCTGATGCCGCTGCCGCAACTGGCGCGCAGCCGTTACCGCGACCAGCTGGATGTGGTCAACGTCACCGATTTCAAGCCGCTGCTCGACATCTGGCTGATCCAGCAGACACGCCTGGCAAGCGGCCTGCAGCAGGCGGTCGACCTGTTCGGCAGCGCCGTGGCGCAGACCTTCGACGGCGCAGAGCCGCGGCGCAGGCTAAGGGCCTGAGCTCGCGCGGCGCCGGCGTCATTATTCTCAAAATTCATATTTTCATATAATAAATAATTCGTTTTATCATAATATCGCACGACTTATGATCCACTTTACGGTCGCACTGCGCTGCACGCCCAAGGGCTGCAGCCAAGGGTTTCGACGGCCGGAGGCAATTGTTTTACGGATCATCAAGCACGATGTCGACAGCCACCGCTTCCCACTCCGGCGCAGCACCGCGCACCGCCCCCACTGAAACCGGCCAGTCCAATTTCCGCCAGGTGCTGCGGCGGCGCCTGCTGGCGTTTCTTTCACGCGCAGCCAGCCCGATAACGATTCTTTTACTATGGGAAACCGCCTCGCGCCTGGGGTTTATCCCGGAACGCATCCTGGCCGCACCGTCGCAGATCGGCGCCACCTTCGGCACGCTGGTCGCATCCGGCGAAATGGGCAGCAACATCCTGGTGTCGCTGGGCCGGGTGCTGACCGGCCTGTCGATCTCGCTGTCGCTGGGCACCGCACTGGCGCTGGTTTCAGGCCTGTCGCGACGCGGCGAAGTAATCGTCGATTCGCCGATGCAGATGGTGCGCACGCTACCCTTCGTCGGCCTGGTGCCGCTGTTCATCCTGTGGTTCGGCATCGGCGAGTTCACCAAGGTGACGCTGATCGCTTTCGCCACCACCTTCCCCATGTACCTGACCTTGTACAGCGGCATCCGCAGCATCGACGCCAAGCTGATCGAAGCCGGGCGCCTGTTCGGCCTCGGCCATTTCGGCCTGATCTGGCATGTGATCCTGCCCGGCGCGCTGCCGTCCTTCCTGCTCGGCCTGCGTTATGCGCTCGGCATCAGCTGGCTGTCGCTGGTGATCGTGGAACAGATCAACGCCACCGCCGGCCTCGGCTACCTGATCAACAACGCCCGCGATTTCATGCGCACCGACATCATCGTGGTCTGCCTGCTGGCCTACAGCCTGCTGGGCCTGTTCACCGACCTGCTGGTGCGCAGCATCGAACATTTTGCGCTGGCCTGGCGCCCCTCTTTCATCAAGGACTGAGCATGCTGACCGCCAAACTTTCAGTGACCGACACCGGCCGGCTACGAGATGAAACCGTCGAACCGGAAGTCATCCGCCCCGCCGGCAACCCCAGTAACGCAGTGCGCGCCCGCCAGCTGAGCAAACGCTTCGGACAGAACACGATCCTGGACCGGCTCGACCTCGATATCCGCCCCGGCGAATTCATCGCCCTGCTCGGCCGCAGCGGCTCCGGCAAGACCACCCTGCTGCGCGCATTGGCCGGCCTGGACCAGATCAGCTCCGGCGACCTGCAAGTGCCGCAGGCGCGCGCAGCGGTGTTCCAGGAGCCGCGGCTGATGCCGTGGAAACGCGCCTGGCGCAATGTCGTCATGGGTTTGCACATTCCGCAGGCGCGTGAACGGGCGCGCCAGGCCCTGACCGAAGTCGGCCTGGCGCATCGCGAAAACGCCTGGCCCGGCACCCTGTCGGGCGGTGAAGCGCAGCGGGTGGCGCTGGCGCGCGCATTGGTGCGCGAACCGCAGCTGCTGCTGCTGGACGAACCGTTCGCCGCACTGGATGCGCTGACCCGCATCCGCATGCACCAGCTGATCCTGTCGCTGTGGCGCGTCCATCAGCCGGCAGTGCTGCTGGTGACTCACGACGTCGACGAGGCGGTGCTGCTGGCCGACCGCGTGCTGGTGCTGGACGGCGGCCGCATCGTGGCCGACCTGCGCATCGACCAGCAGCGTCCGCGCAGCGCCGAAAACCACGCTTTCCAGAAAGTGCGGACCCAGCTGCTGCAGCTGCTGGGGGTTGAACTCGAGGCCGACAGCGCTGCGCCCAAACCTGTGCTGCACCTGGTTCCACCGTCGCCGGCGGCGCCCTTCAACCTGAGCAATTTTTCCATCTGAGCCCATGACAGCCAACAATCTGACCCCGCTGCCACCGCCCGCCGCGTCCACCCTCGACACACCGGAGTTCGCCCAGCTGCTGGCCACGCTGAGCGCCGAATTTGCCGCCAGCGCCGCCCAGCACGACCGCGACGGCAGTTTTCCGCACCGTAATTTCGAACGCTTGCATGAACATGGCTTGCTGGCGCTGACCGTGCCGCGCGTCTTCGGCGGACTGGCCGCCAGCCTGGCGCAGACGCGCAAGGTGATTGCCGCGGTAGCCTATGGCGACCCGTCCACCGCGCTGGTGCTGACCATGCAATACCTGCAGCACACGGCAACGCCGCGCACCACGCGCTGGCCGCCGCATCTGTACCGCCAGGTGGCAGCCGATGCGGTGCGCGACGGCGCCCTGATCAACGCACTGCGGGTCGAGCCGGAACTGGGCACGCCGGCGCGCGGCGGCTTGCCGGCGACGGTGGCGCGGCGCGTGCCGGAAGGCTGGCGCATCAGCGGCCGCAAGCTGTATTCCACCGGCATCCCGCGCCTGACCTGGCTCACTGTCTGGGCCCGCAGCGACGATCCGGAGCCGCTGGTGGGCGCCTGGCTGGTGCATCGCGATACACCCGGCATTTCGGTGATCGAAAGCTGGGATCACCTGGGCATGCGCGCCACCGGCAGCCACGAAGTGGTGTTCGAGGATGTGCTGGTGCCGGCTGAACACGCGGTCGATGTAGCGCCGGCTACCACGCCTCCAGAGCTGGATCCGTCGCTGCTGCTATGGATGTCGGTGCTGCTGGGCGCGATCTACGACGGCGTCGCCCGCGCCGCCCGCGACTGGCTGGTCGAATGGCTGCAAACAAGGGCGCCAGCCAACCTCGGCGCCTCGCTGGCGACCCTGCCGCGCTTCCAGGAAGTGGTCGGCCAGCTGGACGCCTGGCTGTTTTCCAACCGCGTCCTGCTGGATGCCGCGATCGGCGGCCAGGCCGGCGCCGGCGACGCCAGCCGCATCAAATACCTGGTCACCACCCAGGCCATCGCGGTGGTCGAAAAAGCCATCGAAATCAGCGGCAATCCCGGACTGTCGCGCAGCAACGCGCTGGAACGGCATTACCGCAATGTGCTGTGCAGCCGCATCCATACGCCGCAAAACGACACCATCCTGGTGGCCGGCGGCCGCGCGGCGTTTGCCAGCCAGCCGCAACCGCAAGTGCAAGCACAGGCCAGCGCAGTACGCGCCGCCTGAACCCCTACCTACTTCACAAGGATCTGACATGAGCATCGAATTCATCGGCATCTCCGCCACCCAGGAAACTTCCGAAACGCTGTTGCCGCACGGTCCCGCGATCGACAAGAGTTATGTCGGCGCGATTGCCCGCGCCCACGAATACGCCGGTTTCGACCGCGTGCTGGTGGCGCACAGCAGCAGCTCGGTCGAGGGTTTCCAGGTCGCCGCCTACATCGCGCACCAGACTGAACGGCTGGGCATCCTGCTGGCGCACCGCCCCGGCTTCGTGGCGCCGACCCTGGCTGCGCGCCAGCTGGCCACGCTCGACCAGTTCAGCGACGGCCGCCTGGCGGTCCACATCATCAGCGGCGGCGACGATACCGAACAGCAGCGCGACGGCGATTTCCTGAATCACGACGAACGCTACCAGCGCACCGACGAATACCTGGAGGTAGTCCGCAAAACCTGGACTTCCAGCGGCCCGTTCGACCACGAAGGCCGGCACTACCGCGTCAAGGGCCAGAACGCAGTGGTGCGCTCGCCGCAAAAGCCGCACCTGCCGATCTATTTCGGCGGTTCCTCGGATATCGCCATCGAAGTCGCCGGCAAGCACGCCGACGTCTACGCGCTGTGGGGCGAATCGCTGGCGCAGGTGAAGGAAACCGTGGACAAGGTGCGCGCTGCTGCCGGCCGCCATGGTCGCGCCGACAAGATCCGCTTCAGCCTGTCGCTGCGCCCTATCCTCGGCGCCACCGAAGAGCAAGCCTGGGCGCGCGCCGACAGCATCCTGGAACAGGCCACCGCCAACGTCCGCAATAACGTGTTTTTCGCCAGCCGCTCGCAGCAGCCGAAAAACGTCGGTTCGCAACGGCTGCTGGCGGCCGCGGCGCAGGGCAAGGTGGTCGACAAGCGTTTGTGGACCGGCATCACCGCCCTGACCAAGGCTGCCGGCAACTCGACCGCGCTGGTCGGCACGCCGCAGCAGGTGACGGAATCGCTGCTCGATTATTACGACCTTGGCATCACCACTTTCCTGATCCGCGGTTTCGATCCGGTCGCCGATGCCCTGCAATACGGCCGCGAACTGCTGCCGCTGGTGCGCGCCGCGGTGGCGCAACGCGAAGCAGGTCATGCGCCAGCCCAGCAAGCGGCCTGAGCGGAGCATCCCATGAGTGAACTCGTCGTCGCCAGCCAGTTCGATCCTGCCGTCAACCTGCAACTCGCGCAGCAGGCCAGCGTGCGCGTGATCGACTTGCCGCCCGGTCCGCTGGCTGCCTTGCCGGGCGACGCCAGCGTGCTGTTCGCGCTGCCGTTCAGCAAATCCGGCAACGCTGCCGCCACCCAGGCGGCGCCGATACCGCAAGGCTGGCCGTTCAAGCTGGACTGGGTGCAGCTGGCCTCGGTCGGCATCGACTACTATCCGCGCTGGCTGTTCCAGGGGCCGGTAGTCACCTCGGCGCGCGGCACCGCATCGGACGCCATCGCCGAATACGTGCTGGCCGCCATCTTCAGCGCCGCCAAGCGCATTCCCGATATCTGGCTGGCAGACGCCTCGCAATGGAAACGGCAATCGCTGTCGCTGGTGCAAGGCAGCGTGCTGGGCTTGTACGGTTTCGGCTCGATCGGCCGCACGCTGGCCCAACGAGCCCAGGCGCTCGGTCTGCGCGTGCTGGCCGTACGCCGCTCTGACGCGCCGTTCGACATCGAAGGCGTGGAAGGCGTAGCCAGCCTGGCGGAACTGGCGGCGCGTTCCGACCACCTGGTGCTGGCCGCACCGGCCACCGCGGCCACCCGCCATGCGGTCAACCATGCGGTGCTGGCGCAAGCCAAGCCCGGCCTGCACCTGATCAACATCGCCCGCGGCAGCCTGATCGACGACCAGGCCTTGCTGGCGGCGCTGGACGCCGGCCGCATCGGCCTGGCGACGCTGGATGTCACCGAGCCGGAGCCGCTGCCGGCCGGGCATCGCTTCTACAGCCATCCGCAGATACGGTTGTCGCCGCATATCTCGCCCAGCACCGACCACATCGTGCAGGCGCTGCTCGACAAGTTCCTCGGCAACCTGCAACGCTTCCGCAGCGGCCAGCCCTTGACCGACGTGGTCGACCTGGCGCGCGGCTACTGAACCCACTCTGACCAACAGGAACCCAACCATGAGCACTTCTCCCCTGCATAGCGCGCCGCTGTCCAAGCCGCACCTGCGTGTAGTCGGCAATCCGCCGCCACGCCCCGCGATCTATTCGGCGCCGCGCGATGCCGACGGCAACATCATCTTCGCCGAACCGCCACCGCCGCCCACGGTGGAAGCCGCGCGCCTGTACCGCAAGCAGCGGCTGGCGGCCTCGTTCCGACTGTTTGCCCGCTACGGCTACGACATGGGCGGCGCCGGCCACATCACCGCGCGCGATCCAGAACATCCCGACCAGTTCTGGGTCAACCCGGCCGGCGTCTATTTCGGCCACATCCGGGTCTCGGACC
>NZ_JAQGLV010000060.1 GCF_028292705.1 Collimonas fungivorans | reverse complement strand
TGTTGTACGACAATCGCCTGGTTCCTCTAGGAACGATTGAACCCATCAGCTGGACCGCGCGCGAATTTGTCCTCGTGCATAGCCTGCTTGGCCAGACACGTCACGTACAACTGGGGCGCTGGGCATTCTCATCCTGATGTCGCAGAGCCGCATGCGGAGTGCGTCTGGTTGTCAAAAATGCAGCGTTACACCGTTCGAATACCGCCCGCGCGCCGCTGAAATTGGCTTTCTACGCTAAAATAGAGGGTTAGGTCGGCATCTGCTCACGGATCTGAGGCAGAAATGCAGCTTTCCCGCAAATCGACCTATCCCCCAAACCAGCAAAAAAACCATCGTTTTTGATAGTGAAAACGTCGGAAAACTGCGAGTATTGACAGTGTCAGGCCCGATATCCATGCGGATTTCAGCGGCTGGCGAACATATGCGAGAAGCACCGTGACCTACAGCATCAAGGAAATTTTCTACACATTGCAAGGCGAAGGCACCCATGCCGGCCGCCCTGCGGTGTTTTGCCGCTTCAGCGGCTGCAACCTGTGGACCGGCCGCGAAGAAGACCGCAGCACGGCGGTCTGCCAGTTCTGCGATACCGATTTTGTCGGCACCGACGGCGAGGGCGGCGGCAAGTTCAAGGATAGCGCTGCGCTGGCCAATGCCATCAATGCGCTCTGGCCGGAGACTTACGCCGCCAGCAAGTTCGTGGTGTTCACCGGCGGCGAACCCTTGCTGCAGCTGGATACGGCGCTGATAGACAGCATGCACGCGGCCGGTTTCGAGATCGCCATCGAAACCAACGGCACGCTGCTGCCGCCGCCGGGCATAGATTGGATCTGCGTTAGCCCGAAGATGGGTTCGGTACTGAAGCTGCGCAAGGGCAACGAGCTGAAAGTGGTGATCCCGCAGATCGGCCAGTCGCTGGCGGCATACGAATTGCTTGATTTCGAACATTTCTATGTGCAGGCCATGGATGGCCCGCAACTGGCGCACAATCTGGAACTGGCGATTGAGACCTGCAAGCGCAACCCGAAATGGAAGCTGAGCCTGCAAACCCACAAGCTGCTGCAGATTCCCTGAACAGATTTTTTAAAGAACCGATTACCTATGCTTACCATCACCCGCAAACTTGAATTCGACGCCGGCCACCGGATTCCCGACCACAAGAGCCAGTGCCGCAACCTGCACGGCCATCGCTATACGCTGGAAATCACCCTGGTCGGCGCCGTGATTGAAGTCGAGGGTAGTTCCGACAACGGCATGATCATGGATTTCTCCGACATCAAGACGCTGGCGAAACAGCATCTGGTGGATGTCTGGGACCACGCTTTCCTGGTCTACGAAAAAGACACGGCGGTGCGCGATTTCCTGGCGACGCTGCCGGATCACAAGACCGTCATCATCGACCGTATCCCGACAGTGGAAAACCTGGCGCGCACCGCCTACGATATCCTCAAGGCGGCTTACAAGGACCATTACGGCACCGGCCTGCACCTGCAAAAACTGGTGCTGCACGAAACGCCCAACTGCTGGGCAGAGATTTCCGAAGACCGTTGAGCGGCCCTGCCTATGATGCGTGACGCCATTTATATGCAGCAAGCCATTTCCCAGGCGCGCAATGCCTGGGCCTTGGGGGAAGTGCCGGTAGGCGCGCTGATCGTGAAAGACGGGCAAATCATCGCCACCGGCTTCAACCAGCCGATCGGCAACCACGATCCCACCGCGCATGCGGAAATCATGGCGCTGCGCGCAGCCGCCACCATCCTCGGTAATTACCGTCTGCCCGGTTGCGAAATGTACGTCACTCTGGAACCGTGCGCGATGTGCGCCGGCGCCATGATGCATGCGCGCCTGGCGCGTGTGGTGTTTGGCGCCAGCGACCCGAAGACCGGCGCCTGCGGATCGGTGCTCAACCTGTTCGAACAGGAACAGCTGAACCATCACACCGAGCTGACGGCTGGCGTGCTGGCAGAGGAATGTGGCACACTACTCAAAGAATTTTTCGCCGAACGCCGCCAAGCCCAACAAAAACAATCGTGACCGAACCTGTCCAAGCACCTTCCAAGAAATCCATCGGCGTCGCGCTGATCGCACCTGGCGGCTACGCCTCCGACGAAGCAGCGCTGGCGCGCGGCATCCTGGCGTTGCAAAGCCAGGGCTGCGTAGTCTATGACTACTACGATCCGGCTGCCAAATACCAGCGTTTCGGCGGCACCGACGCCGCACGGGTAGGGCAGATCTACGAGGCGATCGATAATCCGCAAGTGCAGATCGTGCTGGCGATACGCGGCAGCTATGGCATGTCGCGCCTGTTGCCATTGCTGGATTTTGAGCGCCTGGCCGCCAGCAAGAAGATATTTGTCGGCCATAGCGACGTCACCGCGCTGCACCTGGCTTTGCTGGCGCAGACTGGCGCCCCCAGCCTTGCCGGGCCGATGCTATGCAGCGATTTCGGCGAGGCCGAGCTGAGCGAGTTTACGATGTCGCATTTCTGGCAGTGCTTGCGGCAGCCGGAACAGGTGCTGCAAGTCAGCGCCGCCGGCAACCCGGCAGTCAACGCCAGAGGCACCTTATGGGGTGGCAACCTGGCGATGCTGAACCACCTGGTCGGCACTTCCTACCTGCCGCAGGTCGACGGCGGCATCCTGTTCCTGGAAGATATCGGCGAGCATCCGTATCGCATCGAGCGCATGATGCTGCAGCTGGAATACGCCGGCATCCTGGAGCGGCAGCAAGCGATCGTGCTGGGCGATTTTTCCAACTATCGGCTGGCGGAGCACGACAACGGCTATGACTTCGATGCCATGCTGGCTTACCTGCGCGCCCACATATCGGCGCCGATACTGGCCGGTTTGCCGTTCGGCCACATCCGCGACAAAGTGACCCTGCCGGTTGGCGCGCAGGCGCAATTGCTGTCGGATGCAAACGGTTTTCAACTGACCACCCAGAATCCGCTTACCTTGGTGTCCTGACTTCCGCGGGTAGAGGACATCTGCCTTCCAATTAATTTGACTCTGACCCTAATTTATTTGGTGGCGGCGAGCAGCCATTCTCTGAAGGCTTGCATCGCGGGGGTGGCTTGTTTTGATTTGAGGCGTGTCAGCCAGTAGCTGCCGCTGGCGATTTCGATGTCGAACGGG
>NZ_JAQGLV010000058.1 GCF_028292705.1 Collimonas fungivorans | reverse complement strand
GAAGAAAACGTGCAGTACAAAGACCCGCCGCGCTGGCGGGTCGAGGACCGGACCCCGCAAGCGCGTTTCCAGACCATGAAAAAAGAAAATACCAACGCCTATGCGCAAGCCCTCAACGACTGCCGTGCGCAGCGCGGCCGCGCAGCCGGCGATTGCCGCAAGGATGCCCGCATGAATTTCGATCGCGACATGCAACGTGCGCGCGAGATGACCAGCCGCAGATAGAACTCACCAAGCGCGATCGACGTGGTTGCGCGCAGGCAGGGAGACCGGAAGGGCCGCATATGCGGCCCTTCCGGTTTTTGACGCCTGCCCGGCAACTTTGCCGGGAACAGGATTGCGCGCCCCCTCATGCCGCTATGGCCGGCTCCCCCACATTTCAAGTAAGAAATTGTCAACAATTGTTATTTTTATAATTTTCAGATTGCCACTTCAAGCACTGGACGTTAATAATGCCGCTGCAATAATTAATTGATTTTTTAGCATCTCAACACGGCCTAAGACTCAATGTTGTTGCACGTTTGTCTCGCTATGCGGCAAAGGTGTCGCCGCTAGCAGCATTTTCTTAACATTAAGGAGCGAGTATGGCTATTCAGCAGTTGTCCATGAAGGAAATCGACGAAGTAAGCGGCGGTTGTTTCTGGTTCAGTTATTTCAGAAGCTGGCGTCCTGCCCCGCAAAGAAACTGCATCCGTCCAACACCACCGACCCCGCCTAAGCCGCCAGTTCCGGTTGTCCCGTAAAAAGCAATTCCTGAAAGAACACGGCATCTCCCGCCGTGTTCTTTCACTACAAGAAGAATATGAGTTTATTCCGCGATCAAGCGCTTGCCGCACAACAGACCAGGTGGCTAGGCGACATTGTCCTGGTACGTCCGCTTTCATACACCTTCCTGACTACTTTTGCCGTGCTGCTGGCGGTGATGGTCTGCTCCTTCCTGGCCTGGGGCAGCTACACCAGGCACAGCACCGTCAGCGGCCAGCTGATCCCGGCTGCCGGCCTGATCAAGGTCTATGCGCCGCAGGCCGGCATCGTCATCGAACAGCATGTCAAGGAAGGCCAGCAGGTCAAGGCCGGCGAAGTGCTGTACGTGCTGTCCAGCGAACGCCAGAGCAGCACCTTGGGCGCGACCCAGGCAGCGATCAGCAGCCAGGTTGAACAGCGCCAGGCCAGCTTGCGCGATGAAATGCAAAAGACGCGGCAGCTGCAGCAGGAAGAGCGTGCCGGCCTGAACAACAAAATTGCCGCACTCGGCAATGAACTGGCCAAGCTGGACAACCAGATCGCCGGCCAGCGGGACCGCGTCAAGTTGGCGCAGGAAGCCTTGCAGCGTTACCAGGGCTTGCTGCAGCAAGACTACATCTCGAAAGAACAATTCCAGCAAAAGCAGGAAGAGCTGCTTGACCAGAAGAACCGCCAGCAAAGCATGGAGCGCGACCGCATCACTGTCGGCCGCGAATTTTCAGCGCAGCAAACCGAACTGAGCGGCCTGTCCCTGAAGCAGCAGAACCTGCTGGCGCAGATCGACCGCACCCTCACCAGCACCGGCCAGGAACTGACCGAAAGCGAAGCCAAGCGGCGCATCGTCCTCACCGCCCCCGGAGCCGGCATCGCCACCGCAGTGATTGCCGATGCCGGCCAGTCGGTCGACGGCAACCGGCCGCTGGTGAGCATCGTGCCGGCCGGGACCGCATTGCACGCCGAGCTGTATGCGCCCAGCCGCGCCATCGGCTTCGTGCGACCAGGCGACCAGGTGCTGATCCGCTACCATGCCTATCCCTACCAGAAATTCGGCCACCAGAAAGGCGTGGTGGTGTCAGTAGCGAAGACTGCATTGCCCAACAATGAATTGAATACCATCGGTACATCCGCCAGCAACAACAGCGAACCGATGTACCGGATCGATGTCAGGCTGGCGTCGCAGCAAGTCACAGCCTACGGCAAGCCGCAGGCGCTGCAGGCCGGCATGCTGTTGGAAGCCGATGTCCGGCAAGAAAAGCTTCGGCTCTATGAATGGGTGCTGGAACCTCTCTACAGCCTGACCGGTAAACTCTGACCATGCTCAACCGACTTTCTTTCGGCCTGGCGCCGACCTTGCCGCTGATGCTGCAAACCGAAGCCACGGAATGCGGCCTCGCCTGCCTCGGCATGCTGGCCGGCTATTACGGTTACCGCACCGACCTGGCGACATTACGCCGCCGCTTCCCGATCTCGCTCAAGGGCTCGACCCTGCGCGACCTGATCGCCATCGCCGGCCAGCTAGAACTGGCGACTCGTCCGCTGAAACTCGATCTCAACGACCTGGCGCAGCTCAAGCTGCCGTGTATCCTGCACTGGAATTTCAATCACTTCGTGGTACTGCAAGAGGTTGGTCCGCGTTCGGTGACGATCTGCGATCCGGCCTTTGGCATCCGCAAGCTGTCGATGGATGAAGCAGCTAAGGCCTTTACCGGCGTGGCGCTTGAATTGTGGCCTAATCCCGGCTTCAAGCCGGCGGAAGAAAAACAGATAGTGCGCTT
Source organism: Collimonas fungivorans (assembly GCF_028292705.1). Lineage (GTDB taxonomy): Bacteria > Pseudomonadota > Gammaproteobacteria > Burkholderiales > Burkholderiaceae_D > Collimonas > Collimonas fungivorans_B. The sequence goes on along the minus strand of NZ_JAQGLV010000058.1, from coordinate 2,933 downwards.
ACGCAGTTTGCTGGGTCGCGTAACCGGCTTGTATCGTTCCTTCTCTCAAATATTATTACTCTCGGCGGCGCTGGAAATCTTTGCGGTAGTCAGTCCGTTTTTCATGCAATGGGTAATTGACAATGTGCTGGTCTCCGCCGACCGCGACTTGCTGACGACGCTGGCCCTGGGTTTCGGCTTGCTGATGCTGATGCAGCAGGCGGTCGCCATTACCCGCAGCTGGGTCCTGATGTACATGAGCACTACGCTCAATGTGCAATGGCGGGCAAATGTGTTCACGCATCTGCTGCGGCTGCCGGTGGCCTATTTCGAAAAACGCCACCTGGGCGACGTGGTGTCGCGCTTCGGCGCCGTCGGCGTCATCCAGCACACGCTGACCACCTCGTTCCTGGAGGCGATCCTGGATGGGGTGATGACCATCGTCACGCTGGCGCTGATGTTCATCTACAGCCCGCTGCTGGCGTTGGTCGCGATTGCAGCGATGGCCTTGTACGGCCTGGGGCGCTGGGCCTGGTTTGCGCCGCTGCGGCACGCCACCGAAGAAGAAATCATCCACGCCGCCAAACAGCAGACCCATTTCCTGGAAACCATTCGCGGCGTCAAGACCATCAAGCTGTTCCAGCGCCAGGACGAGCGCCGCGCCACCTGGCTGAGCCTGCTGGTGGACCAGGTCAATGCCGACCTGCGCACGCAGAAACTGAGCCTGCTCTACAAGTCGCTCAACGGCGTGCTGTTCGGCATCGAAAACATCCTGATCATCTGGCTCGGCGCCAGGCTGGTCATGGACGGCAATTTCACGGTGGGCGCCTTGATGGCGTTCAACGCCTACAAGGGGCAGTTCAACGAACGCGTCAGCTCCCTGATCGACAAGTTCGTCGAAGTCAAGATGCTGCAATTGCAAGGTGAACGGCTGGCCGATATCGTGCTTCATCGACCTGAAACGACGCACGCTCGAAATCTGGATGAGCGTGAGACAGCTCTGATGCCGTCCCTGGAAGTGCGCGGCTTGCGCTTCCGTTATGCCGAACAGGAGCCGTACGTGCTGGACGATGTTTCTTTCCGCATCGCCGCCGGCGAATCAGTCGCCATCGTCGGACCGTCCGGCGGCGGCAAGACAACGCTGATCAATATCCTGCTGGGGATACTGGCGCCGACCCAGGGCGAAGTGCTGATCGGCGGCCGCAATGTCAGCCAGGTCGGGCTGGACACCTTGCGCCAGATGATCGGCACGGTGCTGCAGGACGATGTGCTGTTTGCCGGTTCGCTGGCCGACAACATCAGCTTTTTCGATCCCCAGGCCGACCGTGCCTGGATCGCGGACTGCGCCCGCATGGCTGCGATCCACCAGGATATCGCAGCCATGCCGATGGGCTACAACACGCTGGTCGGCGACATGGGGTCCATCCTCTCGGGCGGCCAGAAGCAACGGGTGCTGCTGGCGCGCGCACTTTACAAGCGGCCGCAGATCCTGTTTCTCGACGAGGCTACCAGCCACCTGGATATCGAACGCGAGCAGCTGGTCAACACGGCCATCAAATCCATCGATATCACGCGCGTGATCGTGGCGCATCGCCCCGAAACGATCAGCAGCGCCGACCGCGCCATCGTGCTGGTCGGCGGCAAGGTAGTCGACGACCTGTTGCCGCCGGCCGAGGCGGAACCGGCGGACGCGACGCCGGCACAATGATTTCGCTGAAAAACGCCTTGCCGCTGCTGGCGCTGACTGCAGCCATCTCCGCACCGGCCTGCGCGGAATCGATCTGGTCCGATCCGCTGCGGACAGCAAACGATCTCTCGGGCACGCCGGCTGCCACGCTCACCAGCAGTTGCGGATTCGATGCGCAGCTGCCGGTCCCGCTGACCTTGCTGGACGCGGTCGAACGCGCGCTCTGCCGCAATCCGCAGACGCGCCAGGCCTGGGCCAATGTCAAGGTGCAGACAGCCGCGCTGGGCGTGAGTCGCGCCGCTTACCTGCCAACCTTGACCGCCGCCGGCAGCTGGAGCAAAGCCGATAATCGTTATAGTTATCCGGATTTTCCAGAGAGTAATTCATCGCTCAAAACCCACAGCAGCAATGCCAACCTGAGCTTGAACTGGGTGCTGTACGATTCCGGACTGCGCGCCGCCAACCTGGAAAATGCGCGGCAGTTATTGAACGCGGCCAGCGCGACGCAGGACGATGTCCTGCAGACTGTGTTCCTCAATACCGTGCAAAGCTTTTACCAGGCGCAGGCAGCGCAAGCGATGCTGAGCGCAACCGCCGATGCCGAACTGGCGGCACAACAGAGCTACAAGGCCAGCGAAGCCAAATACCAGGCCGGCGCCGGCGCCCTTGCTGACAAACTGCAGGCGCAAACTTCCTATGCACAGGCAAGCCTGAAACGGGCGCAGGCGGCAGGCGACCTGCAAAGCGCGCTCGGCACCCTGGCCATCGTCATGGGCCTGCGGCCGAATATTCCGCTGGCGCTGGCCGACCTGGGCTTGCAAGCTACCGACGCACCTTTGCTGCAGCAAGCCGCCGACAACCTGATCGCCGATGCGGTGCGCGCCCATCCGAAAATACTGGCGGCGCAGGCGCAATTGAAATCCGCCCAGGCGCAAGTCGATGCCGCCCGCGCCGAAGGCCGGCCGACGCTGTCATTGTTCGCCACCGGCGACCGCAACGACACGCCGATCAACCAGGTATCCTCCAAACAAACCATCACCAGCCGCAGCATCGGCCTGCAAGTCAGCATTCCTTTGTTCGACGGTTTCGGCCGCAAATACAAGGTGCGCGGTGCGCAGGCGCAAGCCGAAAGCAGGCAGGCCGACCTGGAGAATATCGAGCAGCAGGTAATGCTGGAAGTATGGAAAAGCGACCAGGCGCTGCGCACCGAAGCAGAAAACCTGAACACTACCGACATTCTTTTACGCAGCGCGAAACAGTCTTTCGA